>NZDS01000239.1 GCA_002690215.1 Rhodospirillaceae bacterium | reverse complement strand
CACTCCATCAACTCCTCAACATATTGATTCTTATAGCATAATCTCCATCTCAGGGCATCGATTAACGAGTTCATCTGGGAAATGGGGGCTAGATAGGCTCTGGCCTTGGACAGTTCGTTCTGCTGCGTGGTGGTCGACGAGGTGGCCGCCAGATCGCCCCGAAAAAGACTTTCGGCCGCCTTGTCCAGATGGTTCTGGGCCTTTTGGATGCGCACCGCAAGTGCGGTGTTGGCGGCCGATTCGGGCAGCGCCGGCCGGGCGCCGGTGGCTTGCCGGAAGTCGCTCGGCATTACCACCGGCTCGGCTTCGGGCGGCGGCGCCCGGCCCGACGTTATTTTGGCGGCCGGAGCGGCCGGGCCGGACGCAGTCTTTTTGGCCTGCTGGCGCAATATCGTCGTGACATTGGCGCCCTGGGGCGTGCGCCGGGTCGAGACAAGGGTCTTGTTGCCGATCTCGAAGCTGCGGTGGCGACCGCCGGGGGTCTTGCAGACCAGCTTGTTCGAGGTCACCTGGCAGCTGCTGGTCGTGTTCCGGGCGGCCTTCATGGTGGCTGCGGCGGTGCCCTGGCATTCGGGGCGTACGGCACTGCGGTAAGTGAGGCGCCCGCTCAGCGTATAGACGCCGCGGCGGCTGGCCGGTGCGATGCGGAAGTTGCCCTGCCCCAGGTGGATGTAGCAGCGTTCCTCAATGGCCTGCTTGGCGGCCCAAGTGCCGACCAGGTCGGCGGCGCTGGTTTGCGCCTGTGTCGGCAAGGCCAGGAAGAGCCCCAGCGGTACCGTGAACAAGAGTCTTGCTGCCACCATGCGCGTGCTCCATCGCCAAAGACGCCGGCTGCTCCGGCGTCTCGGCACTATGTTCCACCGTCTGGGAAGATTTTGAAATCTTGATTTTGCCGGGCCGGCGGGTTTTGTTGCGTGGATAACGCAAATTCGCGCCATCGCCAGGGAGAGAACCATGCAGGTCAGTGTCAACGGCATCGACGTAAACCTCGTGATTGAGGGACCCGAGGATGGGCCGGTGGTGGTTTTCAGCCATTCCCTGATGGCCAACCTGAGCATGTGGGATGCCCAGGCCGCGGTGCTGACCGATCGTTACCGGGTGCTGCGCTACGACACCCGTGGCCACGGCGGTTCGACGGCGCGGGCCGGTGCTTACAGCCTGGACATGCTGTCCGACGACGTCGAGGCCATGCTCGACGCCCTCGACATGGGGTCGGTGCATTTCGTCGGCCTCTCGATGGGCGGCATGATCGGCCAGACCTTGGCGCTGAGGGCGCCCCAGCGGCTGCAATCATTAGTTCTCTGCGACACCTCGAGCCGGATGCCGCCCGAATCCGGACCGATGTGGAAGGAACGCATCGAGACGGCCCAGAACGAAGGCATGGCGGCGCAGGCCCCGAGTACCCTCGAGCGCTGGTTTTCGCCAAAATTCGCAGCGGCTCAGCCAGCCGAGGTCGAGCGCGTGCGGCAGATGATCCTGGCCACCGAGGTATTCGGCTTTGTCGGTTGCTGCCACGCCATCTCGCAGCTCGATTTGACCGAGCAGATTTCCGCCATCCAGAAGCCGACCTTGATCATCGTCGGCTCCGATGACGAAGGCACACCGGTGGCGGCGCACGAGGTCATCCGCGATCAAATCGCCGGCTCCGAGCTGCTCGTCATCGAGGGCGCCCGCCACCTCAGCAACATGGAAAGCGCTGGCGAGTTCAACGATGCACTTGTGGCCTTCCTGGATCGTCAGGCCTGAACCCGGATCCGAATCATGTCCAAACTGACAGATCACGTGGCCATGATCACCGGTGCCACCAGCGGCATGGGGGCGGAGACGGCGCGCCGCTTCGCGGCCGAAGGCGCCCGCGTGGTGCTGACCGGGCGCTCGCATGCGCGTGGCCGGGCGCTGGCCGCGGAAATAGGTGTGCAGGCGCGGTTCATTGCCATGGAGGCCGGCGACGAGGATCAAATCAAGGCCGCCGTCGACTTCACTGTGGCCGAGTTCGGCCGTCTCGACTGCCTCTTCAACAATGCCGGCGCGGTGACACACGAGAGCCGCATCGACAAGATCACCCGGGCCGAGTTCGACTACGAGATAGGGGTGCTGCTGGGCGGTGTGCTGTTCGGCATCAAGCACGCAGTGCCGGTCATGAAGGCGCAGAAGTCTGGCTCGATCATCAACAACGCCTCTTCCGCCGGCCACCGCGCTGGTCACGGTCCGGTGCTTTACAGCGTGGCCAAGGCCGCCGTGCTGCACCTCACCCGGGTGGCGGCGCTGCAATTGGCGTCGCACGGCATTCGCGTCAATTCGATCTCGCCGGCCTGCATCGCCACGCCGATATTCTCCATCGGCACCGATCTCGATTACGAGCAGTCCGTCGAGGCGCTGCCCATCATCGAGCGCGAGTTGGCCAAGATCGCGCCGCTGCAGCAGGCCGGCAAGCCCAAAGACATAGCCGCCACGGCGCTGTTCCTGGCCAGCGACGACAGCCGCTTCATCACGGCCCAGGACATCGTCGTCGACGGCGGCCTGGTGGCAGGCTACACGACGGCCGAATCGCTGGAGAAATTCGGCGGCCTGCACGCCGCCCTGACGGCGGCCTACGGTGATTCGTGATGGCTACGAAATTCTGTTAGCCTAGGGCATACTTGTGCGCTCGATCATATCCCTGGCGCTGTTCCTGGCGTTGCTCGCCGCGGCGCCGGCAGGGGCAGACAGCTATAGCGCCAATGGGCGCCAGAACGTCGACGAGGTCTCCTATCCCTGGAGCGCGCTGGGCCGCGTCAACAATGAATACGGCGGGTTTTGTACTGGCACGCTGATCGGCTTGCGCACGGTGTTGACGGCGGCGCACTGCCTGCGCAACAAGCGCCGCGGCGGCTGGCTCCGCCCGGCCTCGCTGCATTTCGTGGCGGGCTATCAGCGCGGCGATTTCCTGGCTCATGCCCGAGTCTCCTCCTACGTCATCGGTGGCGATGCCGAGAGCCGAAACGGGACCTCGGCCACACCGTCCAGCGACTGGGCCATCCTCACTCTGGAGCGCGACCTCGGCGCCCTTGTCGGCACGCTCGAGGTTTCGCCGGCACCGGCGGGGTCTGAGTTGATGCAGGCCGGATATCGCTTCGACCGGCCGCACGTGCTGTCGGCGGACGAGAGTTGCAAAGTCGTCGGGCCGGTCGCCAACGGCAGTCTGGTGGCCCATGGCTGCGCCGCCACGCACGGCGATTCAGGCTCGCCGTTGCTGTGGCGCCGGGGCGACGACTATCGCGTCGGGGCCATGCACGTGGCCATACTGGGCGGCAAAAATCCCTTTGGCCTGGCCATCCCGGCTCGGGCGCTGGGCCGCGCCTTGAATCTGCTCAAGCGCGAACAGTACGCTAACTGGCCCCTTCCTTAATCGCTTTGTCGAGCCAGGCGATGAGGTCGGCGAAGACCTCCTCACGGTTGGTTTCGTTGAACATCTCGTGGCGGCCGCCCCGGTAGAACTTGTGACTGACGGCGCTGAGACCGATATCGCGGTAGGCTGACAGCAGCGCCTCGAGGCCCTGCGTGCGGTCGCTGATGGGATCCTCGCTGCCGGCGAAGACATAAATCGGCAAGTGCTTGGGCACATGACCCATGTTGCCCCGGTCCTCGATGAATCGCAGTCCGTGCAGCATGTCGTGCCACATGCGGTTGGTGCAGATGAAGCCGCAGCGCGGGTCGTCGACGTACTTCTGCACCTCGTCCGCATCGCGTGAGAGCCAGTCGAAGGGCGTCCGGGGATCATTGATTGCATCGTTGTAGGCGCCGAAAGAACCCGCCGTGACGGTCGTGCTGCGGCCCCGGGGGCCGAGGCGCAGTGTTTCCACGGCGACCAGAGCGAGACCTACCCAGAGCATGGCACCGCGGCCCCAGTTGGAGCCCGAAAGCACGCCGGCGGCGATGCTATCGCCGTGTTCGATGAAATACTGCTGGGCCATGAACGAGCCCATCGAGTGGCCCAGCAGGATGCGCGGAAGCTCAGGCTGCTCGTCGGCCAGGCGGCGGTTGAGGGCGTAAAGATCGCCAAGGCAGAGGTTCCAACCGTCGCGATCGGCAAAGAACCCGAGATCTTCGTCGCCCTGTGCGCTACGTCCGTGGCCGCGGTGGTCGTTGGCCACGACGCCATAGCCCGCCGCCGTCAGGGCCGCCGCCACCGGGGCATAGCGGGCCGCGTGTTCGGCCATGCCATGGGCGATCTGAACCACCGCCCTGGGCGCGCCCTCGGGCCACCAGCGGTAGACGAAAATTTCCGCGCCATCGTCCGCCTTATGGATGAAATCGCTGGTTTCCATGACCAGCCTCCAGGCTGTCGAGAGGTTTTGACTCATGCGGCGAAAGGGGCTTCTATGCTGACCCTACGGCGTCCAGCGCCGCCCCCGCAACACCTTCAGGGACTCCGATATGACCGATCTCGGCAACTCCCCCGCCGCCCGCGACATCGCCAGCATGATCCATCCCTACACCAACCTCTCGGTTCACCTCGAGACGGGTCCGCTGATCATCAACGAGGGCAAGGGGATCTACGTCTACGACGACGAAGGCAAGGAGTACATCGAAGGCCTGGCCGGGCTCTGGTGCACGGCGCTGGGCTATGGCGTCGAGGAACTGGTCGAAGCGGCGGCCGAGCAGATGCGCAAGCTGCCCTATTCCCACATCTTCGCCCACAAATCGACCCAACCCAGCATCGAACTGGCCGAGAAGCTCAAGGAGATGTCGCCCATTCCGGTGTCCAAGGTGCTGTTCTCCAACTCGGGCTCGGAAGCCAACGACACCCTGGTCAAACTGGTCTGGTACTACAACAATGCCTGCGGCCGGCCCGAGAAAAAGAAGATCATCTCGCGTATTCGCGGCTATCACGGCGTCACCGTGGCGGCCGCCAGCCTGACGGGTCTGCCCCATGTGCATGCCGATTTCGACCTGCCCATCCAGGGTATTTTGCATACCGACTGCCCGCACCACTACCGCGAGGCCGAAGCGGGCGAAAGCGAAGCGGATTTCGCCACGCGCCTGGCCGCCAGCCTGGAGAAGATGATCCAGGACGAGGGGCCGGAAACCGTGGCCGCCTTTATCGCCGAACCCATTATGGGGGCCGGCGGCGTCATTGTGCCGCCCGAGACGTACTACGAGAAGATTCAGGCCGTGCTCAAGAAGTACGACATACTGTTCCTCTGCGACGAGGTGATCTGCGGCTTCGGGCGCACCGGCCAACAGTTCGGCTGCGAGACCTTTGGCATTGCCGCCGACACGCTGACCGTGGCCAAGGCGCTCTCTTCCGCCTACCTGCCGATTTCCGGCGTGTTCATTCCCGAGGAGATGTTCGAGGCCATGGTGCGCGAGAGCGAAAAGATAGGCATGTTCGGCCACGGCTACACCTACTCGGGCCATCCTGTGGCGGCGGCGGTGGCGTTGCGCAACCTTGAGCTCATGGAGGAGCGCAACGTGTTGGGCCACGTGCAGAGCGTGGTTCCGCGTTTCGAGGCTCGCATGGCCGGCTTTGCCGACCATCCTCTGGTCGGCGAAGTGCGCGGGCGCGGCCTTGTCGGCGCTTTCGAGTTGGTGGCCGACAAGGCCAGCAAGCGCGCCTTCGCCCCGGCCCAGAAAGTCGGCGCCTATTGTGGCGCGCGCTGCGAGGCGCATGGCCTGATCGCCCGGCCCATGGGCGATTCCGTGGCCTTCTGTCCGCCCCTGGTAATTAGCACGTCAGAGATCGACGAAATGTTCGACCGTTTCGCCAAGGCACTCGACGAAACCACCGCCTGGGTCGAGAAGGAAGGGCTGAGGGCGGCTTAGCTCGGATTGATTCCGACCTCTATCAAACGTGCTGGCCGCCGTTGACGTGGATTTCGGAGCCGTTGATGTAGCTGGCTTGTTCCGAGCAGAGGTAATAGACCAGCGAGGCCACCTCTTCCGGGCGGCCCAGCCGGGCCATGGGGATTTCCTCCGTCAGGGCCTGGTATTCGGGGCCGATCATGGCGGTTTCGATCTCGCCCGGCGAGATGGCGTTGACGCGCACGCCGAAGGGGCCGAAGTCGCCCGCCATTTCCCGGGTCAGCGAGGCCAGTGCCGCCTTCGAGGTGGAATAGGCGGTGCCGGCAAAGGGATGCACCCGGCCGCCGGCGATCGAGGTGACGTTGACGATCGCACCGCGCCCGGCCTTGAGCGCCTCGATCAGGCCGCGGGCCAGCACTACGGGGCTATAGAAATTGACGTGGAAGACATCGCGCCACTGCCTGAGGTCGGTGGTCAGGGTGTTTAGGCGCTCGCCGCTTGGGCCCTTGGGCGAGATGGCAGCGTTGTTGACCAAGGCATTGAGCGGCGCGCCGTCGAGGCGTTCGAGCATGGTGGCGATGCCCAGGTCGACGTTGTCCAAGTCGGAGAGGTCGATCTGCACGTGGTCTTCGGGCCCGGCCTCCCAGGGGCAGTCCTCGGAAAAGGCCATGCGCGAGCAGGTGATGACGCGCCAGCCGGCGGCGCTAAAGCGCTTCACCGTGGCATGGCCGATGCCGCGGCTGGCACCGGTAAGGATCAGGGTTTTGCGCTCGTCACTCATGGTCCGTTTACTCCACGCCCTCGTTGGGGCCACACCGTGTTCTCACCGGGGTCCCACCGTCAGCTAATACAGGTAGGTCCACCGGCATCCTTGCGCCAGCTCTGTAACAATCTATCAGTGCGCCATTAATACCGGAATTGAGGCACCAGCCAATACTTCGCGAGTGGCACCGCCGAAAATCAGGCGCCTCAGGCGGCTGCGGGTATAGGCGCCCATGATCAGCATGTCGGCCTCGGCGGCCTTTGCTGCGCCGAGTAGTCGTTCGCCGATCGACGCGGCACCGGCAGTGACGTCTTGGCTGCTGGCGGTGATGCCGTGCCAGGCCAGATAGTCGACTACGGCGGCGGCATTGGGACCGCCCTTGCCGGCCTCTTCGACCTCCAGCACCACCACCTTTTCGGCGGCGTGCAGAAAGGCCAGGCCGAAACGGATGGCTTTGGCCGCCTCGGGGCTGCCGTTCCAGGCCAGCGCTACGGTTTTGCCGATCGGGGCAGGATCGCCCGGCGGCACCACCAGCACCGGCCGGCCGGTATCCATCAGCGCGGCTTCGAGGGTCACCGAGGGGCTGACGTCATCGCCCTCGCGGGGCTTGCAGCAGACGATCAAGTCGGCCAGCCGGCCGCGGGCCGCCACGGCGTCCTCCTCGCGCCCGGTAATGGAGGTCAAGTGGGCCGTGAAGCCGCCGCCGCCAACGGCGCTGTCGGATTCCTTGACGCCATCCTTGGCGCAGGCCTCGCGAAATTGTTCGGCGGCCCGTTTCTGGCGTTCGCCGGCCTCGCCCTCGGCCACCGACATGACGTCCTCGATCATGGCGCTGGTCATTCCTTCGCCGACGTAGGCCACGCTGTCACGCGGGTCCATCGCCACGTGAAGCACCTCGATGTGGGCATCGAGCCACTTACCGACGGCCAGGGCGGTCGTCAACACGCCACCCGAGCCGGCCGTACCGCTCAAGGGTACGAGAATTGTCTTGATTGCCACGGTCCCCTCCCTAGCTGCCCGGGGGGATATCTTAGGCAGTTCCGCGGGGCGACGCAAAAGAAGCGGCGGCAGATTCCGCTTCTTGCACCAACCCTACTGCCGCTCTGATGTGTTCCACGATATCGTCGAGGGGGCCACTGGCATCGACGATGTGCCAGTCGATGGTGCCGGTGGCATAGCTGCGTTGCTGCTCCAGCACGGCCACGGTGGCGTCCGAGGCGTCATCCCGGCGGGCCCTGATACGCTCTGCCGCAGTTTCGTGCGGCGTCTGGAGCCAGAGACCGTCAAAGCGCAGACCGGCGTCACTTGCCACCTCGGCGATGGCGGCGCGCTCCTCAGGCCGGGCGTGGACGGCATCGACGATGACGCTCTGCCCGGTTGCCAACAGGGCGGCGGCGCGCTGACGCAAGGCCTGGTAGACGATCTCCGAAGATGCGCGGGTGTAGCTATCAGCCGGCAAGCGCTGACTGGGTGTCAGGCCGGCCAGGCTTTTGCGTATAACGTCGCTCCGCAGGACCAGGGCCCCGGGAGGTGTTCCCAGTATCGGCGCCAGGCGCCGCGCCAGGGCCGTTTTGCCGCTGCCGGAGAGACCGCCGATGGCGATCAGGCGCGGCGCCGGCGGCTGCAGGAAAGCCAGTGCCTGGTCGAGGTAGCTGCGGGCTTCGTGCTGCAGCGCCGCGACCTTGCCGGCCCGGGTCTGGCATTCGCACATGGCGGCGCTGACGTGGGCTCGGATGCTGGCCCGCAGCGAGAGGTAGAGCCCCAGCGGTGCCAGGCCCGCGATATCGCCGCTGCGCGCGACATAACGGTTGAGCACGATGTTGGCCTCTAACGGATGACCGCGGTGTAGCAGGTCCATGAGCAGGAAGGCGAGGTCGTAGTAGACATCGCCGACTGCCAGGCGGGGATTGAACTCGACGGCATCAAACAGGGTCGGCCGGCCGTCGAGGAGGCAGATGTTGCGCAAATGCAGGTCGCCATGGCCGCGCCTGACGAAGCCGGTTCGGCGGCGCTCGTCCATCAGCGCCTGGTGATGCTCGGCCAAGGTGCGAATGGTGCGCTCCATGGTGTTCACCTTTGCGGCCTCGAAGACGCT
>NZDS01000238.1 GCA_002690215.1 Rhodospirillaceae bacterium | reverse complement strand
CCCTCGGACTCCACCGATGTCGACGAACTCATTCGTCTCAGCGACAAGGCTCTTTATGAGGCAAAGAAACGCGGACGTGGACCCGCACAGCATTCGTGAACGTATCGGCGCTGTCCGCGAGGAATATCCGGAACTTGAGGTCGGTCTCCATTTGCACGACAGCCGGGGTCTTGGTGCGGCCTGTGTTTTTGCCGCCTTGGAGATGGGCGTACGACATTTCGACAGTTCCATCGGCGGCCTTGGAGGTTGCCCTTTTGCCCGCGTCAAAAATCATTCCGCCGCTGGTAATATCTGCACCGAAGATATGGTGCATCTGTGCCACGAGTTGGGCATTGAAACCGGGATCGACCTGGACGCCCTGATCGACGCCGCGCAACTCGCCGAAGATATCGTCGGCCGCCCACTGATGGGCCGGGTCATGCACTCCGGCTCGCTCAGCGAATATCGAGCCGCAAAACAGTAGTGCTCTAGCCCGGCACCGCGCGCTCGATGATGGCGTCGAAATCGATGCCGGCCGGCAGAGCGCCATAGGCGCCGGTCCAGCGTGAGCCCAGGCGCGAAGCGCAGAAGGCATCGGCCACGGCCGCCGGGGCGTGCTGCACCAAGAGCGCGCCCTGCAATGTGATCGCCATCATCTCCGTCAGGCCCCGGGCGCGCAGCTCCAGATCTTCGGACTGGGCCAATTCCTGATCGAGAGCGGTGGTGGCGGCATCCAAGGCGGCATTGCCCCCGCGTGCCGCCTCGAGCTCGGCCAGTACGGCCGGCACCGCGGCTTCTTCGCGGAGCATGGCGCGCAAGACGTCGAGGCACATGACGTTGCCCGAGCCTTCCCAGATGCTATTGACCGGCGCTTCGCGGTAGAGCCTGGGCATGATCGATTCCTCGACGTAGCCGGGACCGCCGTGGCATTCCAGGGCCTCGAAGACATGGCCTGGAGCACGCTTGCAGATCCAATACTTGCCCAGCGCCGTGCCGATGCGGGCCAGGGCCGCGGCGCCTTCGTCGTCAGCCCGCTCGTCCATGGCCCGAGCCAGCCGCAGCGTAAGCGCCAGCGCCGCTTCTGCCTCGATGGCCAGGTCGGCCAGCACGTTCTGCATCAGGGGCTGCTGCACTAGCCGCTTCTGGAAGGCCACCCGGTGGCGCGTGTGGTGCAGCGCCTGGA
The DNA here is from genome assembly GCA_002690215.1 of Rhodospirillaceae bacterium. Lineage (GTDB taxonomy): Bacteria > Pseudomonadota > Alphaproteobacteria > UBA2966 > UBA2966. The sequence goes on along the minus strand of NZDS01000238.1, from coordinate 13,256 downwards.
CCAGACCTTGGCGCATCAGCGCGGATGACGAGAAGCAACAGTAGAAGCGGGTACCCTGGACCATGTCGATGATAGTGCGCACGCCCCGGCCTTCCTCGCCGACCATGACGCCCCAGGTGTCCTGGAGTTCCATTTCCGATGAGGCGTTGGAACGGTTGCCGAGCTTTTCCTTGAGGCGCTGGAGGAAGAGGCTGTTGCGCTCGCCATCCGGCGTCCAGCGCGGCACCAGGAAGCAAGAGAGGCCGCCGTCCGAGTAGGCCAGCGTCAGGAAGGCATCCGACATCGGTGCCGAGCAAAAGAATTTGTGCCCTGTCAGCCGGTATTCGGCGCCCTCCCCGGTGGCCGCGGCCAGGGGCTCGGCGCGGGTCGAATTGCTGCGCACGTCGGAGCCACCCTGCTTCTCGGTCATGAACATACCCATGGTGACGCCGGACTTTTCCTCCACCGGGATGTCGCGGGCGTCATAAGACGTCGACAGCAGCCGGGGGATCCAATCGTCGCCGATACCGGGGCTCTGGCGCAGCGCCGGCACCACCGAATAGGTCATGGCCATGGGGCAAAGCACACCACCCTCGGCCTGATTGAACATGTAGGTCAACGCCGCGTGCCCGACCTGCGATCCGGGTTTGGCATGGCGCCAGGCAAAGTTCGGCACCTCGTTCTCGATCGCCACGGCCATCAGGTCGTGATAGGCGGGATGGAACTCGACTTGGTTGATGCGCATACCATGGCGGTCGAAGGCCCTGATCTCGGGGCCCTGCCGGTTGGCCTGGTCGGCTTTCTCGAAGATCTCGGCGGCGCCGGCGATCTTGCCGAAATCAGCCAGCTTTTGCTCGGTCCAGCCACCGCCCTCCCGCGCCACACCCTCGCGCAGCGCCGCGTCGTTCTGCCAGAGGTCCTGGTCGCCCAAATGGGGCGGCATGTTGGTGACTTCATGGGTGGGCAAAACGGCAAGCGGTTTGGCCGGTATCATCGCGCGCTCCTTGAAAGCAGGGCTCTGTGGCTGATCCCGACACTCTAGCCGAGATTTGCCGGATCGCCGCAAATCTTGAACCTGGACCTGAGAGATCGCATATGTAGAACCTACAGTAGAAAATGGCAGGAGGAAAACATGGACGCTCAGGCCCTCACAGCCTTTTTCAAATGGTGCAGCATCATCAACATCGCCGTTTTCATGCTTTCGGTGATAATGATTCTCGCGGCCTCGGATCTTATTTACATGGCCCACGGGAAAATGTTCCACATGCCCCGCGAGGCCTACGACGTGGTACTCTATTCGTTCCTTGGGCTCTACAAGATCTGCATTCTGATCTTCAACATCGTTCCCTACGTGGCCCTGCGGATCATCGCAAAATAGCTCCCCCCTACTCCGCCGCCTGGCGCGCCCGAGGTCCATCGGCTAGCGTACATAGATCCGCAACGATCAGGACAAGTCGATGAATATTTCCGCTCCACCGGAGCAGATGAAATCCGCAGCTCTTGCCAAGCGCTACGGCCCTGACGCCGTTCCTGCTGCGGGTCCTTGGAACGAGCACATCGAACTTCTGCTTTCGCACCGCTCGATCCGCGGTTACCGGCCCGACGAATTGCCGGAGGGGACGCTGGAAACCTTGATCGCCGCCGCACAATCTGCCGCCACCAGTTCCAACATGCAGAGCTGGTCGGTAATCGCGGTGACGGACCCGGCAACCAAAGCGGAGCTGGCCAAAGCCTCCAACAATCAGCGTCACGTCGAGGAGTGCCCACTGTTTCTGGTCTGGTTGGCCGATGTTTCGCGTAACCAGCGGCTCGGCGACGAAGAAAATGTCGAGCTCGAGGTCATGCCTTACCTGGAAACCTTCCTGGTGGCTGCGATCGATGCTGCGCTGGCGGCACAGAACGCAGTCGTGGCAGCCGAATCGCTAGGTCTTTCGACCGTTTATATCGGCTCCTTGCGCAACGACCCGATGAGGGTCAAGGAATTGCTTGGACTTCCTGCAGGTAGCATGGGCGTCTTCGGCTTGTGCGTCGGATATGCCGCCCCCGGCGTTACCAACGAAGTGAAGCCCCGCTTGTCACAGCCGGCCGTTCTCTATCACGAAAAATACGGAAATCCCGATGAGCCCCGTTTGCGCGCAGCCTACGACGAAGAGATGGCCGAATTCTCCCGCCGCCACGAGATGACGCAAAGTACCTGGAGCGAGCGCGTGATCAACCGCATGGGAGCAATCTCCGCCATAGCCGGCCGCGAAAACCTTACCCAGATCCTGAGAGAAATGGGGTTCCCGTTGCGCTGAGATACTACCCCGCCGCCAGATGGCGGCGCAGCGAGGAGTCGTGGCGGAAGCCGTGCCTGCCATTGGTAGGGAGTGTACAATCGAGAAATCGGTGCCGCAGCGACTCGTGGGCGGCGAACATGCCTTGTTTTGGCGAAGAGACCTGGTGATGCCGAAATGCAGCGCACCCTGATCATCGGCGGGACTTTCAATCCAGTGCATTTCGGTCACTTGCGCCTGGCCGAGGAGGTGCGCAAATCGCTGGCCTTTGATCAGGTGCAGTGGATTCCCTGCCATGTTCCGCGCCACAAATGCCCAAAGGGCCTGTTGTCGTTCTCTCTTCGCCTGGCTCTCCTACAGGCGGCTGTCGAGGGAGAGACCGGCGCCAGCGTCAACGACATCGAAATCCGCCTTCCCAGTCCGTCCTCCACCTACCAGACCCTGCAGGCTCTGACCTCAATCGACCCCGATACCGATCGGCATTTCATTCTGGGTTGCGACGAATTCCTGCGCCTGCACGAATGGTACCGGGGGCGCGAAACCATATCGCTGGCAAACTGGGTGGTGGCCGGGCGCATGGGACTCGACGTTGACTGGTTCTGCAAAAGCGTCGAGACGGCGTGGCCCGGCTGCCGCCCGATTTCGCCGCCAAAAGGTTCCTTGGCGGCCTACAAGTTCGTATCCGGGCGACGGGCCGTCCTGCTGCAGTTGCCCCGCCTCGAGGTCAGTTCGTCCTTAATTCGCGAGCGTTGGCTTTCGGGCCGCAATCTTGACGAACTGCTGCCGCAGACCGTGCTTGAGCTGCTGGTGGCCCATCGTGCCGACGCCGACGCCACCTGGGCGAAGGATCGCAGGGTGCTGCCCGCAGGTCATGTCGCATGACCCATGATCTCCGTGACACTATTTTCGCGTCCCTGGAAAACCGGATATTTACCGCCGAGGTTCGGGTGACCAGCGAAGGCCTGGTATGCGGTGTGGAACTGGCCCGCAACAAGGTGGAGGAGCTTGGCTGCGAGGTTCTGTTGGACGTCGAAGACGGCGCGCTGACAGGCCCGGATAGCCCGATTCTGGTGTTTCGCGGTACGGCCACGGCTGTCGCCATGGCGGAGGATTGCGTTCCCGGAGCCATCGCCAAATTATCGGGCATCGCTCGTGCCGCACGCAGGGCCCGGGATCTGGCCGGCGGAAAGCTACGAGTGGTCTCGGGCGCCGCCAAGAAGATGCCCTCCGAGATCAAGGACCAGGTGCGCCGCGCCATCCATTGCGGTGGTGGCAGTGGCCGCATCGCCGATCCCCCTTTCGTGTATCTCGACAAGAATTATGTGCGAATATTTGGCGGCGTGCGCCAGACCCTGGCTGCCGTCGCCGGGATGAAGGGCTACACTAGAGTTATACAATTGCGTGGCTTGATAGAGGACATCGCTGACGAAGCACGAGGCGCACTCGAGATGGGAGCCGACATCCTCATGATCGATACCGGACAACTGGCCGACCTGGATATGGTGGCCTCGCTGGTGCGCGAGGCGTCAAGGCGCGATACCACTACGATCGCCTTTGCCGGTGACATTGAATTGGACGACATTCCGCAAATCGCAACTCACGACGTCGATATCTTGGACATTGGCCGGGCCGTCATTGACGCCCCCATGGTAGATATCAAGTTCGACGTCGTTCCGAACCATTCCCGATCCGGCCAGGCATGACATCCGACGAAGGTTAATTCGGAGAAAGTGATGGTTACTATCCAATCTTGTGCTGAGCTTATTCCTGAGGCATGCACTGGATGTAAGTTATGTGTGTATGTATGTCCGACGTCTGCCATCGAAATGTCGGAAAATTTGGCAATAATCGAAGAGAGCAAATGTGTTTCTTGCCCAAATTGCATCGGCATTTGCGGTGAAGACGCCCTTATTAAGAAAAGTCGCGAAACTCCACTAGTTCTAGGCGTCGATTATTCGACCGTAGATCAAGAGAAAATTACAGAGATTTGCCGAAATTCAAATATCCATCCCATGCAATGGCTCTGCCTGTGCACTGCCACACGCGCGCGCGAAGGCGCGGCAGCGATCATCCTGGGCGCCAAGACCCCTGAGGATATGGCGTTGATGACCGGCATCCGGTCAGGCTGCACGGTCTATTGCGCAATGATGTCCCTTCGGCTTTTGAAGGGCGCGGGAATCGAGTTCGTGCAAAAACCGAAATGGCGTTTGTATGACACGACACAGTCCTTGTGGGACATACCCGAGGACGTGATCGAAACTTATGAGGGCTATTTTCTGGAGGAAGACAAAGATGTATTCAGAAAATTCTAGCTCTCGCTCCGGCCGAACCAAATTCGGAGGGACGGAAAAATGACGAACATGTCCGTTGCGTTGCTCGCCAAGGCAAAACCCGGTTCTATCCGCAAGTCTATGTACGGTCCGGCGACGCCCACGGGGCTTCCCCAATTGCGCGCGGCCGATCTGCCAGGAATGGTGGCCCTGCCGGTCCAGGAACTGTTCCCGGATGTGCCAAAGGCCATTTATGTGGAAGGCGACGACCTTGCCCCCATTCGCAAGGCCACCGAAGAGGCGCTGGCCAACGTCAATATGGACAAGATCAAGCCGAGAAGTTCGGTCAACATTTTGACTTCGCAATACGGCTTCATGATCATGGGCAGCTTTGCTTATCGTGAAATGATCCGGACCATCAAGGAAGTGGTCGAACGGAGGACCGGCTGCACGAACATTCGCTTGCGCATCGCCACCGGCTTCCGGCTGAAGGAACCCGAGGAGATCATCCAGCATTTCGAGCTGGACAAGATGTTCAATGGGAAGGTGGCTCCGGCCCTCTATATCGACCAGGGCGTTGAGATCGAAACGCCGATCGGCAAGCTCATGGGCATCAAGCGGATTTACGATGCCGACTTCATCATTCATGCCCACCACGGCGAACTGCGGGAGTTGGACATGCATCGCATGATCAGCCGCACGATGAAGCCGTTTTCGATGTCGTACGCCCGCTTCGAAACGAGGTCTGTCCAACACATGAATTTCGGCCCCAGAAGCGCCAATCTGGTGCCCAGACTCATTTTTGAATCACCGTTCGTGCAAAAGAAGTTCACCTTCGGCATCTTTTTGGCAGCCTCGCCGCAGGGGATAACCGGCATCGAGGCCGGCAACGACCTGAGGCCCATTGATCGCAAGCTGGCGCTTTTGGCATTCAAGTCCTATGGCAAGATTCGAGAGCTCTACAACGAGATCAAAGACTGCGTCTGCATCATGGACGGCACGGGCGAACCACGCTACATGGTCGGCGGGGGCACGACCTTCGGCAACTTGACCGAAGCTGAACTGGATCTCTTCGACCTGGACACCGTCCCCGTCAGCCTCGGTTTCGGTCTCTATCAGCCGCCGCCGGACCAGCCAAAGCTGAAGCCGGTCAACCCTGCCATCCGGGCGATGGTCATGAATCACTTTTGGACCGGCGTTCCGCACATGGAACTGGCGAACGCTTGCCCAATGATTCTGGTCGGCCGCGAGATGACCGAGTTGGTCGCCGAGGACTGCATGAATCTCCAAATGATCGACAGCGTCGTTACGGCGGAGTCCCTGCCATCTGCCATAAAGTTTGCCAAGCGCCTCGCCCAGACGGACAAAGTGATTGCCTTTGATGGTGCTTACGGGGCCATCACCTGCAGCGAACCTCTAGCGGAACACCTCATCGCGAGAGCACCCGTTGCCAACCAACGGGTAGAAGGGGAACTCATGCCCAAGTGGTTGCGTCAAAGAGGGTTTGATCCAGCAGAGGCGATCTAGAATTTCGAGCGTCGGACATGGTTGAATATGACCTGAGGGGAAAGACCGAGCTGAGCATTTCGGGGATTCTCCTGCAAAACGCCGATTTGGTTGAAATCGCCGATACGGTTGCCGGTGTCCTGGGGTTGGACAGAAACGAACTACTGGTCACCGATGTCCTCGGCGAGAACCTCGTGCTCGACATATTGAAGAGGGGCCTCGATGCCAACGACATCGTTGGCAAGGAGAAGGAGTTGCTGGACTCGGTTTCGGCGTTGGAAGGGGTGGAGATCCGGGACGATGCAAGAGTGGAATCCCGGGGTCTGCTGAGTTGGGTTTCGGTCAACCCCGAGTTCGCCAAGGAAGCTTTGGCGAATTCGGAAAAGATGGCAAAAGAGCTGCAAGAGCGTTTGGCGAAAACAGTCGTCGTCTTCCCCACCGGGACCGAGTTGGCCAACGGCCAGGTAAAGGACACCAACAGTCCGGCGATTCACGACAAGCTGACCGCCGCAGGTTATTCGGTCAGCCTCGGGCCGCCGCTAAAGGACGATGAATATCATATATCGGCCAATCTGCGAGAACGGGCCGAGGAAGGTTTCGGGCTGGTCGTGACGACCGGAGGCGTGGGCGCGGAGGACAAGGACCGAACCATCGAAGCCGTCCTGATCGTCGACCCGGAGGCAGCTACACCGCCGATCGTAAAGTACGAGCTGGGGGTTGGGCGACACGTGCACAAAAACAGCGTCCGCATCGCTGTGGGACAGCTCTTCGACACACTTATCGTCTCGTTACCCGGCCCGACGGGCGAGGTTCTCTTGGGCATTTCCGCTCTTGTCGAAGGGCTTTCCGGGCCTGCCTTGAGCAATGCCGAATTGGCTGAAAAAATTGCCAGTGTTCTGCGTAGAAAACTCCATGGGAAGGCTCAGCACTCCTAGCCCGCCGCCTTCTGCATGGCGCGGCTGATGACCACGTTCTGGATCTCCGTCGTGCCGTCGACGATCTGGGCCATCTTGGCCGCCGCCAGATGGCGGGCCAACGGGTAGTCGTGGCGGTAGCCGGCGGCGCCCATGACCTGCATGCAATCGGCCAAGCGGGCCAAGCAGACCCGGGGCGAAAACTTCTTGGCATGGGCAGCAGCTAGCGGCGCGCCTGGATCGCCGGCGTCGTGCAGGCGCCCGGCTTCCACCGTCAGCAGCCGGGCCGCCCACCAGTCGGTTTCGGCATCGGCCAGCATCCATTGCAGGCCCTGGAATTCGGCCGTTGCCTGGCCAAAAGCGCGGCGCTGCGTGGCGTACTCAAGCGCGGTGTCGATGCCCGTACGCAGCATGCCGCAACAGGCCGCGGCAACCACGATGCGGGCGATGTCGATACCGTGAAGCGCCGCCTTGAAGGCATCACCCGGCGCCAGCAAAACGTTTGCTTCGCTGATCCGGCAATTCTCGAAGCGGAACCCGCCGACCCCGGCAGCATGGCCACCCATCATCTCGTAGGCCAGCAAGCGCTCGACCCCGGGGGTTTCGGCCTCAACCAAAAAACAGGCGATGCCCCGCCATCCGGCCGCCTTGTCGGTCTGGGCATACACGGACAGGATGTCGGCCGTCACGGCATTGGTGATCCAGGCCTTTTCGCCATTCAGCACCCAGCCCTCGCCGTCGCGCTCGGCTTGCGTGGCAATCGCGGCCGCATCGCTGCCGACGCCCGGTTCGGTAAGCAGGAAGGCACCGATACGCCGGGCCGCCAGCATGTCCGGCAAAAACCGCTGGCGCTGATCGTCCGTACCGTTGCGGGCGATGGAGCCTGCCAGATTGTTGTGCACCACCATGCCGAATGGGAAGCCGAAGTCGACTGCCGACATCTCCTCCATGACCCGAGCCATGGCGCTGATGCCAAGGCCAATGCCGCCGTGTTCCTCCGGCACCACCAGGCCGCAGAGCCCGACCTCGGCCGCCGCTCTCGCTGTCTCCAACGGCACCTCCCGCGTCACCTCCCAGCCCGGCGCCTTGGGCGCCATTTCGTCACGGGCGAAGATTCGCGCCCGTTCGACGATGGCGCGTTCGCTCTCGCTCAGATGTCCGTCCATGTCCATTTTCGTTCCTTTACGAAGCCCCTGGTTTTTCGTGCAGCGGCCGGATGCTCTCGTCCCAATGCGCCCGCGGCCTTCCGGCTTCGACCTCGGCCAGCGGCTCGCAGGTCACCAGGCCCTCTTGGCAGCGCTTTGCCAGCCATTGGTACTGGGCGGTGCCGCGGGATTTTCGCGACACGTCGTCCTCGGAAAGCTCCCGCACCACACGGGCAGGGATTCCGGCCACCAGGCTGCGCGGCGGTATCTTGTCGTTCCCTTTGACGAATGCCAGGGCGCCGATGAAGCTGTCTGCGCCTACCTCGGCCCCATCCATGACCACGGCGTTCATGCCGACCAGCACGTTCTGCCCAAGCTCACAACCGTGCAGCACTACACCGTGGCCGATGTGGCACTCTTCGCCGACACGAGTCTCGGCACCGGGGAAGCTGTGCATGACGACGTTGTCTTGGGCGTTGGAGCCGCCACCGATGACGATGCGGCCATAGTCGCCGCGCAGCGACACCCCGGGACCGATATAGCAATGCGACCCGACGATGACGTCGCCAATCAGTACCGCCTGGGGATGCAGGTAGCTCGAGGGATCGACCACCGGGACGATGCCCTCGAAGGCGTAGACGCTGGCCATGAATATTCCACTCCGAAAAGGAACGCCCGAAACTAGGTTGCCGAGCTCGGCAGCGCAACCGCCGCCGTTGCCGTCTCGCGGTTCGGCAATTATTGTGAGCGGCCATTCCCGAGGCTTTGATCGGAGAAATCATGAATTTCGAAAACATCCGCTTCGAGAACAGCGACGGCGTTGTCGTCATCACGCTTCACCGGCCCGACAGCCTCAACGCCTTCACCAGCGACATGCACGTCGAGCTGCGCCAGGCCATGGACGCCGTCGAGAGCGACGCCAGCCTGCGCGCCCTGGTCATCACCGGCGCCGGGCGGGCTTTCTGCTCGGGCGCCGATCTGGCCGGGGTGGCCGGAGAAATCGCCAATGGCGCCAATCTCGACGCTGCGGCGGTCCTCGACGACGACTACCACCCGCTGATCAAGCGTTTGCGCGCCCTGCCGCTACCGGTGATCGTCGCGGTCAACGGCATCGCCGCCGGCGCCGGCTGCAATTTCGCTTTGGTCGGCGATATCGTGCTGGCAGCGCGCTCTGCCGAATTCATCCAGGTCTTCGTGCGCATCGGTGTAATTCCCGACGCCGGCGGCACGTTCTACCTGCCCCGTTTGATCGGGCCGGCACGGGCCCGGGCGCTTTGTATGCTGGGCGAGCCCTTGCCGGCCGAAACCGCCGCCGAATGGGGCCTGATCTGGAAGTGCGTCGACGACGAGGCGTTGATGGACGAGGCCATGGGTTTGGCCAAGCGCTTGGCGACCCAGCCCACCCGGGCCATCGCCATCATGAAACAGGCCCTCGAAGTCTCGTTCGACAACGACATGGCGGATCAGCTCGACGTCGAGCGCGACGGCCAAGTCGCCGCCTTCGCCACCGAAGATTTCCGCGAGGGGGTGACGGCGTTTATCGAAAAGCGCAAGGCAGTTTTCACGGGTCGCTGACATGAACGACACGCCCATCGACGCCCCCCAGATCGCCCCGGCGGCCGAGCACCTCGGCATCAGTCTCGAACTGCCTGCCACCGGCCGCGCCATCACACGCATGACGGTGCGTGAGGACATGCTCAACCAGTACCGGTCTCTGCACGGCGGTTATCTCTTCACCCTCGCCGATACCGCCTTCAGCTACGCCTCCGATTTAGCGGCGCCGATTTCGGTCGCCATGGAAGCCTCGATCTCCTTCCGAAAAGCCTGCGAGGTCGGCGACCAGCTCACCGCGGTCTGCGAACAGCGCTCGCTCTCGCGCCGCACCGGCGTTTATGATGTCACCGTGAGCAACCAGCATGGCGACGTGGTGGCGCTTTTTCGCGGCACTTCCTACCGTGCCAAAGTCATCGACAGCCCCCCGGAGACACCCCAAGGAGCCCCCTCATGAGCGAAGCCTTCATCTGTGATGCCGTGCGTACACCGATCGGGCGCTACGGCGGCGGCCTCAGCAAACTGCGCACCGACGACCTGGCGGCGCTGCCCATCAAGGCCTTGATGGAGCGCAACCCGGACGTGGCCTGGGACCAGGTCGACGACGTGCTCATGGGCTGCGCCAACCAGGCCGGCGAGGACAACCGCAACGTGGCCCGCATGGCGGCGTTGCTGGCCGGTCTGCCGACCGAGGTCCCGGGCGCCACAATCAACCGGCTCTGCGGCTCGGGACTCGATGCCGTGGGCTCGGGCGCCCGGGCCATCAAGACCGGCGAGGCCGAATTGGTGATCGCCGCCGGGGTCGAGAACATGAGCCGGGCGCCCTTCGTCATGGCCAAGGCCGAGACGCCCTTTTCACGTAACGCCGAGATCTACGACACCACCATGGGCTGGCGCTTCGTCAACAAGCTGATGAAGCAACAGTTCGGCATTGATTCGATGCCCGAGACGGCCGAGAACGTGGCCCAGGAATTCCAGGTCTCGCGGGCCGACCAGGACGCCTTCGCCCAGCGCAGCCAGCAGCGTGCCGGCGCCGCCCGCGAGGCCGGACATTTCGCCGACGAGATCGTCCCCGTGACCATCCCCCAGCGCCGCGGTGACGACATCGTCATCGAGCACGACGAACACCCTCGGCCCGAAACAACGCTGGAAGGTTTGGCCAAGTTGCCGACGCCGTTCCGCGAGGGCGGCACGGTAACGGCCGGCAATGCCTCGGGTGTCAACGACGGCGCCGCGGCCCTGCTGCTGGCCTCCGAGGCCGCGGTGGAGCGCTACGGCCTGACGCCCAAGGCGCGCGTCATCGGCATGGCCACGGCCGGGGTCGAGCCCCGCATCATGGGCATGGGCCCCGCACCGGCCTCGCGCAAGCTGCTGGAGCGAAGCGGTGTCAAGATCACGGACGTCGACGTGATTGAACTCAACGAGGCCTTTGCTGCCCAGGCCCTGGCCGTAACCCGCGATTTGGGCCTGGCCGACGATGCCGACAACGTCAATCCACAGGGCGGCGCCATCGCGCTGGGCCATCCCTTGGGCATGAGCGGCACGCGCCTGGCCACCACGGCGCTCTATCAGCTCCAGCGCAGCGGCGGCCGCCTGGCGCTTTGCACCATGTGCATCGGTGTCGGCCAGGGCATCGCAGCGCTTATCGAACGCGTCGACTAGAGACCTGGCATGAGAGCCGATAACCGGGCCCCGGATCCCAGCGAACTCGACCCTATCGAGATCGCCAGCCGCGACGAGATCTCGGCCCTCCAGCTCGAGCGCCTGAGGTGGACGCTGGGCCACGCCTACGCCAACGTGGCGCACTACAAAACCGCCTTCGACCAAGCCGGCGTCCACCCCGATGACCTGAAGGATCTGGCCGACCTGGCCAAGTTCCCCTTCACGATCAAAACCGATCTTCGCGACAACTACCCCTTCGACATGTTCGCCGTGCCGCGCGAACAGGTGGTGCGAATACATGCCTCCTCCGGCACCACCGGCAATCCCACGGTCGTGGGCTATACCCAGGCCGACCTCGACATGTGGTCGGACCTGATGGCGCGCTCGATCCGCGCCGCCGGCGGCCGGCCCGGCGACATCGTCCACGTGGCCTATGGCTATGGCCTCTTTACCGGTGGTCTGGGAGCGCACTATGGCGCCGAGCGCCTGGGCTGCACCGTGGTGCCGGTGTCGGGCGGCCTGAGCGAGCGCCAGATCAAGCTGATCACCGATTTCAAGCCCGGCATCATCATGGTGACGCCGAGTTACATGCTGGCACTGGCAGACGAATTCGAGGCCCAGGGTCTGGATCCCCGTCAATCAAGCTTGCGCGTCGGCATCTTCGGCGCCGAGCCCTGGACGGAAGCCATGCGCAGCGAAATCGAAGCCCGCATCGGCCTCGACGCCATCGACATCTTCGGCCTTTCAGAGGTCATGGGACCCGGTGTTTCCTGCGAATGCATCGAAACCAAGGACGGCCTGCACATCTGGGAGGACCACTTCTATCCCGAAGTCATCGATCCCGAGTCCGGTGCCGTCAAAGCAGACGGCGAGGTAGGCGAACTGGTCTTCACCAGCCTGACCAAGGAAGCCTTTCCCATCATTCGCTACCGCACTCGCGATCTTACGAGCCTGCTTCCCGGCTCGGCCCGCAGCATGCGCCGCATGGCCAAGGTGACGGGGCGCTCGGACGACATGATGATCATCCGCGGCGTCAACGTTTTCCCGACCCAGATCGAAGAGATCCTGCTGGCCGACGAACGCTTGTCGCCGCACTACATCCTCGAGGTGCGGCGTGAGGGCCCGTTGGACCAGCTCACCGTAGCGGTCGAGATGAAGCCCGAGCTGGCTCAGGCCAGCGACGACGACAAGGCGGCCTGCGCCGGTGACGTGCAAGGCCGCATCAAGGGCCTGATCGGCGTCTCCGCCGAGGTCCGCATCGCCGCCCAAAACGAGATCGAACGCTCCATCGGCAAGGCCAAGCGGGTCAACGACCTGAGGGATCTGGGATAGGGAGTTTTTCAGTTTGTCATCCCCGCGAAAGCGGGGACCCAGGTTTGTTAGATTTTTCGGGTGATTGCCGCATAACAGCAGCGAAAAACGGCACAATACCTGGGTTCCCGCATTCGCGGGAATGACAAACTAACATAAGGTACCTATCTCTTTTTCGGCGTCAGTCCTTGCGCACCAGGCCTGTGAGCCCGGCCACAGCGACCGTGGTCAGGACCCAACCGAGCAGGATGTGTAGCCACAAATACCCCATCACCGCCCAGCCCCAGGCCGTCCCCGCCTTGGGCAGCCAGAACCTCCCCTGGTGCAAGTCGACAATCGGCAGGAAGACGTCAAGGGAATAGGCGAAAGGCTCAAGGGCGATTTTTCTACACCCGCCTCGATCCTTCGCGGCGCTCCAAACTGCTACCTATCTTCCCGGTCGACCCGCGGAGGGGGATTATTTCTGAGCCATTTGGAGGGCTTAGAGCGTTCTGTGAATAGGCCGAATCGACCAAGGGGATTCCCAAGAGTCATAATTTGTGGTTCAAGATGTTAGCTGGAGAAGGAGGCTGGCATGGAATGGGAAGAGCTTGTTCACAGGATTTACGCGACCGTGTGATTGATGCGGTTGTTGTTGACGGG
>NZDS01000237.1 GCA_002690215.1 Rhodospirillaceae bacterium | reverse complement strand
GAGATCATCCGAGGTGTCAAATTCAAGGACGGAGAAAAGCTGATCGAACGCGCCGCCTGAAATCCGCATCACCAACTTTTGACAATAGCTCCCCTTCATGGCCGCCCTTCGGGTCGCTTTTCCGGCGCTGTGGAGGGCGTCAGTGGCGCTTGCCGATGGCCCCGCATCGCCGGCCCGCCACTTCCTACCCACAGCACCGGCAAAGCGATCAGACGTATCATCCTTTTGCGCAAGGGGGTACTCGCCCCCTACTCCGGAAACTCGAGGCCCATGGCCTGGTAGCGCTCGGGATCGTCGAGCCAGTTCTCGCGCACCTTGACGAAGAGAAAGAGGTGAACACGGCGCTCGTAGGCCTCTTCGAGCTGGTGGCGCGCCGCCTCGCCCACCGCCTTGATGCGGCTGCCGCCACGACCCAGCACGATACCCTTGTGGTTCTGGCGGGTAACGTAAATGACCTGCTCGATGCGCACGCTACCGTCGTCGTGTTCCTTCCAGCCCTCGACCTCGACGGTCAGGGCATAGGGGAGTTCCTGGTGCAATTGCAGGAAAAGCTGCTCGCGCGTGACTTCGGCCGCGAGAAAGCGCAGCGGGACGTCGGCCAGCTGGTCTTCGGGATAAAGCCACGGTCCCTGCGGCACGGCTTCAGCCAGGTGCTGGCGCAGATCGTCGACGCCGTCACCGGCCAGGGCCGAGATCATGAAAGTGTCCGTGAACACCCTGCTGCCCATCAGGCGCTCGACGCGGGGCAGCAGCGCGCTGCGCTCCAGCAGGTCGATCTTGTTCAGCGCCAGGATGGCGCGCCGGCCCTCGCGCTGGAGACCCTCGATGATGTGCTCGGTATCGTCGCCGTGGGCCGCGGGTGGGCGCTGGGCGTCGACCAGCAGGACGCAGATGTCGGCATCGCTGGCGCCGCTCCAGGCGGCCGCTACCATGGCGCGCTCGAGCCGGCGCTTGGGCGCGAAGATGCCCGGTGTATCGACGAAGACGAGCTGCGAGGAAGCCGCCATGGCGATGCCGATGAGGCGCGCCCGAGTGGTCTGGACCTTGGGCGTGACGATCGCCAGCTTGCTGCCGACCAGAGCGTTTAGCAGGGTCGACTTGCCGGCATTGGGGGCGCCCAGCAGCGCCACGAAACCGCAGCGTTTTTGGGCGCTGGCGCCCACTTCAGTCACTCGGGTCACTCCCGGGGGCCGCCGCCGTTCGGCCCTCCAGCACATCCAGGAGCGCTGCCGCAGCCACCTGCTCGGCGCTGCGCTTGGAGGAGCCGCTGCCCCGAGCCCGCTCATAATCGGCCAAGGTCACCTCGATGGTGAACTGGGGTAAATGCGCCGGACCGCTTTGCTCGACCACGACATAGGTGGGCGGCTCGTGAGCCCGGGCGTGGCCCCACTCCTGCAACCGCGTCTTGGCATCCTTGGGCGCCTTGGTCAGCGCCGCCATGCGCGGCTCCCAGTAGCGCCCGATGAAGTCGGCCGCCGCCGCCAGGCCGCCATCCAGGTAGAGCGCCGCAATTACCGCTTCGCAGGCGTTGGCCAGGATGGCCGGTTTGTCGCGGCCACCGCTGTCGACCTCGCTACGAGCAAGCTTGAGGTGGTCGCCGAGCTCGACCTCCTGAGCCACCTCGGCCAAGGTTTCGCGCCGCACCAGGTCGTTGTAGCGCCGCGCCAGGTGGCCGGCGTCGGCCTCGCCAAAGCGGGCCAATAGGCGCTCGGCAACGACCAGGCCGAGCACCCGGTCGCCAAGGAATTCGAGGCGATCGTAATCACGGCTGCCCTGGCCGGAGCGGATGCTGGGATGGGTCAGGGCCTCGTCGAGCAGCTCCGGCGCGGCGAATTCGTGGCCCAGCGCCGTACTCAGCCGGGCCCGATCGGCCTTGCCCATCAATCGGTCAACGAGTTGAACAGGCGCCCGAATCGGGTCGCCGAGGGCCAACGCCAGATTTCCCAAAAGCGCGCACTGCCATCGGTCGAGAAAAACAGCACCTCGGCCCGCCCGACCAGGTTTTCGGCCGGCACAAAGCCGACGCCGCCGTGGGCCATGGGCACCCGGCTGTCGAGCGAATTGTCGCGGTTGTCGCCCATGGCGAAATAGTAACCTGCCGGCACGTTGTAGACTTTGGTGTTGTCGTGTTCGCCATCAATCACCAGGTCGATGGTGGCGTAGCTGGTGCCGTTGGGCATGGTCTCGCGGTACTGCGGCACGCGATAAACGTGGCCCAGACCGTTGCGGTAAACGAAATCGGCGATGCGCTTGCGCTCGACCGCCTTGCCGTTGATCCGCAGCACACCCCGGCGCACCTGGATTTTGTCGCCGGGCAGCCCCACGATGCGCTTGATGTAGTCGGTCGAATTGTCGCTCGGCAGCTTGAAGACAGCGATGTCGCCGCGTTTGGGCTGACCCTCCATGATCCGTCCGGAAAACAGCGGCGGACTGAAGGGCAGCGAATGCTGGCTATAGCCATAAGAATACTTCGAGACGAAAAGATAATCGCCCACCAGCAGCGTCGGCAGCATGGATTCGGAGGGAATATTGAAGGGCTCGAAAGCCAGCGTGCGAATCACAACGGCTATCAGCACGGCGTAGACGATGGTGCGAACGGATTCGCCGAAGCCGCCCTTCTTCTCGTCGGCAAGCGCCGAATCGGCGGCTTCGTCTTCGCGTTTGTTTCTAAAATTAAACATTAAAAAAACAGTCTAATTATCTGTACATTATACATTTTTTTCCTATGAACTCTCACTGGACTCGGCTGAGATCAGGACGATGGCCTGGGCCAACGGTGGCTCGTCGGTGATGGTGACCTCGATGTGTGCCTCCATACCGTCCGGCGTCAGCTCCTCGAGACGCGCGAGCGCGCCGCCGCTGAGCCGCATGACGGGTTTGCCCGACGGCAGGTTTTCGACCTGCATATCCCGCCAAAAGACGCCTCGGCGAAAGCCGGTGCCCAGGGCTTTGGAGCAGGCCTCCTTGGCCGCGAAACGACCGGCGTAGGCCTCGGCCCGATTGAAACGGCGATCGCTTTTCTGGCGCTCCACCTGAGTGAAGATGCGCTGAGTGAAGCGCTCGCCGAAGCGCTCCAGGGTTCGTTCGATGCGAGTGATGTTGATCAGGTCGCTGCCCATACCGATGATCATGGAAAATCCCGGATGCGCTCTAGGCCGAAAGCTCGGTGCGGGCCTGATCCATCAGCGCCCGCATGCGCCGAATGCTCGAATCGAGGCCACCGAAGATGGCCTCGCCGACCAGGAAATGCCCGATATTGAGCTCGACCACGTTAGGAATGGCGGCTACGTCGAGCACGCTGTCGAAGCTTAGGCCGTGGCCGGCGTGGCATTCCAGGCCGAGCTCCAGGCACGTGGCGGCGCCTTCGCGCAGGCGTTCGAGCTCGCGCTCGCGGGCCGCGCCCTCGGCATCGCAAAAGGCCCCGGTGTGCAGCTCGACCACCGGCGCCCCCACCGACTTGGCTGCTATGAGCTGATGGCGCTCGGGATCGATGAACAGCGAGACCCGGCAGCCGGCCTGGCTCAGGCGCCCCACGTAGGCTTCCAGGTGAGCCTGGGCACCCACCACGTCGAGGCCACCTTCGGTGGTCACCTCTTGGCGCTTTTCCGGCACGATGCAAACGGCGTGGGGCTGGTGCCTGAGCGCCACCTCGAGCATCTCGCCGGTAGCCGCCATCTCCAAGTTCAAGGGCAACTCGATCTCGGCCGCCAGGCGCTGGATATCGTCGTCCGAAATATGGCGCCGATCCTCGCGCAGATGCGCCGTGATGCCGTCGGCCCCGGCCGCTGCCGCCAGCCGCGCCGCCTTTACGGGATCGGGATGGCGGCCGCCGCGGGCATTGCGGATGGTGGCAACGTGGTCGATGTTGACCCCAAGCCTCAAGCGATTGTTCATGGCTGCGCTCCGCTTTCGAAATTTCCTGCTGCTTGCTCATCGTCACCGGCTTTGGGCTGCCGGATACCGGCCAGCCGCGAGCGCCGCAGGCGGTGGTAGCGCTCGATACCATACCAGGCGGGGAAAAACGAGATCAGCCAAAAAGCCGCCCCCACCGGCACGCCGCCGACCAGCAGCGGCACGAAGACGTCGACGAGATTGTCCAAGAGGAATTGCCAAGAGATCTCCTGGGGCATGTCGAGCTGCCCATCCCAACCCAGAATGACGACGCCGACGTTGTAAACCAGCACCCAGATAAAGGGAAACGAGTAGGGATTTCCCGCCGCCGTGCCGATGGCCGAAGCCAGCAGGTTGGCCCGAATGATCCAGGCAAAGATGGCGGCCAAAATGAAATGGATGCCCAGGAAGGGCGTGAACGACACGGCGACGCCGCAGGCCAATCCGGCGGCGATCGAATAGGGCGTGCCCGGCATGCGCACGATGCGATACCAGAAATACTTGCCGGCCCGGCGCCAACCGACGCTGGGCCATACCAGTTCCCGCGCCTTCTGTGACGTTGTGCGCGGTTGACGGCGGCGGAAGATGGTCACGCGGACCTCATGGCAAATATCGACTGCCCGGCTTGACAGCCGGCAGGGCGGCAAGCTCGGGCGGCAGCTCGTCGGCGGCGTAGGCTGGTACGGCCAGACCCAAAAGCGAAATCAGCGGCACCTCCAGATCGACGGCACCGGCGCTGCGATCGATCAGGCAACTCGCCCCAACCACCTTACCGCCAGCGGCGGTGATGGCGGCAATGCACTCGCGCGACGACTTACCCGTCGTCACCACGTCCTCGGCCATCAGAACACGCACACCGGGCTCCAGAGCAAATCCCCGGCGCAATTCGAACACTCCCGCGACGCGCTCGGTGAAGATGGCCGGCACCCCCAACTGACGACCCATCTCGTAGCCCACCACGACCCCGCCCATGGCCGGCGATACCACCAGTTCGACGGCGTCTTGGCCGAGCTCCGCTTCGATCTTGTCAGCCAAGGAGCGGCACAATTCGGCCGCCCGATCTGGGTGCATCAGCACCTTGGCGCATTGCACGTATGCCGGACTATGCAGCCCTGAAGAGAGCAGGAAATGCCCCTCCAGTAGGGCACCGGTGGTGCGAAAGTGTTGCAGTACCTGATCGGCGCTCAGAGACACGGCGGTTCTCCAGATCGGCGGATCCGTCTGTTTGCCACATAATCGCGGTCGCGCCTAGGGCAAGTCCCGCCGCGCAAACGTCAGCAGAAAATGTTATACCCGGTCGGCACGGGGCCACATAACCTCTGATGGTAGTGGGCCCGTAACAGGGTAACTCCGTTGGCAGAATTCACGAGCGCACCCGGGCTGGCCGCCCGCCTCCTCCAACGCCTTGGTCTGATCAAGTCGGTGCTCGTGCTAAGTGTTGTTTGCGTGGTCTTCTCCGCGGCCCTTTGCCACGGCCTCTACGCCTTGGTCGATCCCGGAATGTTCGAGATACCGCTTGTCGTCTGGCTTCCGGTTCTGGTTCCGGCTGTCGTGGCGCCGCCGATAGTTTACTTCTCGCTGTCCATTTTATTTCGCCTTTGGCAGGCCGAGGAGACCTACCGCAACGTATTCGGTGGCGCCCAAGTGGGTATCCTCTGGGGGCGCATCAAGGACGGCAAGGTCTTGGGGGCCAATGATCTTGCCGCCGAGATGTTCGGCTACAAAAATGTCGAGGACTTGGTGGCCAACTATGACGCCACCAAGCATTGGGCCAATCCCGACGATCGCACCGGTTTTATCGAACAGGGATTGCGCGACGGGGTGGTGCGTGAAATCGAGGTTGCGGGCTGGCGACAGGATGGCTCCCCGGCCCACGTCAGCGTCTCCGCCAGATTCTATCCCGAGAGGGATTATTTCGAGAGCGTCATCGTCGACATCAGCGATCGTAAGGAAGCCGAGGCTGCCTTGCGCGAGAGCGCCGATCTGCTACCCGAAACCATTGTCGAAATCGACAACAAGGGAATGCTGACATACATGAACCGGGTGGGCTACGAGATCACTGGCTACACGGCGGCAGAGATCGCCGAGGGCAAAGTCTCAGCCTCGGCCATTCTGATCCCCGAAAGCGCCGAGAAGGCGCGGGAGGCATTTCTGGCCCTGCGTTCGGGTAAGGGAACATTGCCGTCTGAATACGTCATGTTAGGCAAGAGGGGCGTGCACCGTCCGGTGATGATTCATTCGGCGGCCATCAGGCGGCGCGGCGAGGTCGTCGGAGTTCGCACCCTGATGGTCGACATCAGCGAGCGCAAGAAGGCTGAATCGGAGCTAGTGGCTGCCAAGGAGGTTGCGGAATACGCCGACCGGGCCAAATCGGAATTTCTCGCCAACATGAGCCACGAATTGCGAACGCCGCTCAACGCCATCATGGGCTTCGCCGACATCATGCAGCGGAACATGTTTGGCCCGATCGGCGATCAGCGCTACCAGGAATACACAGTGGGCATCCGCGAGAGCGGCGAGCACCTGCTCAGCCTGATCAACGACATTCTCGATCTTTCGAAAATCGAGGCCGGCCAGGCTTTGCTGGATGAACAGGAGCTGCAGCCCGCCGCACTGGTTGCCGATTGCCTGCGGCTGGTCGAGGTGCGCGCCGCCGAAGCCGACCTGCACCTGCGGGTCGACGGGCTGAACGGCCTGCCGACGCTGCGGGCGGACCGCCGCATGGTCAAGCAGATGTTGCTGAACCTGCTTTCCAACGCCATCAAGTTCAGCCATCGCGGCGGCACCGTCACAGTGTCCGGCGCCATCGATGGAAATCGTGGCCTGAGCCTCTCGGTCAACGACCGCGGCATCGGCATCGCCGCCCCGGACATCCCCAAGGCCATGGCCAACTTCGGTCAGGTCGAAAGCGCACTCGACCGCAAATACGAAGGCACCGGACTGGGCCTGCCACTGGTCAAGTCATTGGTGGAACTGCACGGTGGCAGCCTCGATATCGAAAGCGAACTGGGCGTGGGTACCAGGGTTTCGGTATGGTTCCCGCCACAAAGGCTGGGCGAAGGGATTTAGCCCGCATTTCCCGCCCGTTCTGCTATCAGGCGTCGCGCGAAACGTTGGCGCTGCGCACCGGGATACCGGTCTCTCGGTGGCAGATCTCGGCCAGCCGGGCGACGCCCTTTTGTATGGTCTCCTTGGAGGGATTGGCGAAGCAGAGCCGCAGCCGGTTGCGCCCGGCCTCGGCATCGGCCATCCATTCGGAGCCGGGATTGAGGGCCACGCCCTCGGCCAATGCCGCTTGAGCCAGCTTGCCCGTGTCGACGCCTTCGGGCAGCGTGATCCAAATGAAGATGCCTCCGCTGGGGGCCTCGAACTCGGCCGTGGCGCCGAACTGCTCTTCGAGCGCCGCCATCATGGTCTGGCATTTGTCGCGCAACGTCTGTTGCAGCGCAGTGACGTGGCCGTCGAATTTGCCAGAGGCATATTCGGCCAGCACCATTTGCTCCAGGGCCCCCGTGCCGCCGTCGGTCTTGAGCGGTAGCAAGCGGCTCAGCACGGGCCAGTCGGCGACCACGTAGCCGACGCGCAACGCCGGCGCTATGGATTTCGAGAACGAGCCGCAATAGATCACCTGGCCAGCGTCGTCCAGCGCCCGGATGGCAGCCGGCCGCTGGCGCTCCCACAAGAGGTCGGCATAACAGTCGTCTTCAAAAACCGGCACCCCGTGCTCACGTGCAAGTTCCAGTAGCGCCAGGCGGCGCTGGTGGCTCATCACCGTGCCGGTCGGGTTCTGCACCGTGGGGATGGTGTAGATGAACTTGGGCTTTCGGCCCGCAGCGGCAAGATCGCCAAGTACCACGGCCAGGGCGTCGGGACGCATGCCGTCCTGATCGAGATCGACGCCGACGTAGTCGACGCCCAGCTTGCCGAGCCGCGTCAGGGCGCCGCCGTAGGTGGCAGCCTCGACGATCACAACATCGCCGGGCTCCAACAGCAGCGCGTTTACCAGATCGAGCGCCTGCAGCGAGCCCGACGTGATCAGAACCTCGTCCGGCGAACACGCCAGTCCAGCCCGGGCCTCCAGCTTGGCGGCCACGAACTCGCGTAGCGGGCGGTAGCCCTGGGGCCCGCTTTCGAGCCAATAGGTGGCCAGCGTGCTGCCTTCGCGGGACAGCACCTTTTGGGCGGCGGCGGCCAGATCGGCGGCGGGAACGCCAGTGGCGTCGTTATGCCCGCCGACGAAGTTGTACTCGGGAAAGGCACTCCAGCGCTGAGCCGGCGGCGGCAGGTCGGAGCGTAGAAACACGGAAAAATCAAAATTCATGCGGCATAGGTCTCCCTGGACTAGCCCCGGGCGCGATCGACCGAGCTGATGGCGGCGTTGGCACGCAGTGCCGCGATAATGTTGGTCAGGTGCTTGACATCGTGGACCTCGATGTCGACCAACATCTCGAAAAAATCCGTGGAGCGGTCGACGATCTTGAGGTTGGAAATGTTGCCGTGGTTGTTGGCGATCACCGAGGCCAGGATGGAGAGGCTGCCGGGCTCGTTCATCAGCACCGTCTCGATGCGCGCCACGTGGACGTCAGGGGTCTCGTCGTCGACGTTCCAAGCCACGTCAAGCCAGCGCTCGGGCGTGTCGTTGAACTGGGCCAGAGTCTCGCAGTCGATGGTGTGAATGGTGACGCCCTTGCCGGTGGTGATGATGCCGACAATGCGGTCGCCCGGCAGCGCGTGGCAACAGCCTGCGAAATGTACCGCCATGCCCGGTATCAGCCCGCGAATGGGCACCGCCGCATCGCCGCCCCGGCGTGGCTTGCCGCGGGGTCGGATACGCGACAAAAGCTTGCCGGCCCGGGCCTTGACTGTCTGATCGGGAAAGACCGCCGAGATCACCCTCGCGGCCGGCAGCTCGCCGCGGCCGACAGCGGCGCAGATCTCATCGCTGTCGCGCATTTTCAGGGTCTCGGCGACGGCAGTTAGCTTTTTCTCACCATACTCCTCGCCGCGCTCGCGGAAGGCCTTTTTGAGCATGGCCCGCCCGAGATCGAGGTATTGCGAACGCTGCTGCTTGCGAATGAAGCGGCGCACCGCCGAACGGGCCTTGCCGGTGACGGCGAACTTTTCCCAGGTCGGCGAGGGCGCACGCACCTTGGAGCGCATGATTTCGACCTGATCGCCGTTGCTGAGCCGGGTGCGCAGCGGCACCATGCGGCCGTTGATGCGAGCCCCGGCACAGGTGTCGCCCACCTCGGTGTGGACGGCATAGGCGAAATCTACCGGCGTGGCGCC
Source organism: Rhodospirillaceae bacterium (assembly GCA_002690215.1). GTDB lineage: Bacteria > Pseudomonadota > Alphaproteobacteria > UBA2966 > UBA2966. Next base: position 11,253 of record NZDS01000237.1, on the reverse strand, counting down.
GCGCGGGAGCGCAATCAGGGCGCCCTTGGGCGTGAAGCAGAAAACCTGATCCTGGAACATCTCGAGCTTGGTATGTTCGAGAAATTCCTCCGGGTTGGAGGCGTTTTCCAGGATCTCCAGCAACTCGCGCAGCCAGCGGTACTGGCTGCCGTCGGCCATCTCGCCGCTTTGCTTGTAGATCCAGTGGGCGGCGACCCCGAGCTCAGCCACCTCGTGCATGTCGCGGGTGCGAATCTGGATCTCGACACGCTGCTGTTCGGGGCCGATGACGGCGGTATGGAGCGACTGGTAGCCGTTACGCTTGGGCGTCGAGATGTAGTCCTTGAACGATCCCGGCACCATGGAATACCGGCCGTGCACCACGCCCAGCACGCGGTAGCAGTCTTCCAGGGTCTCGACCTGAATGCGAAAGGCCATGATGTCGGAAAGCTGCTCGAAGCTGACGTTCTTGCGCTCCATCTTGCGCCAGATCGAAAAAGACCGCTTTTCGCGCCCCAGTACCCTGGCCTTGATCATTTCGTTGGCCAGGTTGCGGCGAAGCTCCTCGGTCACCCTGCCTACCAGGTCACCGCCCTGCTCGCGCAGGAACTCGAGGCGCGAGGCAATGGATTCCCTCGCTTCAGGATTGAGCACCGCGAACGACAGGTCCTCGAGTTCGTCCTTGATGTTCTGCATGCCGATGCGCTCGGCCAGCGGCGCATAGATATCCATGGTCTCGGAGGCGATACGGCGGCGCTTATCGGGATTGCGCACGAAGGAAAGCGTACGCATGTTGTGCAGCCGATCGGCCAGCTTGACCAGCAGCACGCGGATGTCGTTCGACATGGCCAACACCAGCTTGCGGAAGTTCTCGGCCTGCTGGTTGGGGTCGGCCGAGGCCATCTCGAGCTGCGACAGCTTGGTCACGCCGTCGACCAGACGGGCGATTTCGTTGCCGAACTTGCCCTCTATTTCCTCCAACGTGGCCAGCGTGTCTTCGACCGTGTCGTGCAACAGCGCCGTGGCGATGGTTGTCCAGTCGAGCTTGAGGTCGGTCAAGATGCCGGCCACCTCGAGCGGGTGAGAGAAATAGGGATCGCCCGATTCGCGCGTCTGCGAACCATGCGCCTTCATGGAAAAGATGTAGGCCCGGTTCAACAGGTCCTCGTTCGTGGCCATGTCGTAGCCACGCACCTTTTCCACCAGTTCGTATTGCCGGATCATGACGGCCGCCACAAGACAGAGAAACTTGCGAAGGAGCCCGCGAGGCAGCGATCGGCCGGTATCTCAGTCGGTATTTGTGCGTTCGGCAAGGTGTCCCACCGGCCTTCCGGCCAGGCAGGTATTCGGGTCTCTAACGCCTGCCCGGCGTTCACTCCCCGTCCGTTTGAGAGGCCACCTTGGTGTCATCCGCCGCGTCCCCCGCAGCGCCACCTTCGTCTTCTTCGCTGACCGCCGGGGCTTCGGCCTGGGCCGCTTGCACGACCTCTTCGCTGGCCGCGGCGCCCCAATCCTGGCCGGCCATCAGCATGATATCGTCGTCCTCGGGCTCGTCGAGTTCGACATGCTTTTGCATGCCACGGATCATGGATTCGCGCAGCGTGTCCACCGGCACCGTCTCGTCGGCGATCTCGCGCAGTGCCACGACCGGATTCTTGTCGTTGTCACGTTCCACCGTCAGTTCCTCGCCCGAAGCGATCTCGCGCGAACGCTGCGAGGCCATCATGACCAGATCGAACCGGTTTGGAACCTTCGTGACACAATCTTCGACAGTAACGCGCGCCATCTCACTTCTCCGCTGTGTTGTCAGCCGTGACAATAAATATTCACAACCGCCCGACAAAGCAAGGCGATAGCACGATATTTCTTCAGATCTTTGGTTAATGGCCTAGCCCGCAGCGGTATCAGGCCAGCGGCTCGATGCTCTGGGGGCCTAGATCCGCGATCATCTCGGCCACGGAATGGCCGTTCAGCGGATGCCGCCAGTGCGGCGCCAGTTCAGCCAGCGGCATCAGCACGAAGGCCCGCTCGGCCAGCCGCGGGTGGGGAAGTTCGAGCCCGGCGCCGGCAGCCGGCGGCCGGCAAACGACATCGTCGTAGGCCAGCAGATCGAGATCGACGACGCGAGCCGCGTCGACCTGGCTGCGCCGCCGCCCAATGGCGATTTCAATGTCCAACAGCCGCAGCAGCAGCGCCTCAGGCGGCAGATTGGTCAGCAAGGCAGCCACTCCGTTTACGAACCAGGGCTGATCCGAGGCCGGTAACGGGGCGCTACGGTACCAGCGCGAGCGGGCCGTCACCTCGATGCCAGCCCGTGCAATTTGCCCAAGCGACGCCTCGAGGGTGTCCCGCGGTTCGCCGTATCGCTCAGACGGCAGGTTGGCGCCCAGGCCGAGAAAGATCAATTTCCAGTGCTCCGTGGCAACAAAGGCTTGTTTTGTCTGCGAAATCGACTATTTCCTATGGGAACAAGCCCCGGGGTTACCCCGAGCCGCATAACTAAATTGTTTTTCAAGCATTTGTCGTGGACGATAGATACAGTCATTTGCCCGAGCCCATGCTGACCACCAAATCACTATTCATTCCGGCGAGAGACCGGAGAAAAAGGAATATCAGTTATGACCGGAAGCGCATCCTTTAAGTTCCGTGCCGACGAACGCATCGCCCTGTTCATCGATGGCTCCAATCTCTACGCCGCCGCCCGGGCACTGAATTTCGATATCGATTACAAACGCCTGCTGGAGACCTTTTCGGCTCAGGGTCGGCTGATCCGTGCTTTCTATTACACGGCACTCATCGAAGACCAGGAATATTCGCCGATCCGGCCGTTGGTAGACTGGCTCGACTACAACGGCTACACCATGATTACCAAGCCGACCAAAGAATTTACCGATGCCTCCGGGCGGCGCAAAATCAAGGGCAACATGGATATCGAACTGGCGGTCGACCTGCTGGAGATGTCGCCCCACATCGACCACGCGGTGCTGTTCTCCGGCGACGGCGATTTTCGGCGTCTGCTCGAGGCGGTCCAGGGTAAGGGCCTGAGAACTTCGGTGGTCAGCACGGTACGTTCGCAGCCGCCCATGGCGGCGGATGAATTGCGCCGCCAGGCCGATCACTTCATCGAACTGCACGACATCCAGGACCTCATCGCCCGCTCGCCCCAGGAAATCGCAGCGCTGCGCCGCCGCGAAACGCCCGAGCACGACCACTATGACCGGCATGATCACGGCAATCACGACGACCACGATGGCGAGTCAGCGGAAGAAAGCGAGGACCTGGACCCGGTCTACCACGACGCCTGAGTACCGTGCCAGCCACCACGCGGCTCGATTGCGAGCCGGATTTCGACTGTCCCCTCTGTCCCCGTCTGGTAGAATTTCGCCGGGCCAATCGGCAGACCCAGGCGGCCTGGCACAACGCCCCGGTTCGCGCCTTCGGTGACACTCGGGCACGGCTGCTGGTGGTCGGCCTGGCGCCCGGCCTGCGCGGCGCCAACCGGAGCGGCCGGCCCTTCACCGGCGATGCCGCCGGGGACTTGCTCTACCCTGCCCTGCTGCGCCACGAGTTGGCCCGCGGCAGCTACGGCGCCCGGCCCGACGACGGGCTCGAGCTGGTCGATTGCCGCATCACCAACGCCGTGCGTTGCGTACCGCCGGAAAACAAACCGGTGGCGGCCGAGATCAACACCTGCCGCGAATTTCTGCGGGCCGAGCTCGCCAGCCTGAAGGAGCTGCGTCTGATATTGGCGCTGGGCACCATCGCCCACAATTCCGTGCTGGCAGCGCTCGACCTCAAACGCCGCGATCACCCCTTCGGCCACGCCGCGCGCTACGATCTGGGGGCCGGCCGCGAATTGATGGCCAGCTATCACTGTTCGCGCTACAACGTGAATACGGGCCGCTTGACGCCCGAGATGTTCAATGCCGTCTTCGCCACCATACGCCGCACGCTCGATTCCCGATAGCCGCAATAGGGGTGATTCCAATCCGCCGTCCGTCGATCTTTTTTGGTCCTTTCGCAGCCCCAATGCCCATCTCGTGACCGCACGGGAAGTACCTCAAGTGCCGCCTCTATGCGCAAGAGCGTGTCAAGTTTGACAAGAACCGCCTGCAGCATTCTAGCCGCGGGTCCGCTCAAAGACACTGCGAGCGGTAACTCAGCGGGAGGCCTTTGGATGGTGACGGCCGACAGTCCAGAGGCCGTCCAGTCGCTTGTTGAGGCTGACCCCTTCTGGCCCACCGGCCTACGCAAGTCGGTTCGAATCCTGGAATGGACTCAAGTATTCTCGAACGGCGACATGCTCTAGCCCCGGTCGCGCATCAGGCGTTGTCTCTGGCGCTGCCAGTCGCGGTTTTTTTCGCTGGCCCGCTTGTCGTGTTGGCGTTTGCCGCGGGCGATACCGATTTCCACTTTGGCCCGGCCACGTTCGTTGAAGTAGATCGAGAGCGGCACCAGGGTCATGCCGGAGCGCTGCACGGTGCCGATCAGGCGCCTGAGCTCGCGGCGGTGGACCAGTAACTTGCGCGGCCGCCGGGGATCGTGGTTGAAGCGGTTGGCGGGGCCGTATTCGGGGATGTGGGCGTTGAGCAGGAAAAGCTCGCCGTCTTTCTCGGCGGCGTGGCTCTCAGCCACGCTGGCCTGGCCGTTGCGCAGCGATTTGACCTCGCTGCCTACCAGCATGATGCCGGCCTCGAGGGTCTGTTCGATGAAATAATCGCGGCGTGCTTTGCGGTTGATGGCAATCTTGCGATCACCCGCCCGCGCCGCACGCGCCACCGTCTCAGTCCAGCAGTTCGCAGGCCCGCATAACGATGCGGATCTGATTGGCGATCTTCTCGCCAACGGGCACCAGCGGCAATCTGAGTTCGTCGGCACACCTGTCGAGCAGGCTGACGGCGTGCTTGACCGGCCCCGGACTGGTCTCGAGAAAAAGCGCCGTATGTAGTGGCATCAAGCGGTCCTGGTACTCGCGCGCCAGGATGAAATCACCGGTCAGGCAGGCGTTCTGAAACTCGGCACAAAGCTTGGGAGCAGCGTTGGCGGTGACCGAGATACATCCGTGGCCGCCATGGGCCATCAGCGACAGTGCAATGGCGTCCTCGCCCGAGAGCTGGCAGAAGTTGGAGCCCACCAGCAGCCGCATGGTGCTGACCCGCGAAGGATCGCCGGTGGCATCCTTGACGCCGACGATGTTGGGCAACTGGGTCAGCTTGATCATGGTTTCGATGGACATGTTGACCACCGAACGGCCGGGGATGTTGTAGATGATCAGGGGGATGTCGGTGGCGTCGTGGATGGCCCGGAAGTGGGCTGCCAGGCCATCCTGGGTCGGCTTGTTGTAATAGGGCATGACCAACAGCGCCGCGTCGGCACCGGCCTTTTCGGCGTGCTGCGTCAGCGCGATGGCCTCGGCCGTCGAGTTGGAGCCGGTGCCGGCGATCACCGGCACCCGACCGGCCGCCGCCTCGATGCACAACTCGGTGACCCGCTGGTGCTCTTCGTGGCTCAGCGTCGGCGATTCGCCGGTGGTACCGCAAGGCACCAGACCATGAGTTCCCTGCTCGATCTGCCATTCGACGAAGGCTTGATAAGCCTTCTCGTCGATCGCGCCATCGCGAAACGGCGTAATTAACGCAACAATTGATCCCTGAAACATAACCCGCCCCCTCTCCTCGGGAAATCCTGGGAAAAATAGCCACTTAACAGCGCCCGGGCAAGCAAACTGGTACGCTTTCTCGCAACGGCGTCTTGTGGCCCGGGGGCCTGCGCCGCTATCATCGCCTTGTCCGGTGGCCGGGCCGCTGCCGGCCGGGGCCGCGTCGAGCCCAGCGAAACCTGCCGTATGCTGCCCATCCGACCGCTATTTCTCGCCCTTGTATTGCTGCCCGTGGCCGGCCCGGCCACAGGAACGCATGCGGCGCAAGCGGCATCGGCGCAAAACAAGAGGCCCGACGCCACCCTCTCGCCCGAAGACCGGACGCTCTATCGCCTGGCTTTCACGGCGGCCCAGGCTGGAAAGTGGAAAAGCGCTGCCCGCCTGGCCGGGCGGGCCAAAGCAAAGCTGCCGGCCGAGATCCTGGATTGGCTTCACTTCAAGCAACCCCAGCCCACCGCCAGCTTTGCCGAGATCACCGCCTTCATAGACGGGCACGCCGACTGGCCCGCCCAAGCGGCGCTGCGACGCAGTGCCGAAGCGGCGGCCTTGCGGGCGAAGGACAATAACCTCTTGCGCACCTGGTTCCAGCGCCACCCGCCGCAAAGCGGGAGCGGCAAGCTGGCATTGGCAGAATTGTTGCTCGGCGAGGGGCGCCAGGCAGCCGGACTGGCTCAGCTCCGCGATGCCTGGGTCAATGGCAAATTTCCCTATCGCGACGAACGCCGCTTCTATCGTCGTCACCGCAAGCTGCTGGCGGCCGGCGACCATGAAGCCCGGCTTGACCGCCTGATCTGGGATCGCCAACGCCGCGGCGCCTATCGCATGTTGCGGCGCGTCAATGGCGAGGCCCGGCTGCTGGGGCGGGCGCGGCTGGCGTTGATGGAATCCTCGCCCAGCGTCGATGCCGCGATCGCCCGCGTGCCGTCGCATCTGCGCCACCGTCCCGGCCTGGTCTTCGAGCGGGTACGCTGGCGCCGCCTCAAGGGCCGCTACGACGACGCCGTGGCTTTCCTCATTCCGCCACCTGCCGAGCTGGGCCGCGCCGGGCCCTGGTGGCGCGAACGTCGCATCCTGGCTCGCCAGGCGCTCAACCGCGGCCATATCAGCGAATCCTATTATCTGGCCCGCGACCACGGCCAAAACGAGCCCGCCGCGGTGGCCGAGGCCGAATGGCTGGCCGGCTGGCTGGCGCTGCGCTTTCTTGATGAGGCCGAAGTCGCGGCCCAACACTTCCTGAGCATCTACCCCCAAGTACGTTATCCAGTCAGCCTCGCCCGCGCCGCCTATTGGGCGGGTCGGGCCGCGATGGCCCAGGACGACTCCCTGACGGCCGAGGCCTGGTATGGCCTGGCCGCCGTCCATCCCACGACCTACCACGGCCAGTTGGCGTTGCTGGCGCTCGACGCCGGGGCCAAGCTGGATTTGCCACCCGCACCACCGCCCAACAGGGCTGACGTCGAACGCTTCAACCGACGCCGGCTCGTGGACGTCTGCAGGGTGCTGGCGGAGCTCGAACAACGAGAGCATTTGCGGCCCTTCCTCTTGGCCCTCGAGGCTGCGACCGCTTCGCCCGGCGAACGCGCTCTGGTAGCCCGGCTGGCCCGCGAGCTCGGCCGCATCGATCTTTCTGTGGCGCTGGCCAAACGCGCCGCCCGGGCCGGCGTGGCCTTGATCCAACGCGGCTATCCGGTGCTGCGCTTGGCTACCCACAAGGACGTCGAACGGGCGCTGTTACTGGCGCTGGCGCGCCAGGAAAGCCTGTTCGATACCGCCGCTGTCAGCCGGGCCGGCGCCTTGGGGCTTACGCAACTGATGCCCGGCACGGCGCGCAAGCTGGCCAAGCGCCACAAACTGCGCTACTCGCGGCATCGGCTGCTCAGCGATGCCGACTACAACGCGCGACTGGGCTCGACCTACCTGGCGGAGTTGTTGCAGCTCTATCGTGGCTCCTACGTATTGGCCCTGGCCGCCTACAACGCCGGTACACCGCGGGTCAAACGCTGGCTGCGCAACTTCGGCGACCCGCGCCGGGATGAGGTCGACGCCATCGACTGGATCGAGCAGATCCCCTTCGGGGAAACCCGCGATTACGTGCAACGCGTGCTCGGCAACCTGCAGGTCTACCGTCAGCTGCTCGCCGACCGGCCGGTTGCGCTGCGCCTGCTGGCCGATCTCAAAGGGAAGTGACAGTGGAGTTATCCGAACACCAAGCTGAAGACTACCACCAGCGCTATCTGACGGCCCAAGACGGGTTGAAGCTTGCCTACCGCGAATACGGCGATACGCTGGCGCCGGGTGTGCCGTTGCTCTGCCTCTCGGGCCTGACCCGCCAGGCCGGCGATTTTCACAACCTGGCCTGCCGTCTGGCGCACCACGGGGCACAACATGGGGGGACCTTTGGGCACCGAGTGTTGGCGCTCGACTACCGCGGCCGCGGCCGCTCGGCCTACGACGAGAACTGGCGCAACTACCGGCCCGAGGTCTACCTCGGCGATATCCTCGACCTGGCGGCGGCTGCCAACCTGCCGCGGCTAGTGATCGTCGGCACCTCGCTGGGCGGGCTACTGGCCATGGCGCTGGCGCTGCAGCGCCCGACCCTGCTGGCCGGCGTCATTCTCAATGACGTCGGCCCCGAAATCGCCGGCGGCGGCTTCGACCGCATCGCCGGCTATGTCGGTACGCCGGCCCCACAGGACGACTGGCAGGCGGCGATTAGCTACCTGAGGCACCTTTTCAGTCCGGCCTACCCGGGGCTCGGCGAAGAAGCCTGGCTGGATATGGCGCGCAACACCTTCCGGCCGGGCAACGATGGCCGGCTGCACCTCGACTACGACCTCAATCTGGCCAAAGCGCTGAAGGCGTCACCACCGCCACCGGACCTGTGGCCGCTTTTCGGTGCGCTCCGCAACATTCCCACGCTGGCCATCCGCGGCGCCCTTTCCGACCTCCTCAGCCCGGCCACCTTCGACCGCATGGCAGCGGAAAAGCCCGATCTCGAGCGCCTCACCGTCCCCGACCGCGGCCAAACGCCGATGCTCGACGAAATAGAATGTCAGGAGGCCATCGACGCCTTCCTCGCCCGGCTTTAACGAAGTGCACCGGGCGGCGGAGCGTACGCAACTGCTCAAGTCGCGGTCCCTCAAACGAAAAAACCCGCAAATTTCTGCGGGTTTGCGTCTTTCAGATGGAGTCAAGGGTATCAAAATTGCGCACCTTTCACGCCCTTGCAGATGATGTCGTGATAGGTGCCGAAGACGGAGCGCTGGCCGGTTCCGGCGCTACGTTTCCACTTGGCGCTCAAGCCGCTGATCGTTCTGGCGCCGAGCACCTTGTTCGCCGCCTTCAGGAGAAGCTCGTCGACGCGAGCCCGGTCTTCCTTCTTGGTGCGGGTGTTGACGGGGTTTTGGTATAACGCCACGAGAAAGGCTTCGGTCAGCGCGTAACGCTTGAGGCAGATATTGCGGGCCTTCTTGAGGTTGGCGATCTTCATTGTGATGACGGCAAATTCGAAACGATAAAAACGCTTGCCGCGCATCAACGGCGCACTCATGGAATCGAGCACCACGGTGGCCACTGTCGGCGGAGCCGGCTGGGCCTTCTCCTTGGCCGGCTTCTTCTTGCTGGCCGCCTCGGCGGACGTCGCTACCATTGCGAAGGCCAGGGCGGCCGCCAGGACGGTTAGAAGTGTCAGTCTTCGCACGGTTTCGATCCTTGCAAGATCGCCAATTCTAGCGCTTAACAAGCCCCCCGGACAAGCCGGGCAAAAGCCTCTTGTTGCAGCCCGGCCATTCGGATAGAGCATTAGGAGGCCAAAGCAGCAACAGTGCAAAAGGTGGCACCATGGCAAGCTCAGGCAAGGTCATCATCACCTGCGCCATCACCGGTTCGGCCCACACGCCGACCATGTCGCCGCACCTACCGTGCACGCCCGACGAGATCGCCAGCCAATCCATCGCGGCCGCCGAGGCCGGGGCCGCCATCGTGCATCTGCACGCCCGCAAGGACGACGGTGAGCCGACCGGTGACCCCGAGGTATTCATGCGCTTCCTGCCCCGCATCAAGCAGGGCTGCGAGGCCGTGGTCAGCATCTCCAGCGGCGGCGGTACCGGCATGACGGCGGCGGAGCGGCTGAAAGTGGTGTTCCGCACCGAACCCGAGCTTTGCACGCTCAACCTGGGCACAATGAACTTCGGCTACCACCCGATGATCGCGCGCTATCAGGACAAGTGGCAGCACGATTGGGAACTGCCCTATCTCGAATCGTCCCGCACCGAGCCCTTCATCAACACTTTCGCCGACATCGAATACATGTTGGAGAAAGTTGGCGACCTGGGTACCCGCTTCGAATTCGAAGCCTACGACGTGGGCCATCTCTATACCCTGGCCTACTATCTCGACAGCGGCCTGGTCAAACCACCGCTCTTCGTCCAGACCATCTTCGGTAACCTGGGCGGCATCGGCCCCGACATCGACAATCTGGTGTTCATGAAGCGCACCGCCGACCGCTTGCTGGGCAGCGACTGGGTGTGGTCGGTGCTGGGCGGCGGCCGCCATCAGCTCGGCCTGGTCACCACCGGCGCCATCATGGGTTCCAACGTGCGGGTGGGGATGGAGGACAACCTCTACCTGGGCAAGGGCGAGCTGGCCAAATCGAACGCCGAACAGGTCGCCAAGATCCGCCGTATCCTGGCTGAATTATCGCTGGAAACCGCCAGTCCAGCGGAGGCCCGGGATTTGCTCGGCCTCAAAGGAGCCGACCGCACCGCTTTCTAAGCGACGGAGATCGAAAATCTCGATCAGAACCATCTAGAAAATTCGATTTTCAAATTCGGGTTTCCACCCGACATTTGCGGCGATGGATGTCTCGGTCCAAAGTTTTCCCCCGGCCACCGAGGTCAAGCGCGTCGGCTTGCTGGGTGCCGGCGTCATCGGTGCCGGCTGGGCCACCCATTTCCTCAGGCATGGTTACGACGTGATGGCCTACGATCCGGCGCCCGATGGTGACCGGGTAGCACAGCAGTTGGTGGCAGCGGCCTGGCCCACCATGGAGCGCCTGGGACTGGCACCGGGAGCCACCCCGGATCGCCTGGAATTCGCCCCGTCCCTGGAGGTCATGGCCGGCCGAGTGCAAGTGGTGCAGGAAAGCGGCCCCGAGAACCTGGAAACCAAGATCGCCGCCTTTGCCGAGCTCGATGCCGCCCTGCCCGCTGAGGTGATTTTGCTCTCCAGCACTTCAGGGCTGGCCATGACAGAGATCCAGGTGCGCTGCCGCCATCCTGAACGCACCGTCGTCGGCCATCCCTTCAACCCGCCGTACTTGATCCCCCTGGTCGAGGTCGTGGGTGGCCGCCAGACGGCGCCCGAAGCGGTCGCCTGGGCCGCCGAGTTCTACCGCACCAGCGGCAAGCACGTACTCGAGCTCGAGCGCGAGGCACCGGGCTTCGTGGCCAACCGACTACAAGAGGCTCTATGGCGCGAGGCGCTGCACATGGTCGCGACGGGTGAGGCCAGTGTGGCCGAAATCGACGCCGCGATTACCGAAGGGCCAGGCCTGCGCTGGGCCGCCATGGGCCCCTGCCTGACGTTCCACCTGGCCGGCGGCAACGGCGGCATGG
>NZDS01000236.1 GCA_002690215.1 Rhodospirillaceae bacterium | reverse complement strand
GCGTCGGCTCCACGCGCGAGACGGTCGGTCGCGTGCTGGTCCAGCTTGCCGATTTGGAAATTGTCCGGCGCCAATCCAAGGCCCTGTTTGTGCTGGATCAGCATTTGGTTCGCTGCTGCACTCGCCCTCTTCGGTGTTCTCCTTTCCGAATCTGCCGCAGCTGATTACTGGCCAACCGACGCCTGGCGTCTTTCCACGCCTGAAGCTCAAGGCATGCAATCGAAACTCTTGACTGACATGTTGGCGAAGATCCAGGAACGTGAATGGCGCATCGACAGCGTCACCGTCGTTCGTAACGGTCACGTGGTCCTGGATGCCTATTTCCATCCCTTCCAGGCCGGCCTCAAACACGCCATTCGATCCAACACCAAAAGCATCATGTCGGCCCTTGTCGGCATCGCCGTGGAAAGGGGGGAGATCAAAAGCGTAGCCCAGCCGGCACTCGATTTCTTTCCCGGCAAAACCGTCGCCAACGTCGACACACGCAAACGGGCGATGACTCTGGAACATCTTTTGACCATGACCGCCGGCTTCGACTGCAAGGACAACTATCTCCACGGCTGGGACGGTATGAAAGAGATGCGAAAAAGCCCCGATTGGGCGCAATATGTTCTCGACCTGCCGATGACCCAGGCGCCCGGAACGGGGTTCAAATATTGCAACGGCGTTTCCTTTCTTCTCTCGGCCATCCTTCAGAAGACGACGGGAATGAAGGCCCTGGACTACGCCAAAAAGCACTTGTTCGGACCGCTTGGGATTACCGAGGTGACCTGGCCAGAGACGCCGCGGGGCGTAACTGTCGGCTACGGAGGAGTTCTGCTGACGCCTCACGATATGGCCAAGATCGGCCTGCTCTATCTCAACAAGGGGAAATGGGACGGTCGCCAGATCGTCTCCGAGGCATGGGTCGAAACCTCGACGCGGCGGCATGTGGACGCCACGATGTTCGCTCAATACGGCTACCAGTGGTGGGGCGATGGTGCCGGATACTATATGGGCGTGGGGTATCGCGGACAGTTCATCTTCGTCGTCCCCGACAGGAACCTGGTGGCCGTCTTTACCTCAGATCTTGCGGGCATGAGCTTCTACGTCCCCAGGAATTTGCTGGTCGGATATGTCCTTCCGGCCGTTCTGAGCGATGCGGCGTTGCCGGCCAACCCGTCTCGACACGCGGCTCTTGGAGAGGCGGTTAGACGAGCCGCGCAGGGACCGGCGGATGGGTATTTCTGGGAGAGCGCGCAAGAAGGCGTTCTTCGCGAGGGAAGGTTTGTCAGGACTTCCGCGCCCGCCTTCACGTTGCGCCTGCCGCCGGGCAGCCGTAAGGAGGTCCTGAATGACTTGGCACAGGTGATGCGGGTGAAAAGCCCCGAGGGCTACGAAATGAGCGCCTCCGTTGACGACATACCCGACGGTTTGACATTGGCTGAGATCGGCCCCCAGTTCCTCGCCAAGAAGCTTCAGGATGCGGGTCGCAACGTAAGAGTCCTTTCGAACAGGCCGACCGTACTGGGGGATGGCAGGCCTGCCTATCGCAGCGAATTCGAGTGGCAGTTCAGGGGTTGGGAACTGACGACGCACGTCGTGTCGGCGTTCAAAGGCCGGAAATTGGTCTCCGTCCATACCGGGTCTTTGAAAGGGAAAAAGAACGCTTCGGACCTCGTCGAGTCCTTGAGGTTCGATGGTGGTGGGTGATCCGCAGCACACCGTAACCCGCGACGAATTTGATCGTCGAGAAGGGACCACGTTGACAAAAACTCATGACGTCATGTCGCCCAGGCGGTGATCTCCAAGGCGTTTTTTGTGCGTATCCGGCTGGATTTCCAGCCTCGGCGAACAAGAGTGTCTGTGGATCGTCGCAACCAGCCTCGAAGGAGGGAGCCATGGCAAGTCATGCGACCGGTGACGGAGGCATTCCGCCAAGGGATGCAGGAAAGCGTGGACTGAAGCGCATCATGACTCTGGGCGGCGCCTACGGCACCCGCAACTACACGGTCAAGGACTTGCGAGATCAAAAGGGCAAACGCGTTCTCGTCGAAACGCTGCCCTTCTCGCCCGAAGAGGCCGCGGCAGCCGAGGAAGCCGGCATCGACACCATGAAGGTGCGATTCGATCCCAAGCAGCCCGATCTCGCGGCGGCGATCCGGCAGGCGGCACCCCATACCTTCATGGCCTTTTCGGTGGCACTCGTGGCCGCTGCCAGCGAAGTCGAAGCGGTACGGATGGCATACGACGCCATGGCGATCGGGGCGGATGCCATCATGTGTCAGTGGAGCCCGCGGTTCATTGCCGCGGCCGCCGAAGCGGGCGTTCCGGTACAGGGGCACGCCGGCTTGGTGCCGAGAAAGAGCACCTGGACAGGCGGTTTGAGAGCTGTCGGCAAGACCCTCGAAGAGGCGATGTGGATCTACCGGGAGATCAAGGCCCTGGAGGATGCCGGCGCCTACGCGGTTGAGGTCGAAGTCGTTCCCGAGGCGTTGCTCGCCGAGATAAGCAAGCGTACCACGCTGCTGACCTCGTCCATCGGCGCCGGCAGCGGCGGCGACATACAGTTCCTTTTTGCGGAGGACATTCTTGGCAACAATCCTCCGCCTTACCCAAGGCACTCGAAGCAGTATCGAAATCTTTACAAGTTGAAACAGGAAATGCAGGCGGAGCGCGTGGCCGGCTTCAAGGAGTTCGTGGACGATGTCCAACAAGGCCGCTTTCCAGGCCGCGAGCACGTCATCACAGCCTCGGATGACCTGATCGACGAATTTGTAAAGGCGGTAGAAACCGGCGCCTAAGATCGCCCCCGGATACTCGCTTTCAGGGGCTCTCAAGTTATGCCCCGACATCTCTCGTTTGCGGGCCTAGGTGCCACTGGTAACGCACTGATGTAATTGAATAAAATAGTATTGGCTGGGGGACAGGGATTCGAACCCCGATTACCCGGTCCAGAGCCGAGCGTCTTACCGTTAGACGATCCCCCAGCAGGGATTTCGCCTTGGCGCCGAAACATAGGAACGCCTCCGGCCCTTGTCAATGAATGGCGTCGTGTACAGGGCATCCGGCGAAGGGTTAGAGTGACGGCAATCAATGGAATTGTGACGCGCGCTCCACCCGGGCGCGGCGCGAGAGGAGACGGGTGAACGAGAGCTTAGCCAAGTCCCGATCGCACCGTCGCACTTACGCGGCGCTTGACCTGGGCACCAATAATTGTCGGTTGCTGATCGCCCGGCCCGAGGGCTCGGGTTTTCGCGTTGTCGATGCCTTTTCGCGCATCGTTCGCCTGGGCGAAGGGGTGGCGGCTTCGGGCCGGCTGGGCGAAGAGGCCATGGCACGCACATTGGCGGCGTTGCGAGTATGCGCCGGCAAAATGCGCCGCCGCGGTGTCGATCGAGACCATTGCATCGCCACACAGGCTTGCCGCTGGGCCGAGAACGGCAGCGATTTCCTGTCCCGTATCGAGGCCGAGACCGGCCTTGGCTTCGAGATTGTCGAGGCCGAGACCGAGGCCGCCCTGGCGCTGGCCGGCTGTGCCACGCTGCTTGACCCCGATTGCAGCCGCGCCCTGGTCTTCGACATCGGCGGCGGCTCGACCGAGCTGACCTGGTGCCGGGTCGTGCCGGGGGCTGAACCCGAAGTACTGGACTGGACCTCGTTGGACCTAGGCGTGGTCAATCTTTCCGAGGACTTCGACGGTCACCAGCCGACTCCCGAGGGCTATGCCGGCATGGTGGCACGCGTGGTCGAGGGGTTCGGGCCCTTTCGGGCTGGGTTGGGATCGGACCCCGAAGGTCTTGACGGCTCGGCCCATTTACTCGGCACCTCGGGCACGGTGACGACGCTGGCGGCGGTTCACTTGGGCTTGGAGAAATACCAGCGCGACCGCGTCGACGGCGCCTGGATGGCGGTCGGCGACATCGCCGACATTGCCCAGAGGCTCGCCCGCATGAGCTATGACGAACGCGTGGCGCACCCCTGCATCCGGCGCGGCCGGGCCGATCTGGTGGTGGCCGGTTGCGCCATCTTGGAAGCGATATCCGAGCTCTGGCCCATGCAGCGGCTGCGCGTCGCCGACCGTGGTCTGCGCGAGGGCATGCTGTTGGCCCTGATGGCCGGCGACCGCGGGCCGTGAGCGGCCACCGCAAGCCGGGCCGCCCGGGCGCGCGCAAGTCCGGGAGCGGCGCGCGCAACTTGCAAACCCGGGTCAAGACGGCGCGTGGGCGCAAGGCATCGTCAACGCGTTGGCTCAAGCGCCAGCTCAACGATCCCTACGTCGCCCAGGCCCAAGCCGAGGGTTTGCGCTCACGCGCCGCCTTCAAGCTGATCGAACTCGACGAGCGCTTTCGGCTCTTGCGCCGCGGTGCCCGGGTGGTCGACCTGGGGGCGGCGCCGGGTAGCTGGAGCCAAGTGGCGGTGGCGCGCGTCGGTAGCCAACAAGGTGCCGGTTGGGTACTGGCCGTGGACAAGCTGGAATTCGACCCTGTCCCGGGGGCGGACACCCTGCTATTGGATTTGGCCGACGCGGCTGCCGTGACGACCCTGTTGGCGGCCGCTGGAGGGCCGGTCGACGTCGTGCTCAGCGACATGGCACCGGCCACCAGTGGCCACCAGAGCACCGACCATCTGCGCATCGTCGCCTTGGCCGAGACGGCTTGGGAGGTGGCCGAAGGCATTCTGGGGCCGGGCGGCAGCTTCCTGGCCAAGGTTTTTGCCGGCGGCAGCGAAGCTGAGCTGCTCGCCTTACTCAAGCGCAGCTTCGACAAGGTGCGCCACGTCAAGCCCCAAGCCAGCCGCCGCGAATCGG
The DNA here is from genome assembly GCA_002690215.1 of Rhodospirillaceae bacterium. Classification (GTDB taxonomy): domain Bacteria; phylum Pseudomonadota; class Alphaproteobacteria; order UBA2966; family UBA2966. Next base: position 4,147 of record NZDS01000236.1, on the reverse strand, counting down.
CCGAGGTTTACGTCGTGGCAACGGGTTTTCGCGGCTCGGCTACGAGCGGCGATACTTGACCACTGCCCGGCTCTGTGACAATCCCTATCACCCCACTCGCAGCACGAGATTTCTTCATGAGCGACCCTGCCCAAAGCGAAGACTTCGCCGCTTACCTGGCGCCCGCCGATCTGATCGACAGCGACCATCCGGAAATCGTCGCCTATGCCCACCAGGCTGTCGGCGATGCCGACGACGACATCGAGAAGGCGGTGCGGCTTTACTACGCCGTGCGTGACGACATCTTCTATGACCCCTATGAAGTTTATCTCACACACGATGGCCTGCGGGCTTCGCGCTGCCTGCAACGCCGTCGCGGTTTTTGCGTAACCAAAGGGGCGCTGCTGGCGGCGGCTGCGCGGGTTGTCGGCATTCCCTCGCGGGTGGGCTATGCCGACGTGCGCAATCACCTGGCCTCGCAGCGCCTGACCGATTTCATGGAGACTGACATATTCATCTACCACGGCTACACCGAGCTTTTCGTCGGCGGTAAATGGGTCAAGTCGACTCCCGCCTTCAACATCGAGATGTGCCAGCGCTTCGGGGTGTTGCCGTTGGAGTTTGACGGCCGCCAGGACTCGCTTTTCCATCCCTTCGATGCGGCCGGCCGCGAGCACATGGAATACCTCAATTTTCGCGGCGACCATGCCGACGTGCCGGCCCAGGAAATCATTGACGCTTTCATGGATTACTATCCCAAGGCCTACAGTGAGAGCGTTGGCATCGAGGGCGACCTACTGGCCGAATACGAAGCCGAGCAGGCGGCGAAAGCCGGTAGATAAACTCCTTTCTGACGGGCGCTATATGTCTGCTGTCATTCCCGGACTTTCCATGTTATAGAGCGCGCCACCCAGCGAAGGAGGGATCATGGAGATCCAAGAAGCCTATACTTTCGACGACGTTCTCCTTGTTCCTGCGGCCTCGACCATCCTGCCAGCGGACGCCGATACCACGACCCGGTTGACCGCCACCATCGACCTCAACATTCCGCTGATCTCGGCCGCCATGGACACCGTGACCGAGGCCTCGTTGGCCATCGCCATGGCCCAAGCCGGCGGTCTGGGCGTGGTTCACCGCAACATGGACCCCGAGGCCCAGAGCGACGAGGTGCGCAAGGTCAAGAAGTTCGAATCCGGCATGGTGGTCAATCCCGTCACCATCGGTCCCGAGCAGTCCCTGGCCGAGGCGCTTGAGTTGATGCAGCACCACCGCATCTCGGGCATTCCCGTGGTGACCAGCCCGGGCGGCGCCCTGGTGGGCATCTTGACCAATCGCGATGTGCGCTTTGCCACCGACAAGAAGCAGCCGGTCAGCGAGCTGATGACCAAGGAAAACTTGATTACCGTCGAGGAAGGCGTCGGCATCGACGAGGCCAAGCGGCTTTTGCACCAGCACCGCATCGAAAAGCTGCTGGTGGTCGACGACGAGAGGCGCTGCATCGGTCTGATCACGGTCAAGGACATCGAGAAATCGCAGCTCAATCCCAACGCCTGCAAGGACGAACAAGGCCGGCTGCGGGTAGCCGCCGCCACCAGCGTCGGCAAGGAGGGATTGCATAGGGCCCAGGCATTGATCGAGGCCGGCGTCGACGTCGTCGTCGTCGATACCGCGCACGGCCACTCGCAGCGCGTGCTCGACACCGTCAGCAACATCAAGGCGAGCAGCAACTACACTCAGGTGCTGGCCGGCAACGTGGCCACCGGCGACGGTGCCCGGGCGCTCATGGACGCCGGCGCCGATGCCGTCAAGGTGGGCATTGGGCCGGGATCGATCTGCACCACCCGCATCGTTGCCGGCGTCGGCGTGCCGCAGTTGACGGCGGTGATAGAAACCGTCGAGGCCTGCCGCGAGCGTGATATCCCAGTCATCGCCGACGGTGGCATCAAGTATTCCGGCGATCTCGCCAAGGCCATCGCCGCCGGTGCCGAATGCGCCATGATCGGCTCGTTGCTGGCCGGTACCGACGAGGCGCCGGGTGAGGTCTTCTACTACCAGGGACGGTCGTACAAGTCCTACAGCGGCATGGGCTCGGTTGGCGCCATGGCGCGGGGCTCGGCCGATCGTTATTTCCAGGAGGACGTTCAGGACAGCCTCAAGCTGGTACCCGAGGGCATCGAGGGGCGGGTGCCCTACAAGGGCCCGGTGGGCGGCGTCATCCATCAGCTCGTCGGGGGCTTACGCGCCGCCATGGGCTATACCGGTAACGCCACCATCCCCGAGATGCATCGCAACTGCCGCTTCCGCCGCGTCTCCGCCGCCGGCATGCGCGAGAGCCACGTCCACGACGTCGCCATCACCCGGGAATCGCCTAACTATCCGGTGCAGACCTGAAACACGGCTCGAATCATATATTGCCATGAGGCCGGGGGCCCGCACCCAGGCAGCCATCGAACTGCTCGACGCCATTGCCGCCGAACCCGATATCGGTGGCCGGCCGGCCGACCGCGTGGTGGCCGAATGGTTTCGCCGCCGCCGCTACGCCGGATCCAAGGACCGCAAGGCCGTCAGCGGCCAAGTTTATGCCGTGCTGCGCCGCCGTGCAGAACTCGAGTGGCTGCTCGATCAGGCCGGCCTGGATGCGACGCCGCGCTGCCTGGTGTTGGGCTTGACGCTGCGCGAAGGTTTGGATGCGGCGGAGCTTTTTGATGGCAGTCAGTACAGCCCGACGCCGCTGAGCACAGAAGAATCTGCCTTTTGCCAGGCGCCGCCCGACGCCGCTGCCATGCCCGATTGGGCCCGGGTCAGTTTTCCGGCTTGGTTGGAGCCCGACCTGAAAGCGCAATTCGGCGATGACCTTGCGGCCGAGATGGCGGCGCTTAACCAGCGCGCGCCGCTCGATATGCGCGTCAACACGTTGAAGGGGGATCGCCAGACCGCGCTCGAGGCTCTGGCGGCCGAGGACATTGTTGCGGTAACGGGTCGATGGTCACCACTCTCGCTGAGGATCGAGAACCGCGAGCGCATCACTCACAGCCGCGCCTTCCGTGAGGGCTTGGTCGAGGTGCAGGACGAAGGCGTGCAGTTGATTGCGCTGTTGGTCGCCGCGCAGCCGCGCCAGCAGGTCGTAGATTTCGGGGCGGGCGCCGGCGGCAAGACCCTGGCCCTGGCAGCAGCCATGGAGAACACGGGCCAGGTCTATGCGCTGGACAGCGATCCCAGGCGCCTCGGCCGCATGAAGGAGCGCCTTGAGCGCGCCGGCACGCGCAACGTCCAGAGCCGGGTGGTGGCGCCCGAGGCGCCGCCACCCGAGGACTTGGGCGAAATTGCCGACCGGGTGTTGCTCGATGCACCCTGCACGGGCACGGGCACCTGGCGGCGCAATCCCGACCTCAAATGGCGCTTGACGCCCCAGGGCCTGGCGGCCGAGGTCGAGCGCCAGCGCCGGCTGCTGGGTCAGGCCGCCGCCCTGGTCAAGCCCGGCGGTCGCCTGATCTATGCCACCTGTTCGCTGCTGGCCGCCGAGAACCGGGAACAATCCGACTGGTTTGGCAACACTCGCACCGATTTCCGTCCGCTCGGCGTGGCCGAGGTCTGGCAAGACGTGATCGGCGATCCCTGTCCGACCAGCGACTCCACCCTCATGCTGACGCCCCGGCGCCACGGCACCGACGGCGTTTTCGTTGCCATCTTCGAACGCCTCACGACCATGTGACATCCGGCCGCCAAGGTGGCGGCTAAAATACATCGGTTAGAAGGAGGCGAAGATGAAGATTTCGCGAATTCTCGTTCCGACCTTGCTGGTGGCTCTGGCTCTGGCGCTGGCACCGCAAAGTCGGGCTGCCGGAAGCAATGGCGATGATGAGTCGAGCCGGCAGTCGACAAGCCGTCCTGCCGCTGCATCGGTCGTCGATCGCGACTATTTGGCCGGCAAGCGCGCCATCGCGGCGAAGCAGTGGCAGCGCGCCCGCGGCCATTTGCAACAGTCAGCCGCCCGCCGGCCGGCCAGTGCCGACACCCAGAACCTGCTTGGTTACGTTTTCCGCCAGATCGGCGATCTGCGTTCGGCCTTCATTCACCCCCCATTTCCCAGATGAACTCGTTAATCGATGCCCTGAGATGGAGATTATGCTATAAGAATCAATATGTTGAGGAGTTGATGGAGTGGTTG
>NZDS01000235.1 GCA_002690215.1 Rhodospirillaceae bacterium | reverse complement strand
CCGTCGCCATCGACGGCGATGGCATGGGGCGCGCTGAGGCCTTCGGGGATGACGAATTCCCGCACCGGCGTGGTCGGCGACGACGTCGCCGACCACGCCGGTGCGGGAATTCGTCATCCCCGGAGGCCTCAGCGCGCCCCATGCCATCGCCGTCGATGGCGACGGCCGGGTCTGGTTCGCCGAGAAGGTGGGGCGCAATCTGGCTTCGTTCGATTTTGCCGAGAAGCGTTTCGAGTCCCATCCACTACCCGAGAGTTGGGGCAACCTGGGCCCATCGCGCATCGCCTTGGCGGCGGACGGCAGGGTTTGGTTCACAGTGCGCCGCGGCGCCGAAAGCGAAACCCCGATCAACCTTCTGGGCGAATTCGAGGTGGCCAGCGGCAAGTTTCGCAAACACGTGCTGCCGGGCGCGCTACGGCCCGAGGATCTGACGCTCGACGCCGCCGGCAAGGTCTGGTTCCTGGCGCCCGACCAGAACGGGGTATTTCGCTTCGATCCCGGCTCCGGCGCTCTGCAGGGCTTTGCCATTCCGACGCCCAACAGCTATCCCAAGGGCATTGCCATCGACGGCCAGGGCAGCATCTGGTTCGCCGAGGCCAACGTCAACAAGATCGCCAAGCTGGTGCCCGAAGAAAGCGCTATCGCTGAATATGAGATTCCGGCCCAATTCGCCAATCCTGGCGGTGTCGCCATCGACGGCAGTGGCCGGGTCTGGTTCAACGAACTGCGGGCCAACGCCATCGGCGTCTTCTATCCCGATCTCATGCGCTTCGACGAAGCGCCGATACCCACCCCACGTGGCCTGCCTTCGGCCTTGGTGGCTGACGGCGAGGGACGCATTTGGTTCCTCGAGTATCGCGGCAACAAGGTCGGCATGTTCGATCCCAAGGGCGCCTACTTTAACGAATTCGATATTCCCAGCTATGCCAGCTTTCCCACGGCCCTCGCCTTCGACGGCAAGGCCGGCCGGCTTTGGTTCTCGCTGAGCAGTACCGAGGTTAAAAGGCTGGGTCATTTGAGCCTGGCCGAGGCCCGGGCCTGGAATCCCGGCCTGGCGGCAAAGGCGGCCCAGGCGACGCCGCGGCAAACCTCGACCAGTCTGTTACAGATCATCGGCTACATGGTCGTTGCCGTTGGCGCCCTGTTGCTGCTGATATCGGGCGGCCTGTTCATCGTTCTGGCCCGCCGGAAGTCGGGGGCGTGAGAGCCGCGCTGCTGCTGGGCGTCGCGCTGGGCCTGTTGGCTGCGGCTCCAGCCCAGACCCAGACCCAGGGCATCGACCTGGGAACCGGCGCCCTGTCCTTCAAGATACCCACCGATTATGCCCTGCCGACGCGCCAGGCGGTGGATGCCCAGGGCGTGGTCTGGTTTATCGAATCGAACGCCAACAAGATCGGCCGACTGATGCCCGGCGAGGCGGGCTTTGAGGAATTCGACATCCCCACCCGGCAGAGTTTCCCCACCGACATCACCGTCGATGCTGCCGGCATCGTGTGGTTCACCGAACAGGATGCCAACCAACTCGGACGTTTCGATCCGGCCACCCGGACGTTCGAGGAATTCGACATCCCGACCATCGACTCATTGCCGCTGCGAATCCAGACCGATGCCACTGGTAACCTTTGGTTCAGCGAGTTCTATGGCGGCAAACTGGGCAAATTCGAGCCCCGCAGCCAGACCTTCAAGGAATATGCGCTGCCCGACCGGACCAGCCGGCCCAGCGGTATCGCTATCGACGCCAAGGGCCTGATCTGGTTTGTCGAGACCAAGGCCGACCGGCTCGGCCGGCTCGATCCGGAAAGCGGTGTGATCAGCGAATTCGACATGCCGAAGCGCTTCCTGGCGGCCCGAGACTTGACCCTCGATGGCGCCGGCAGAATCTGGTTCTCTTCGCGCACCGGAGCCAGTCTGATGATGTTCGATCCGAGGGAGAAAAAATTTCGCAGCCACGCCATACCTGGCGGCGGCGTGGCCGAGGACCTGGCTGTCCAGGCCGACGGCAAAGTCCTCTTTGCTTTGGGACGGGCCGGCAAGCTGGGTATCTTCGACCCCGTCGGCGAACACTTTCTGGTGACGCGCATCGTACTGGGCGAGGCCCGACTCACCGACGTCGACGTCGACCGGGCGGGCGACGTCTGGCTGACCGATATCAAAGGCAATGCGCTCCTCAAGGTGGGCCGACAGCACCTCTCGCGTTTGTGGCCGCACTAGCGATGCCTAAAGATTGATCATGGCCCGGCGCCGAGCCATGCCCAAGGGGCTCAAGATTCAAATTTTCGGTGCCTTTCTGATCGGCATCGCGCTTTTCGATGCGCTCTTCGCGGCCAAGCTGGGCGGCCGTTTCGACGGCTTTGACGTGTTCCTGCTGTTTGCCGGCCTGGTGCTGCTGGGGCGCGGCGCCCAGCTGCGACGAGGACCGCGAAAAAGGGGCGAAAATGACGTTTGAGTTTTGCCCGGCAATTTGGTGCCGCGTCATTGGCCTGCGACAAAATGTCGCACAATGATGAAAGTCAAATTTCCCTCTGGCGCACTCGGGGACAATGGCATTGTACGTGATTGGTATTTGTAGGTTTGAGTGGCTTTCGAGACAGGTTGAAGTAACAAACGCCAACGGGGCGGGGATATTCATCCCGGCCTTAAGGTGGTGGTTTAGGCTTTCCCAGGTTTAGGGCTTTCCCAAGTTAGGTAAGGGGGCAGAAATGCGGCGGAATCAGAGCGTGTATTTTGGAGCGACCATCAGTGCCATGCTGATCGGTCTGTTTGCGGTGGTGTCGATGGTTCTGGCGCCCTCGCAGGTGACGGCGGCCGAGAAGCGCTGCACGGCTGCGGGCCAGAAGGTCGTGTGCCCGGTGCAAAGCGACGAGGCTTTGGCCAAGGCGCAATTGGCATACGAGAAAGAGGGCAACGACATGATTGCCGGCAAAGCCGGCAGCACATACGGCATCGCCCCCTTCGATTATTTGACGGGTGTCGGCAAGCGCAATGCCAACGCCAAGCTGGACAGTGGCGACAGCGGCTACGCCGGCGCCACCGGCAAGACCGAGCTTTGGGACCGGGTCAAGAAGCCGCGCGAAGGCGAGTCCATCTACAACCAGTGGACCCACAATTGGTCGCCCACCCTCAAAACCACGCTGGTTCCCGGCGCCGACCCCAACGAAGGCAAGCAGTGGTACTACGTCTACTGCATCGCTTGCCACGGCTGGCTGTTGCAGGGCGACGGTCCGACCGCCGTCGAGATCGATCCCAAGCCGCGCATCCTGACTGCCGACCACTACATGAACAAGCGCACCAATTTGGAGCTGTTCACGGTAATCAAGGGCGGCGGCGAAGCGATCGACCTGTCCTCCACGATGCCCGCTTGGGGTAACTTCCTGCAGGATCAGGATATCTGGAACCTGGTGGCCTGGATCCGTGCCATGGCCGGTGTCAAACCGCCGAAGTCGCTGGAAGAGTATCTCAATCCCAAATCGACCTTCACGGCGATTGCGGGTGACGTGAATGCCCTGACGGCCAAGGATAGCGAAGATTTCAAGGACAACCAGGAACTCAACGAGACTATGCTGGCGGGCCGCGGAGAAGGCGCCCTCAAGGGCGGTGGCTACGTCGAAGGCGGTCTCAGGAAAACGCCCGATCAGGTCAAAGCCAAGGTCGGCAAGGGTTACTAGTAGCGTAGTAAGTTAGGGATTTGGGCCGGCGTCTTGGGCGCCGGCTCAGTTTCTTCGGTTTAGTTTGTTTACGTGCCACGGCGGGTGGCGGCGCGGGACGCGCATGTCGGCCGCCGTGGTTCGCTTTTTTTGGGCCGCGATCATAAGCGGCGCCACGAAACCGGGATCCGGGGCCTTATTGCCTATGGTCTGGAAACTTACGCTGACATATTCTCTGGCCTTATGATGAAGGGTTTTCTCATCTCGGGGGTGGTGCTGGGCTGTCTGCTGATCGCCGCCGCAGGGCTGGTGCTTGTGCCCAATTCTTTGGGTCAAGGCCTGATCGGCCAGGCCAAGGCCAGGGGCTATCTCGCCTATACGCCGGAAGAGGCCACCGAGCTGGCCTATCGGCGCTGCACCACCTGTCATTCCGATGAAAAGATCCTGCTCTACTGTGCCCGGTGCGGACCGCCCTTTATCGTGGTTACGCACTTCATGAAGAAGTACGTCGAGGTTACCAACCTGCAGGTCGGTGCCAAGGCGGTAGTGCAGTTCACGGATGCCGAACTGGCGGCCATCACCCAGGTCTGGAACGGCCTTGTCGGCAACTGGGAAGACGACTGGCCGGCCCGGGACATCAAGAAGCTGTTGGGTAGAGACAAGGCTCTGATCCGCCTCTTTGACACGCCGCCGAATCAGCGCCCGATCGAGGCCGTGCTCAAGCACAAGACCGCACCCGGCTCATACAAGGAAATCCAGGGCTAGCGCCGATGCCCCTCGGGCAAGCGGATGGCAAGCGATTGGTAGGAGGCACGGCGGCATGATCGAGGTCGAAGGTCTGACTAAACAGTTCGGCTCCCATCTGGCAGTCGATGGTCTCAGCTTTGCTGCCGAAAAGGGCGAGGTCGTCGGCTTTCTGGGCCCCAACGGCGCCGGCAAGACCACCACCATGCGCATCCTGACTTGCTATTTCCCAGCCACTCGAGGCAAGGCCACGGTGGCGGGTTTCGACTGTTTCGAGGATGCCCTGGAGGTGCGCCGCCGCGTCGGGTACTTGCCGGAGAACGTGCCGCTTTACCGCGATATGGCGGTCGACGGCTATCTCAAATTTGTCGCCGGCATCAAGGGCGTCGAGCGCCGTGACGTTGCCAAGCAAGTCTCGCGGGTGATGGGGGAATGCGGACTGGATGAGGTCTCCCGCAAACTTATCGGCACGCTAAGCAAAGGCTACCGGCAGCGTGTGGGCCTGGCCCAGGCGCTGGTCAACGATCCCGAAGTGCTCATCCTCGACGAGCCCACCAATGGCCTCGATCCGCGCCAGATCCAGGAAATCCGAAAACTGATCAAGCAACTGGCCGGGCAGCGTACGGTCATCCTCAGCACCCACATCCTGCCCGAGGTGAGCATGGTTTGCGGTCGCGTGATCATCGTCAACAAGGGTCACCTGGTGGCTGTCGATACGCCGGAAAATCTGACTGCCCAAATGCAGCGTTCGAGCAAATTGGTGCTACGTATTGCCGGCGACGGCGATCAGATAGAGCCAGCGCTGCGCCGGCTCGAAGGCGTCAAGGAAGTCGTGCGTGAAGAGCAGGTGGTTGACGGCGTCCATGGCTTCGTCGTCGACCTAGACGAAGGCGGCGAGGTGCGCGGGCGCCTGGCGCCGCTAATCGTCGAGCAGGGCTGGAACCTGGTGGAGATGCGGCCGCTGGCGGCCAGCCTGGAGGACGTCTTTATCCAGCTGGTGATGCGCGAGGACGCCGCATGAATCCTCGCAACGTCTATTTGGTACTGAAAAAAGAGCTGCAGTCCTATTTCCAGTCCTTCATCGCCTACGCCGTCATCGCCGTCTTTCTCGCTGTCACGGGCTATCTCTTCTACAACCTGGTGGCCACCTTTTCGGTGCTCAGCTTCCAGGCCGAGGCCAACCCCATGCTGGCGCGCCAGCACAATCTACTGAACATAAACGAGACCGTGGTGCGGCCGCTGATCGGCAATCTCAGCGTCATCATGCTGTTGATGATGCCGCTCCTGACCATGAAGCTGCTGGCTGACGAAAAGAAGAGCGGTACCATGGAGCTGCTGCTGAGCTATCCGGTGCGTGATGCCGAAGTGGTCGTGGGCAAATACCTGGCCTGCCTGGCAGTGTTCACGGTGATGTTGGTCTCGACCGGGGTTTATCCGGCACTCCTGATTTGGCTTGGCGAGCCCGAGGTGATGCCGCTGGTGACGGCCTATCTGGGGCTCTTTCTGCTGGGTGCCGCCTTCATCTCACTCGGCCTGTTTGCCTCTTCGGTGACCGAGAATCAGGTCGTCGCCGCTTCGATGGCGATCGGCATCCTCTTCTTTTTCTGGCTGATGAGTTATTCCATCGTTTTCGCTCCGCCTGCCATCGGCCAGATCATCGCCTACGTCGCCATCAACGAGCACTTGGAGAGCCTGGCCAAGGGCGTCATCGACACCGAGGACATCATCTACTACCTCAACTTCATCGTGCTCTTTCTTTTCCTCACCCTGCGTGCCCTCGAATCCAACAGGTGGCGGGGATGAGCGGCGACCGGGCCTTTACGGCACTGGGCTTCCTCGGCCTGCTGGCCGTGGTCGTCGGCGGCGTGGCTTTCGCCATATTCGGCGAGGTCGGCACTGTCGTGCTGGTGCTGCTGTGGGGCGGTTTGCTGGCGCTCTTGCTGTTCTTCTACGTCAAGTTCGCCGACATCCGGGCCCTGGTGGCCCGGCGCTCGACGCGATACGGCGCCAACATGGCTTTCATGATTGCCGTCTTCGTCGCCATCATCGGCCTTATCGGCACCATGTCCGTGCGCTACAAGCTGCGCACCGACTTGACCGACAACCAGCGCTATTCGCTGTCCCCCCAGACCGTCAAGGTGCTGAAATCGCTCGACCGCGACGTCGAAGCCATCGCCTTTTACCGCTCCGACGAACGCACCCGTCAGGCCATGGTCGACCTGCTGCAGGAATATTCCTACCACTCGCCCAAGTTCAGCTTCTGGTTCATCGATCCCGACAAGAAGCCGCTGGAGGCCGCCAAGTACGGCGTCACCGCTTACCGCACCACGCTCTTGCGCAGCGGCGGCAAGCAGGAGCTTGTCGGTTTCGAATCGGAAGAGAAGGTCTCTAACGCGCTGCTGCGCGTTATTCGCGACCAGGTGAAAGTCGTCTATTTCATTACCGGTCACGGCGAAAACCAACTCGCCAGCAAGGAGCGCACCGGCTACCTGGCGGCCAAGACGGCCATCGAGAAGGAGAACTACGAGGTCCGTGAGCTTCTGCTGGCCAGCGCCCCGGGCATCCCCGAGGACGCCACGGTGGTGGTCGTGGCCGGGCCCAAGAAGGATTTGCTGGCCGAGGAGTTGGAAAAGCTGGCGGCCTACGTCGAACGTGGCGGCAGTCTGTTCTTTCTCGTCGATCCCAGCCCGACGGCAGAGCTTTCGGGCTTTCTCGAAAGCTACGGCTTCAAGCTCGGAAATGACATCATCGTCGACAAGCGTGGCCAGATGGTGGGCGCCAACTACCTCTCTCCGGTGGTCATGGAATATTCGAAGAAGCACGCCATCGTGAAGGACTTCAACGTCGTCACGGTTTTCCCCGTAGCCCGCTCGGTAACCATTAAGGAAGATCCCACCAAGGGTCAGCACAACTTGGCCCAAACCGGTAGCAGCAGTTGGGCGCGCAGCCAGGGAACGCTGGAAGAAGACAACGTCAAGTTCGATCCTGAAAAAGATCAGCGGGGGCCGATCAACCTGCTTTCAGTGCGGGCCGTGGGCGGGGGCGCCCAGAGCGCCCGGTCCCCGACAACCGAAACGACAAACAAACTTGAACGCTGGGGCCGTATTGTCGTGGCCGGCGATTCCGACTTTGCCGGTAACGCCCACATCAAACTGATGGGCAACCGCGACCTCTTTCTCAACGTCATCAACTGGCTGGCCGAAGAGACCGCTATGATTTCGGTACGCGCGAAGTTGCCGGGGATCACGCCGCTCACCATGACCGACCAGCAGGGCCGTGTGGTGTTCTGGGTATCGGTCATCATTGCGCCGTCGCTGGCTTTGGTGCTGGGCGTGGGCGTGGTAGCCCGGCGTAGGCGGCAAACGTGAGGCTCTTTCGCAAATCGCTGTTTTGGATCCTGGCGCTGGTGGTTCTGGGCGGCGCCTTCCTGCTGGTTGAGGAGCGCGTCGAGGTAGCCGACAAGGAGGAAGCCCGTATCCTGCGGCTTTTCCCCTTTGAGGCCGACCAGGTAAATTCCTTCTGGATCAGCAACAGCACCAAGGGCGTCAGCGCCCGGGTAGTGCGCAAAAATGAAGGCTGGTGGCTCGAGCAACCGCTGAGCGCCCGGGGCGACGACGAAGGCATCGCCAAGATGCTGCAAAACGTGCTCAAGGCGCGCAAGGACGCGGTGCTCTTCGAAAAACCCGAACCGGCCAAACTCAAAGAGCTTGGCCTCGAGCCAGTGACGCTGGAGATGGGTTTCGAGGTTGCCGGCGGCGAGGTCAGGGTGCGCTTTGGCGACCAAGGGCCGACCCACAATGTCGCCTACGCCATGCTGGCCGGCGACCAGCGGGTTTTTCGCATCCACGCCGACGTGCGCACCGAGGCCGATATCGGCGCCTATGAGCTCAGGGACAAGACCGTACTGGCCTTCGATCCGCTCAAGCTGAAGCGCCTGACATTAGAGCGCCGGGGCATGCCCCGTGTCATCGTGGGCCACGACCGCGGCCGTTGGAGCATGGTCGAGCCGAACGCAGGCCGGGCCAACCAAGTCAACGTGCTGGAAACTCTCTACGCCGTCCAGGAATCCGAGATCAAGGCCTTCGTCGAGGAGGCGCCCAAGGACCTTTCGCGCTATGGACTGGCGCGGCCCCGCATCACCGTCTCGATCCTCTATGAGGACGAGGATCGGGGCCAGCGCACCGTGGAACTCAGCTTGGGCGGCAAGGATCGGGCTCGGCGCGGCTACTACGCCAGTACCGCCGGGGCGACCAACGTCTTTTTGGTCGAGGAAAGCCTGGTCAAGGCATTGCTGGCCGACAGCGAGATCTGGCGCGAGGCCGACCAGAAGACAGGTCTTTCGCGCCACCACCCCCCGGCCGTCGAGCCAACCTGAGCCAGCCGGTCGGGGGAGGCGGGAGATCATGAAGTTGAGGACCGGAATCGGTCTGCTGGTATTCGGAATCGCCCTCGGTGCCGGGATCGTTGCCTTGGTGCTGGGCCTCGGGCAATCCGATGAACGTGAGCAAGCCGAACAGGCCTCGCCGCCGGTCGTGGTTGCTGCCCCGCGGCCGCAACCGGCGCCACCGCGCCGCGAACCCGACCGCGCGCTCATGGTCGGTGTCGTCGGTCCTGAAACCGGCGACAACGCCGCTTATGGCCTGGGCGTGCTCGAGGGCGTGCGGCTGGCGGTGAAGCACTTCAACGCCGCCGGCGGTGTCGACGGTCAGGCCATCGAGATCGTGCACTACGACAACCGCGAGAGCCCGGACCGCACCATGGGCGCCGTCGAGGAACTGATAAACCGGCGCGCTCTGGCCATCTTCGCCGCACCCACGGGCTGGTCGACCTTTGCGCCGACCCATCAGGCGGCTTACTCGGGCACTATCTTCATGGCGGTGGGCACGCGGCGGCGCATCGGCGGCGGCGGTGGCACGGTGTTCCATTTTGCGCTTTCCGAAACCATCGCGGTCGAGGGCCTGATGGCCCAGGCGGCGCGCCTTGGCTACAACCGCTATGCCCTGGTGACTTCGGCCGTCTACGACTACTCCCTCACCCTGAGCTCAGCCTTCAAGCAGGTCGTGGGGCGCCATGGCGGCCGCATTCTGGTTGAAGCCGACAGCTATGACAGCTTTTCCGGCCGCACCGATCTGCAAAAAGTGGCGGCAGCCTTGGCCGCCAGCCCCGAACCGCTGCAGGCGGTGATCTACACTGGTGGCGCCAGCGAGGCGGCGGAGCTGGCTCAGGCACTGAGCCGGCAGGGAACGGCTCTGCCGCTGATTGGTGGCGAAGATTTGCTGACCGAGGAGTTTCTCGGCGCCGGTGGCGAGGCGGTGCTGGGCAGCCTGCTCTACGCCACCTTCGCGCCGGACGACCCAGCGCCGATGGTGACCGAGTTCGTCGCCGCCTACCGCCAGCAAGCGGGCCAGGCGCCGGATCGTTTCGCCGCCCTGGCATACGACGCCTTCGGTCTTCTGGCCCAGGCCATCGTACGGGCTCAGTCGCGCCAGAGTTCCAAGATCCGTGACGCCTTGGTGGCTATGCCGGAAAGCCCGGGCGTTACCGGACCGACGCGCTGGACCCCGGATGGGGCGCCGCTCAAGCAGCCGTTCCTCTACCGCGTCGAAGCCGGCGCCGGCGGCAGGCAATTCACTTTGTTGAGATCAGGTGGTCGATAGAGACATGAACATCGAAAGATATCACTGGAGACATTATTTCGGCGGCATGGCCTTCCTGCTGATCCTTCTGCAGTTGGTCTCGGGCGTTTTCCTCAGCCTCTTCTATCTGCCCGACCTGGGCGAGGCCTATGCCAGCGTGCAGTCTCTTTACCGGGACTTTCCGTTTGGTGCCTGGGTGCGGGATTCGCACCGCTGGATCGCGCTTTTCCTGATCGGCGCCATCATCATCCACGCCATCCGAAGTTTGCTCAGGAAGGAGTTCCTGGGCAGCGAGCGCAAGGTCATCTGGCTCACCGGCGGGCTCTTGCTGCTGCCCTTGTTGGGCCTGATGGTAACCGGCGCCATCCTGCCCTGGGAGTGGAAGGGCTACTGGTTCATGGAGATGGTGCCCAACTACCTCGAGTTCATTCCGCTGATCGGGCCGGGCCTCAAGCAGGCCACCATCGAATCTTTTTCGCTCAACCGGAATTTCATCGCCCACGTCGTGGTCATTCCCTTCATCACCATCGTGCTGCTCGACTTCCACATCTTCGTCAAGCTGCGTATCCGCAAGGTCGCGCTGAGCCGCTATTTGCTCAAACACGCCGTATTGGTGCTGCCCTTTTTGCTGGCCATCGCCGTGCTGGCTATCTTGGTGGCGGCGCCGACGCTGGATCCCGACGAGATCCCCATGCCCTTGGAAGAAACCTACATTCCAGCGCCGGAGTGGCTGTTCCTGATGCCGCTGCTGCCGTTCATGTACTTCGAGAATTTTCTCGCACCGCTGCTTGGCGTCTACCTCGCTTTCGGGCTTTTCGTGCTGTTGGCGGTGCTGCCCTACATCGTTCGCCAGCGGACGAAGGGAGCGCAGATCCCCGGTACCGGCACCCGCAACATCGGCAAAGGCCGAAACTGGCGCACGCGCATCGTCTCCTTCCTCGGTGTTTCCCTGGTCGTCAGCGTGGTGTTCGGGGCCTTATACGCCGGCGCCTATCGCTCGCCGACGTTGGGCTGCAATTCCTGTCATAACGTCTCCTACGGCGCCCGCATGGGGTTGCCGCCGAAGGCCTACAAGGACCGAAAAATCGTGCCACTCTTGGACGACAACCAATGGATGGTCGAGCACTGGTTCTTCCCCCAAGTCGTCTGGTAATGGCCCTGCTAAGATAGGCCGTCTCGAATCGGAGGGCGGCCATGCAAATCGACGACCTGCGCAGTTACCTGGCGGCGCTGGAGGCGCGGGGGCAGTTGCACCGTGTCACCGCGCCCATCGATCGCGACTTGGAGCTCGGCCACGTCGCGGTCCTGGGCGAGCGTAGCGGTGGCCCGGCGCTTCTCTTCGAGAACGTCACAGGTTTCCAGATACCGGTGCTGACCAGCGCGCTGACGACCACCGAGCGTCTGGCCGTGGTGCTGGGGGAGGAGCCCGGCCCCGGCATACCCGAGCTCAGCCGGTTCTGGGTACAGCGTCTGGCCTCGGGTCTCAAGCCGCCTGAGGCGGTCGACAAGGCGCCACTTCTGGAAAACGTCCTCACCGGCTCCGAAATCGACGTCACCCGTTTGCCCAGCCCGAAGCTCTATCCCGAGGATGGCGGCCGCTTCTTCGGCACCACGGCATATCTGGTGGTTCGCGATCCCGAGAGCGGCTGGATCAATCTTGGCGTCTACCGCATGCAGGAGTTGGCGCCCGACCGGGTAGCCGTGCAGATCCTGCGCGGCAAGCACGCCGACATGATACTCGATCACTACCGCGAGCGCGGCGAAGCCATGCCGGCGGCCGCCATCATGGGCGGCGATCCGCTGCTGTTTCTCGCTGCGTCGAGCTTCATCGGCCACGGGGTAAGCGAATACGACGTGGTCGGTGCGCTGCGCGGGCGCCCGGTCGAGGTCTGGCACTCGGACTTGAGCGGCTTGCCGCTTCCGGCCCGGGCCGAGATCGTGCTGGAGGGTGTCATCGATCCCGCCGAGACTTGCCGCGAAGGCCCACTGGGCGAATACACCGGCTACTACTCTTTCGAAGACTGGCAAAAACCCATGCTCAAGGTCGAGCGCGTGCTGCACCGCGACGATCCCATCTTCTGGGCCTGCACCGTGGGCAAGCCGGTCAACGACATCCACATGCTGCAATCCCTGGCCCGCACGGCCAGCCTGTGGAACGATCTGGCCGAGCAGCGTATCCCCGGGATCGAGAGCGTCTACGTGCCGCCCGAGGCCTGCGGCTGGTTCTGGATCGTGGTCTCGCTACGCCAGATGTATGCCGGCCACTCGGCCCAGGCGGCGGCGGCGGTGTTAGCGTCATCGTCGGGGCACCATGGTACCAAGGGCGTGATCATCGTCGATCACGACATCGCGCCCGACGACTGGGCCGGCATTTGGTGGGCGCTCTCGACCCGCTTCGACGCGGCACGCTCCGTGCGCGTCGAAAGCGGCCGCTCCTCGCAGCTCGATCCCAGCCTGCCGGCCGGCGTTCGCACCACGACAGGCCGTGTGGTCCTCGACGCCTGCGTCCCTTTCGAGTGGGCCGACAAACCGCGCGAGGTCAAATTGGACACTGACACCGAGGCCCGGGTGCGCGCCCGCTGGTCCGAATTCGGCCTGCCGCCGCTGTGAGGTTTCAACACGGGACATTTCGTCGCAGAACCATCGCGGAGCCTTCGGCCGGGGGCCGAATGATGTAAAATCGTTGTCCAGGCAGGCAGAGAGGTCATTGACGCCATGTTCCAGATCCGCACACACGGCCGCGGTGGCCAGGGGGTGGTCTCGGCGGCCGAGATGCTCTCGGTGGCGGTGTTCAACGAGGGCGGCTACGCCCAGGCCTTTCCCAGCTTCGGCTCCGAACGCATGGGCGCGCCGGTGGTGGCCTTTTGCCGTATCGACGACAAGGACATACGGCTGCGCGAGCCCGTGGTGGAACCGGATGCGCTGATCGTTCAGGACCCTACGCTGCTGCATCAGGTCGATCTCTTCAACGGTCTCGACACCCGCGGCTATTTGCTCATCAACACGCGGCGCAAGTACGCCGACCTTGGGCTCGGCGATTATGTCGAGCGTTTTCCACCGCACCACATCTGCACCGTGGCGGCCACCGAATGGGCGCTTGAGTTCCTCGGCCGGCCGCTGCCCAATGCGGCGCTGCTGGGCGCCTTTGCAGCGGTTACCGGGCGGGTCACGCTGGAGGCCGTGATCGATGCCATCCAGGCGAAGTTTGCCGGGACGCTGGGCGAGCAGAACGTGGCCGCCGCATCCAAGGCCTATGACACCATCCGCACCAACTGAGGGCACACCGCCATGCTGAAGCAGATCGAGGGCTCTTTCGCGGTTGCCGAGGCGGTGGCGCTCTGTCGCCCCGAGGTTATCTGCGCCTACCCCATCACGCCCCAGACCCACATCGTCGAGCATCTCAGCGAGCTGGTGCGCCAGGGTGAGATCGGCAACTGCCAATACCTCAACGTCGATTCCGAGTTTTCCGCCATGGGCGTGGCCATCGGCGCCTCGGCCACCGGCGCCCGTACCTACACGGCGACCAGCAGCCAGGG
>NZDS01000234.1 GCA_002690215.1 Rhodospirillaceae bacterium | reverse complement strand
CCCGTGGCGGCGTTGCGGTTCTTGGCCGTAGTCCCACTACGCCCTGCGAACCGCGCCTACCCACGGGTCCTGGTGTGCCGGTCAAATGGATCAGATTAGTCGCGACATGCTCTAAGCCACCGTTCGTGTGTCGACGTTCAGGAACGCCAGGTGTTCCATCAGCGGGGCGCCGGAATACGTGCGGTGTTGGTCCGCTTCCACCGTTTCGAGCTCGCTGAAAAAGTGCTCCAGCACGGTTTCGCGCTCGTGGGCCAGCGGTGTGGGACAAAAGCACGTCTCGGTCCACCGCGCGATACCGTCGTATCCGATGCGCGCCCGCCACATGCTGGCGACGATCTCGCGGCCGTCGGGCTGCTGGGCTTCGATGCTGCCATCGCTCAGTTTGTCGAGAAATTCCCGCGCTCGCTCGGCCACGAGACGGCCTTTCACCTCATAGATCATAGCTACCCCCTCAAACGACGATCCTGTCAAAGAGGTTGGGCGTCGGACGCTTCGCGTCAAGGTTTCCCTCGGTCCGGCCTCGTCAGTCGCCGCGGCCGCGGCCCTCGATGGGCCAGTGTTCGACCACCTCGTCGCCGCGCACGCATGTGTAGCTGTCGTAAAGATTAATAGTCGGGTCGCAGTGCGATACAATACAGCGCACGCGTTCGCCGCTATTCGCCTGATGGTACGTATCGGCGAATTCCAGGCGGCCGAAGTGGTCGCCGAAAAAGCGGTAACTTGTGCCCGCCGGGGCGCCGGTCGTCACCTCCGGGACCGGGCCGTCAGTGGCGAAATTCTTGTAACCGCCGTCAACGGTGGCGAAGCCGGGGTGGTTGGCGCTGATTACCGTGAGGTCGACGAACAGCGAATTCCGGTAAGGCCGGCTGCCATCGCCCGTCAGGTCGACGACGTCGTAGTCGACGTCGCAAAAGACATACGATCCGACCTGCACCTCGGTCAGCAATCCCATCCCGGCGTCGATGCGGTGCGAACCGGTGCCGCCGCCGCTGATCACGGCGACCTCAAAACCGGCTTGGCGCAGTGCGTCGCGGGCCTCGGCCAGGACTTGCAAATCGCGCTCGGTGCGGATCTTACGGATGCGGTAGTCTTGAACGTGTTGGACGTGCCCGGCATAGCCCTGTAGGCCACCGAGTTCCAGTCCCTGACGGCCGTCGATCAGGGCGGCCAGGGTCACCGCTGTGGCCGCCGACGTGACACCGGTGCGGTGGGTGCCGACGTCCACGTCGATCAGCACCTTTAGAGGCTTCCCGGCCGCCTCGGCGGCGGCCGCGAGATCATCGGCGTTGCCCATCTCATCAACGACGGCGGTCAGTTCGATCTGCCGGTTTAGGTCCATAAGCCGGCGGATGCGGGCCGGCGTCAGCACCGGTGCGGTGATGGCTATGCGTGCGATGCCGGCGGCGGCCAGGGCTTCGGCTTCGCCTACCTTGGTGCAACAGAGCCCGAGCGCTCCGGCCTCGAGCTGGCGTTGGCTGATGGTGGCGCACTTGTGGGTCTTGGCGTGGGGCCTGAGCCCGATGCCATGCTGCTTGGCCCAGGCCGTCATGGCGGCAATGTTGGATTCGAGGATATCGAGGTCAAGGACCAGAGCGGGGGTAGGGGTTTCGTCGATCCGAGGCATTTTTTGATCAACCTTGGGCATGAAACTCGCCCGACCGTCGCCGTACCATGCCGCGCGCCAGGCCGGTCGGCAGATACCGCGCCAGCAAACAATAGAATTTGTAGATGCCGCCGGTGATGGCGATCGGTTCGTCCGCCATCACAGCGTCATACCCATGGCGTGCCACCTCTTCGGCCGTCAACCACATTCGCTCGGGCATCTGGTTGACGAGTTCGCGGGTGCCGGTTACGTCGTGGAATTCGCTGTAGGTGAAACCAGGGCAAAGCGCCGAGACTTGCACGCCGGTGCCGACGGTCTCGTGGGAAAGGGCTTCGGTCATCTTGATGAGAAAGGCCTTGGCGCCGCCATAGAGCGTGTGCCCGGCCGAACCAGGTATCAGGCCGGCCACGGAGGAGACGTTGATGATACGGCCCCAGCCGCGTTCAATCATGCCGGGCAGGAAAAGGTGGCTGAGTTCGGCTACGGCAGTGACAAGCACCTGAATGAAGTCCGCTTGTTGCTGCCAGGTGGTACTCATGTATGCGTTCGGCACGCCGTAGCCGGCGTTGTTGACCAGGGCGTCGATGGCGACGCCGGCCTCTGCCAATTCGTCGAATATGGCCTGCGGGGCTTTGGCATCGGCCAAGTCGGCGACCACCACCCGGGCTTCGACGCCGTGGCGCTCGCGGCACGCGCGGGCCAGGTCTTCGAGCCGCTGGCGGCGGCGGGCCGTCAGCACCAGATCGTAGCCCTCAGCCGCGAAGAGCTCGGCGAAGGCCTTGCCGATGCCGGCCGAGGCGCCGGTGATCAGCGCGCAGCGGCGTGATATCTGATTCATTCACCCCCCGCCGCCAGGCGCTCGATAATTTCGGGGTCGCGCACCGCGCCCTCCGAGGCGCTGGTTGCAAGCGCGCCATAGGCCTTGAGAGCGCGCGACACGGTCCGTTGGCGATCACGCGGTTTCCAGGCCTGTGCGCCGCGGTTGCCCATGGCCTGGCGGCGTTCCTCGAGCTGGGTCGCGCTGAGTTCCACGTTCATGCTGCGCGCCGGCACGTCGATGGCAATGATGTCGCCGTCCTCGATCAGGGCCAGCGCGCCGCCCTCGGCGGCTTCCGGCGAGATGTGGCCGATGGAAAGTCCCGAGGTGGCGCCCGAAAAACGGCCGTCGGTGATCAGCGCGCATTCCTTGCCCAGCCCGATGGCCTTGATCATGCTGGTCGGACCCAACATTTCCTGCATGCCCGGGCCGCCGCGCGGCCCCTCGTAGCGGATGACCACGATGTCGCCAGGTTTGACGGCGCCGCCCAGGATGCCCTGAGCGGCGTCGCCTTCGCTTTCGAAGACGCTGGCGGGGCCGGAAAACTTGAGAATCGAGGGATCGACACCGGCGGTTTTGACGATGGCGCCGCGCTCGGCAATGTTGCCGAACAAAACGGCCAGGCCGCCGTCGGCGCTGTAGGCGTGGGCGACGTCGCGGATGCAGCCGGCTTCGCGGTCCAGATCCGGGCCATCGAATCGGGCGTCTTGGTTGAAGCCGGCGATGTTGAACTGGCGCCCCGGTGCTGCCAGGTAGAATTCGCTGACGCGGGCGCTGGGGTTGCGCCGGATGTCCCATTCCTCGAGCAGCTCGCCCAGTGGCCGGCCGGCCAGGCCGGGCACCTTGCCGTCGACCAGGCCGGCACGCTCCAATTCACCCAGGATACCCATGACGCCGCCGGCTCGGTGCACGTCCTCCAGGTGGTAGTGCGGAACACTGGGCGAGACCTTGCAGAGGTTGGGCACCTGTTTGGAGATTCGGTCGATGTCGGCCATGCCGAATTCGACCTCGGCCTCGCGGGCTGCGGCCAAGAGGTGCAGCACGGTGTTGGTCGAGCCGCCCATGGCGATGTCCATGGCCATGGCGTTTTCGAAGGCACCTTGCGTCGCGATGCGGCGGGGCCGCAGGCTGTCGTCGCCGCCCTCGTAGAAGCGCTTGGTCAGGTCGACCACCAGCTCGGCGGCCTGCAGGAAGAGGCCGTGGCGCTCGGCGTGGGTGGCCACCACCGAGCCGTTGCCCGGCGGTGCCAGGCCCAGCGCTTCGGCCAGGCAGTTCATGGAATTGGCGGTGAACATGCCGGCGCAGGAGCCGCAGGTGGGACAGGCGCCACGCTCCAACTCCAGCACTTCTTCGTCGCTGATATTGGGGTTGCTGCCTGCCACCAGGGCGTCGGCGGCGTCGAAAGTTGTGCTTTCGCCGTCAACGACCCGAATGCCGGCCTCCATCGGCCCGCCCGAAACCATCACTGCCGGGATGTCGAGCCTGAGCATGGCCATCAGCATGCCGGGCGTGATCTTGTCGCAATTCGTGATGCAGATCAGGCCGTCGGCGCAGTGGGCGTTGGCCATGTATTCTACCGAATCGGCAATCAAATCGCGCGACGGCAGGCTGTAGAGCATGCCGTCGTGGCCCATCGCCAGACCGTCGTCGATGGCGATGGTGTTGAATTCTTTAGCGATGCCGCCGGCCGCCTCGACCGCCTCGGCCACCAGTTTGCCGACCTCGCGCAAATGAACGTGGCCGGGCACGAACTGAGTGAAGGAATTGGCTATCGCGATGACCGGCTTGCCGAAGTCCTCCTCGCGGGTGCCGGTGGCGCGCCACAGCGCCCGCTGGGCGGCATTACCGCGGCCCAATGTGTTGGTATCGGAGCGATAGGCTGGCATGGCGTTCCTCGGGGTTGCGAGAATGGCTGCTAGGCCGCGGCGCGGCAGTGTTCGCTAATGGCCGTGACCAGCAAGGGAATCACGTCGGGGCTCTGGATCTCGTGGCTCCAGCCCTCGATGAGGTGAAGTTTAGCACCCCGAATGCGGCGCACCAGGTCTTCGGCGTGGGCCACCGGCAGCACCGGATCGGCGTCGCCGTGCAGTACCATCGTCGGTGCCGTGATCTCGGTCAGGGTGTAGTGAAAGGGCGGTGCGGCGATCATCGCCACCATGTTGCGCATGTATCCATCGATTTCGGGGCTGCGGTCGAAGGCAGCCTCGAGGCCCCGGCGCGCTGCCTTGGCGTCGAATTTGAAACCCGGGCTTTTCAGCGCCCGGGCGATCTTCATGCCATTGGCCACGTAGCTCTTCCGGCTGGTGGGATCTTCGGGCGGCGTCATCAGCGTCTTCATCACATTGGCATTGCCGGGCGGCAGCTTGGGATCGCCCGAAGAGGTTATCATGGCGGTCAGACTGGCCACGCGCCTGGGCTGCCTGAGCGCCACGCGCTGGGCGATGCGTCCGCCCATGGACATGCCCACGACGTGGGCCGAAGAAAGGCCAAGCCCGGCGATTAGGTCGGCCACGTCGTCGGCCATGTCGTTTTCGTCATAGGCGTAGTCGAAGGGCAGGCCGGCGGTGCGGGCGGCGAAGACCGAGGATACGTCGGGCAGGCCGGCATCGGGAAAGCGTTGGGAGAGCCCGGTGTCGCGATTGTCGAAACGGATGACCCGAAAACCGGCCTCGACCAGGCCGTCGATCAGATCCTGGGGCCAGGCGATAAGCTGTAGGCCGAAGCCGATGATGAAGACGATGGCGGGGTCGGTGGCGCGTCCGGCGTCATCGTACTGCAGCCGGATGCCGTTGCTTTGGATTTCTGTCATGCCCCAGTCATTGCCGACGGAAGGCGCAAAATCAAGTCTCGGAAAAGCGAGAAATGTCTGCCCCGACGCGCCCCAGCAGTTCCTCCCAGTCGCCGCGCCGGTGTTGGCGATAAATTTTCAGCGTGGGATACCAGGGCGAGGTTTCGCGATCCAGCAGCCAGCGCCAGTCCGGGTCCTGGTGCAGCAACAGCCAAGTCGGCCGGCCCAGCGCTCCGGCCAAATGCGCGATCACGGTGTCGGTGGTTATCACCAGGTCGAGACCGGCTATGGCGGCGGCGCTGTCGTCGAAATCCTGCCAGTCAGCCGCCGGGTTTACAAATCGGCCCGTGGCGGTAAGAAGCGACAAGTCTTCCCCCGCGGCATCTTTTTTCAGGCCAAAGAAGCTGGCATCGCTGACCTCCATCAGCCGGGCGAACAGGGGCGCCGGGCAGGAGCGTGGCCGGTTGCTCACGAATTCGGGATTGCCGGCCCAGCAAATGCCGATGGCAGGGTGGCCGGTATGGCCCACCGTCGATGGGGCCCTGAGATAGGACTCTCGTGCCGGTACGTTCTCCAGGGTCGTGGCGAAGTGGCCGGGCAGGCTGAGCAGCGAGACGTGGCCATGGACCTTGGGCAAGGCGCTCTCAAAGCCCAGCACTTCGACCTCGAGAGAGCGGCGGAAGAGGGCCAGGAGCGGTTTTTGACAGAGCAGCGTTACGCGGGCCGCCCGAGCGGCCAGCAGGGGCACGAAACGCACGAACTGGATGGCGTCGCCGAAGCCTTGCTCGGCGTGTACCAGGATGTGCTTGTCTTCGGGTTCGCTGCCGTCCCAGGGCGCCACGGCAAAACGCTGGGCCGGGGCCTCGGGGTGCTGCCAGCGTGCCTCGTATAGCGGCCAGCCCTCTGACAGTAGGCCGCTTCGCAGATAGTGAAATCCGAGATTGAAGCGTGCCTCGGCGTTCTCGGGTGCGATTTCCAGCAGGCGTTCGAGAAGCCGGCAGGCAGTTTCGCTGTCTCCCTTCTCGCCCAGCACGTTGGCCAATTGAAAGAGCGCGTCGGTCTGGTCGGGCTGGCGCCGGAGAGCTTCCTCGAAGGCCGTCTCTGATTCATCGAGGCGGCCCAGCCGGCGCAGGCATTCGCCCCAGCGGAAGGCGTTGATGGCGTTATCCCGGTCAAGGCCGACGGCGCGTGCGAACAGCGCCTCGGCGTCTTCGAGGCGGTCCTGTTCGAAACGCACCATGCCCAGGCTGCTGTGGCCGGCAGCGCTGCCGGGATGCTCGCCAAGCACGGTCTCGAGGCAGCGTTCGGCCACATCGAAGGCGCCGCGTTGCCGGGCGCAGGCGGCCATCACCAAACCGGCAGCCAGGTGGCCGGGCGCGACCGCCAAAGCCTGTTGGGCAAGGGTTTCGGCTTCGCCGAAGCGCTGCCGGCCGATCATCTCCGTGGCCTGGGTGGCCAGTTTGTCGGCCGAAGGTGCTGTTGGTGTTGTGGCGTCGCCGCTCATTCAGTCCTGCATGAACTCACTCAACGCTGCCAGGGTGGTCCGCATCTCGTCCTCGTTGCCGATGCTGATGCGCAGGCAGTCGGAGAGCCCGACCGGGTCTTGAGTGCGCACGATGATGCCGCGTTGGCGCAGGAAGGTATCGGCATCGTGGGCCGTGCGGCCGGCCGTGTCGGGAAAGCGGAGTAGTACGAAATTGGCCACGCTGGACGTGGTGCCCAGACCCAGCTTGCTGGCCTCGGCGGCCAGCCAGTCACGCCATTGGATGGTATGGGCGCGGGTCCGGACGGCATGCTCGCGATCGGCGAGCGCAGCCAGACCGGCCGCTATGGCTGGGCCGGCGACATTGAAGGGCGCGCGAATGCGATCGAGCACGTCAGCCACCGCGGTGGGGCAATAGGCCCAGCCCAACCTGATGTGGGCCAGGGAATGGAGCTTCGAAAAGGTCCGGGTCATGACCACGTTTTGCGCCGCCTCCACGAGTTCGGCGCCATCGCTATACCAGTCGTCTTCGATGTATTCGGCGTAGGCGCCGTCCAGCACCAGCAGCACGTCTTCGGGCAAGCCTGCGTGCAAGCGCTCGATCTCATGGCGCGAAATCGCCGTACCGGTGGGGTTGTTGGGATTGGCCAGGAAGACGACGCGGGTTTTTGCTCCGACCGCTGCCAACAGGTTGTCGACGTTGGCGGTGAGGTCGACCTCGGGCGCCGCCACCGGTGTGGCGCCACACGAGCGCGCCGTCATCTTGTACCACATGAAGCCGTGTTCGCTGTAAACCACCTCGTCGCCGGGCCCGGCGTAGGCGCGGCAGATCTGGCTCAGCAACTCGTCCGAGCCGGTGCCGCAGACGATGCGCTCGGCCTCCAAGCCGTGGTGTTCGGCCAGGGCCTGGCGCATGGCGGTGGCGCCGCCGTCGGGATAGCGATGCAGCTCCGGCCCCAGCCTTTCCAATGCCGCGACGGCCAGTGGACTGGGGCCTAGGGCCCCTTCGTTGGAGGCCAGCCGGATGGGCTCGGCAAAGCCCTCCAGCACCGCATCACCGCCCTTGTAAGGGCGCAGTTCCATGATCCCCTCTCGGGGTTCCGGTGCCGTCATGGGAGTTCCTCGCCTGCTTCACCTTCCAGCGGCTACTTATACACTGTCTATTCGGCGGCGGCTGCCCGGTCGCCAAGGCGATACGCTGCCATTAGGCTCTCGTGCTCGATTTCGAAACGGGTAATGGCGCGTTCCTTGACCGGGCCGAAGCCCTTGATGTCGAGCGGCAGACGGGCGATGTCGACGGCCTGGGCTAGATTGGCGGCGCCGAGCCCGGCCAGCAGTTCCTCGAGCGTGGCTTCGAATTCCGACACCAACTGGCGCTCGCGCCGCCGTTCAGCCTGCCAGGCGAAAACGTCGAGCGGTCCGCCACGCAAACCCCGCAGGCGGGCCAGCAGGCCAAACAGCGTCAGCACCCAGGGGCCGAAGCTGGTCTTGCGCCGGGCCCCGCTGTAGCGGTCGCGCGGCGCCAACCAGGGCGGCGAGAGGTGGAAGCGCAGACGATAGTCGCCGCTGAAGCGGGCCTTCAGTTGGTCCTGGAAATCGCCCTCGACGTAAAGCCTGGCTACCTCCCACTCGTCTTTCACCGCCAGCAGTTTGAAATAGCTCTCGGCCACGGCGGCGCTGAGGTGGCGTTCACTGCCGAAGCTTGCTTCGACGGCCTCGACGCGGGCCAGCATGGCCCGAAAGCGCTCGGCCAGGGCGACGTTCTGATATTCGCTGAGGAAGGCGGAGCGCCGGGCCACCGAATCCTCCAAGGTTTCGCTCTTGGGTGCTTCGTCTGATAGCCCGACCAGGGCCAGAGCGGCGGCCCGGTCGTGCGCCGCCAGGCGGCCCAGCGCCAGGCAACGCTTGTTGTCCTCGATGGAGACACCGTTGAGTTCGATGGCGCGCTCGACGGCGGCCAGCGAAAGCGGCAGCGCTCCGCTTTGCAGTGCATGGCCCAGCAGCACCATGTTAGCGGCAACGCTGTTTCCCGAAAGCCGCTCGGCCAGGCGCGTTGCCGGCAGGGCATCCAGATTGTCGCGGCCCACCGCTTCCTCGATCTGATGGCGCAACAGGCTATCGTCGATTTCTGCCCGCGGATCGATGACCATGGCGGCGGTCATGGCCACGCCGCTGTCGACCACGGCCCGGCTGGCGGTACTCAGGCGCGAGCGCACTTCGGGGCCGGTGCTGACCACCAGGTCGCCGCCGAGCAACAGGCCGGCGCCGCCGAAGGGCACCCGGGCGCCGTAGATGTCGTCCGGCTTGGGCGCCAGACGCACGTGGGTGACCACGCCGCCGCCGCGTTGGGCCAGGCCGGTGAAGTCCATCACCGAGACGCCGCGGCCGTCGATGTGGGCAGCCATGCCGATGATCTGGCCCGTGGTGATGACGCCCGTACCGCCGATGCCGGTGACCAGGACGCCGTAGGGCTCCGTGATTTGGGGGCGGGGAGGGGGCGGCAGCGTAGCGGCGAAATCGGCGCTGGCTGCAGCCGCCGCCAGGCGCCGCGGCTCGGCACCTTCCAGGGTGACCAAGGCGGGACAGAAGCCTTCGAGACAAGAAAGATCAATATTGCAGGTCGACTGGTCGATGGCCCGCTTGCGTCCCAAGGGCGTCTCGAGGGGCACCACTGAGATACAGTTGGACTGCACCGAACAATCGCCGCAGCCCTCGCAGACGGCGCTGTTGATGAAAACCCGCCGGGTTGCCTGAGCGGCCTGACCGCGTTTGCGCCGGCGTCTCAGTTCGGTGGCGCAGACTTGGTCGTAGACGATCACGGAGACACCCGGCAGCTCACGCATCTCGTGCTGCAGCGCCTCGAGTTCGTCGCGCTGATGCACACTGGTGCCGGGCGCGAAGCCGGCGTCGGCGGGGTACTTGTCGGCATCGTCGCTGACCACGGCGATGCGGCGCACGCCCTCGTGATAGACCTGTTGGGTGATCTGCGGCACCGTCAGGTCGCCCTCGAAGGGCTGGCCGCCGGTCATGGCAACGGCGTCGTTGAAAAGAATCTTGTAGGTGATGTTGACGTCAGTGGCCAGGGCCTGGCGGATGGCCAGGCTGCCCGAATGGTTGTAGGTGCCGTCGCCCAGGTTTTGGAAAATATGTGGCGCTGTCACGTAGGGGCTGTGTCCGATCCAATTGCAGCCCTCGGCGCCCATGTGCAGGAAGCTCGAGGTCTCACGGTCCATCAGCGCCGCCATCAGGTGGCAGCCGGTGCCGGCCAAGGCGCGGCTGCCTTCGGGTATGCGGGTCGAGGTGTTATGTGGGCAGCCGGAGCAGAAAAAGGGCGTGCGCACGGTATCGCTGGGGCTCTGACTGAGGCCGCGTAGCTGCTGGTGACTCTGCAGCTTGGCGGCGGCGCGGCGCTCGAGCTCGGCGTCGCCGAGACGTGCCACCACCGCCCGCGCCAACAGATCGGCATCCAACTCGCCGTTGCTGGGCAGCAGTGGCCGGCCCTCGGGGTCGGTCTTGCCGCTGACCCTTGGGCGGCGCTCCGCAGCCAGGTTGTAGAGCGCTTCCTTGAGCTGGGTTTCCACGAAGGGGCGTTTTTCTTCGACCACCAACACTTCGTCGAAGCCGGCAGCGAAGGCCGTGGCGCCTTCGCTCTCCAGCGGATACGACATGACGACTTTGTAGATGCCGAGGCCCAGCCCATGCGCCTCCTTGTCGTCGATGCCCAGGTCCCACAGCGCCTGCATGAGGTCGAGGTGGGATTTGCCGGTGCTGATGATGCCCAGGCGGCCGCGTTCCGGTCCCAGGACACA
This sequence comes from Rhodospirillaceae bacterium, assembly GCA_002690215.1. Taxonomy (GTDB): domain Bacteria; phylum Pseudomonadota; class Alphaproteobacteria; order UBA2966; family UBA2966. Next base: position 22,804 of record NZDS01000234.1, on the reverse strand, counting down.
ACGGTCCAGGCGGTTGGCCCGGGCGAAGGCTTTGGCGGCGGGCAGGCGGTGGTATTGCAGCCGTTCCTCCTGGACCAATTGGGGATCGGGCCAGCGGATGTGCAGGCCGTCCGGCGGCATCTCGAAATCCTCAGGTAGGATTATTTTTGGCAGCTCCGGCGAAACCCGGATCGAAGCCGCCGATTCGACCGTCTCGGATACCGCCTTGAAGCCGACGAAGCAGCCCGAAAAGCGCGAGAGCGCAAATCCCAGCAGACCGAGATCGAGGTATTCCAGCAGGCTGGCCGGATTGAAGACTGGCATCATCCACGACTGCATGACCTGTTCGCACTGGTGGGCCAGGCTGGACGAGACGGCGCCGTGATCGTCGCCGACCACGACCAGGGCACCGCCGTGGCGCGAAGAGCCGTAGGAATTGCAGTGCTTCAGGGCATCGCCGGCGCGGTCGAGGCCGGGGCCCTTGCCGTACCAGATAGCGAAGACACCGTCGTACTCGAAATCGGGATAGACCGAGGCCTGCTGCGTGCCCAGCACGGCCGTTGCCGCCAGTTCCTCGTTGAGGCCGGGATGGAAGCGGATGTCATGTTCGTCGAGCAAGGTCTGGGCGCCCCACAGTGCCCGGTCGTAGCCGCCCAACGGCGAGCCGCGGTAGCCCGAGATGAAACCGCCGGTCTTGAGGCCCGCCGCCCGGTCGCGGCGACGTTGTTCGATGGGCAGCCGCACCAGGGCCTGGACGCCGGTGAGATAAATACGGCCGTCGCTGACGTTGTAGACGTCGTCCAACGAGATATCAGTGATCGTCATGCCGGATCTCCCTGGCCCCGTAGCCCGGGGTCTGGAGCGCGGACGCCCACTTCGCCAGGCGCGCTCCGGCTACGTTGCTGTGGATGATACACCTAAGATTTTGAGAAAATCATTGCCATTTAGACATCAAAATAATAGGAATTTAGAAATATCATCTAAAATATTATAAAATATCGGAAAGAAACCCTATGGACCGTTTGGATTCGCAGGATTGCCGCATCCTCGACGAGCTGCAGCGTGACGGTCGTTTGTCGATCGCCGAATTGGCCGAACGTATCGGTCTCTCGACGACGCCCTGCTGGCGCCGGGTGCGCCGCCTTCAAGAGGAAGGCGTAATCCGGAGCTACGTGGCGCGGCTCGATCCCCAGCAGCTCGGTATCGGCCTCGACGTCTTCGTCAACGTTACCATCGACATGCACCGAGCCCAGGAATTCGAAGGCGAAATCCGCCAACGTGACGAGGTGGTGGAGGGCTATGCCACTACCGGCGAACGCGACTACCTGCTGCACATCATGGTGGCCGACATTCAGGCCTTCGAGGTTTTCGTGCAAAACGATCTTATTCGCATGCCGGGCGTCGACCGGGTCACTACCAGCCTGGTTCTCAAGACGATCAAGGACGGCACCGCGGTTCCCTTGCGTTATGCGCGCGAAAGGGCGGAGCAAAACTAGTATGCGGTAGCAGGAAAAATCCTTCATTCCCTGACGGTTAGCGCTTGTTCATTTTGAACGAGGTGCGATTTCGTGCTATTGATGATGGTGAAATCGAAGATGGCACAAGGCAATGGCGCAGGGGCTGCCACGGTGCAGCCGGCGAAAAAGTGCGATGGCCGACAAGGAAAAAGGCAGCGAACAGAAGCCGCCGGCAGACAAATCCTCTGCGGATAAATCCCCTGCGGATAAATCCTCTGCGAAAAAAACCTCTGCGGCCAAACCGCCTGCAGCCAAGAATAAGCGCCGGAAGCGGCGCAAGGGCTCGAAAGCGGCCCAGCGCCGGGGAGAACTGACCACCTTGGCCAAGGGCCTGATCATTGCCTCGCTGGTCTGGGTGGTGGCGGCCGGCGGCTTCGCTTTTTTCGAGCTCTACGACCGCCGCTCCAACTGCCTCAACTGGATGGAAAAGCAGCCCCGCGGCGATCAGGGCTGGCTGCGGGTCTACAACCAGAGCTCTAAACGCTACGGTTGTTCGCTGGCCAAGTTGCCCTTCAGCGGCTACGTCGCTTCGCCCCCCATGTTCCCCGGTCCGGTTGGTTTTGCCGGCATATTCATCCCGCCGATCGGCATCATGTCGATCTATATGCTGATGCTTGCCTTCCGTCGCCATTTGGTGCTCAAGGAAAAGAAACGCGAATGGGCCAAGGCCGAGCCCATCGATTTGACGCCGGATGAGGACGGGGACATGGCGGAGGAGGACTGGTAGAGCCCAGCCAGGAATTGTCTCGCTACTTATTGTGGCCCCTGTACCGGGCCGACAAATCCGCTATCATGGCTGCCAAGATCGGACAGGACCGGCGATTGCCGCAACCCGGCGGGGGATTACGGGTGCGCAATATTGGGGATGGGGATGACCATGACGGCGGATTGGGTACCCGATAGCTTGCAGACGGAGATCCCACAGGGCAAAGAGAGAAATCTCCGTGGATTGGCGCTGTTGCATGACGCGCAGCCGGCCACGATCGCTGAGCTCGAAAACATAAGCACGTGGTACTGGTGTCCCGAGGGTGTGCAGATCTTCGATCGCAGCGACCATCATACAGATGTCTTTTTTATCGCCGAGGGCACGGTGCGGGTGGTCGACCATGCCGCTTCGGGCCAGGAAGTGGCATTTTCCGACCTCGAGGCCGGAACCGTCCTGGGCGAGCTTTCGGCCATCGACGGGGAGCCCCGCTCGGCCACCGTCTTTGCTGCTGAAGATACTTTGCTGGCCAAGGTCGAGGCGGCTGCGTTTCTCGACTTCCTGGCCCGCCACCCTGATGTCGGCCTGCGCCTGATGCACTATTTCGTCAGCACCATCCGGGGGCTCAATTCCCGCGTCGTCGGCCTCTCCTCGATGTCCAGCGTGCAGCGCGTCTATGGCGAGCTGTTGCAGATGTCGGAACCCGATCCCGAGGGTGACGGCCGTTGGAAGATCAATTCCATGCCGCAGCACAAGGAGATCGCGGTGTGGGCCGGCACGACGCCCGAGACCGTGGCCCGGGCCATCGGCGAGTTGCTCAAGGCCGAGGTCGTCAAACGCCGCCACAAGACGCTGTTGATCCTCGACCGCCAGCGTCTGCACGAGCTGGCAACAGCCAGCTAACACACTTTTGAACAGCTTGAAATTCGAAGGCGTTTGTTGTAATATCAACACCTTAGGCCCCTTCTGCTGTTTACGCTTTGTTAGTGGCGAGGGGCTAGCATGAGGGTCGGGTCCAGAAGGCCCGCTTTAGCTCCCGACAGGCGATAGAAATTCGTTCTCAGGGACGGCGATCAGGGGTCACGATGTGACGACCGTTGATACCGTCACCGCGGCAAATACCTATTTCGGCAGCGCCAGCAAGCCGTCGCCGGCGACGTCTGTTCACGCCCCGGCCAGCGAGGGTGCTGCAACAGTCGCTGCCGTGCCGGCCCCGGCGCGCACCGCCCGTGGCGATTCCCACCACGGTCAGGGCAATCCCAACGCCCGCCATCAAGGCGCCTCGCTGGTCGATTTCGCCAACCTGCGGGCGGCCCAGGAATCAGGTAATGCCGGAAACGGGGACTCCAAGTCTGCCACAAATCCCAGTGGCCTCAGCGAGGCCGAACTGAAACTGGTGGCTGAGCTCAAGGCCCGCGATGCCGAGGTGCGGCGCCACGAACAGGCCCACGCCAATGCCGGCGGGCAGTATTCCGGTCAGCCCAGCTACAGCTACCAACGCGGTCCCGATGGCGGCAACTACGCCGTCGGCGGCTCGACGCCCATTGACGTCAGCCCGATAGCGGGCAACCCCGACGCGACAATACGCAAGATGGAGGTAGTCAAGCGCGCCGCTATGGCACCGGCCGAACCTTCGGGCCAGGATCGTGCGGTGGCTTCACGGGCCCAGGCCGAGGAATCGAAGGCCCGGGCCGAGGCCGCGGCCCAACGGCGCGAGGAAGCGGTCGAAGCCAGGACCGAGACGGCCGGTCAGAGCGAACCCGGCGCCGTCGGCAGCGCTGCCGCAGCTTACGGCGGTGAGCCTGACGCCGAGGCACCGACTTTGCTGGCCGTCGCCTGAACTTCAACTACGAAACTCTTCTTGTGGGGTCCGGTCCGCGGTATTACCTTCGGGCACGCTCGCGGTCGCGCCGCGAGCCTTTCCGGCACTACCACCGGCATCCGATACGGCATGGGCCACGATCCGATCGATAGCGCCGCTGCAGCGGCCGCAAAGCAGCACGATCTGCCGCTGTCCGTTGTCATCCCGGTGCATGACGAAGCCGCCAACATCGGCGCGTTGATCGACGAGGTGGCGACGGCTCTTGAAGGTCTGCTGGCTTTCGAGCTTGTCGTGGTCGACGATTGCAGCGCCGACGACACGGCTGCGGTATTGGCTGCTGCGGCCAGCGCCCGACCTTGGCTCAGGCGCCTCCGGCACCGCAGCAACGCCGGTCAAAGCGCCGCGCTGCGCAGCGGCATCGAAGCGGCGCGTGGGCGCTGGATCGCCACCCTGGACGGTGACGGCCAAAACGATCCCGCCGACCTGCCCAAGCTGCTGGCCCTTGTCGATCTGCAGGCCCCGGCGCCGGTCCCGTTACTCATCGCTGGCTACCGCCGCCACCGCCACGACGGCTGGCTGAAAAGGGTCTCGTCGAAGGTGGCCAATGCCGTGCGCCGCCGGCTGTTGCGTGACGGCACCCCGGATACCGGCTGCGGTCTCAAGCTTTTCGAGCGCCAACTCTTTCTTAGCTTGCCGCTTTTCGACCACTTCCATCGCTTCCTGCCGGCCCTGGTGCGGCTGCGCGGCGCCAGCGTGACCTCCGTCGAGGTCAATCACCGTCCACGCCGCGGCGGCCGCTCGCACTATGGCGTCGCTGACCGCTTGTGGGTCGGCATCGTCGATCTTTGCGGCGTCATGTGGCTGGCCCGGCGCAGCCGCCTGCCGGTCGTTGAGGAACTGTGTGATGGCGCTCCGGATGGCCAGCAAAATGGCGGCTAAGAAAGATCTTCGGGCCTTGTTGCGGGGCGGCGCGTTGCTGCTTTCGCTGCTGGCCATTGGTTTCGCCGTCAAGGAAAGCGGCCTGACGACGGCCTTCAGCACCGACTGGATCGACAGCCAGGTGCGCGGCCGCGGACTGGCCGGCGAGGCGCTATTCGTAGCCGCCGCCGCACTTTTCGCCACTTTCGGGCTGCCCCGCCAGATCATCAGCTTCCTCGGCGGCTATGCCTTTGGTGTCGCCATCGGCACGGCGTTGGCGCTTTTGGCTACCGTCATCGGCTGCATCGTAACCTTTACCTATGCCCGGCTGCTGGGCCGGGCAGTGGTGCTGGCCCGGGCGCCGGCGCGCATTCGCCGCATCGATGCCTTCCTGGCCCAGAGCCCCTTCGCCATGGCGCTGGTGATCCGGCTGCTGCCGGTAGGCAGCAATTTTCTGACCAACCTGGCGGCTGGAGTTTCGGCCATCGGCGGGCTGGGTTTCGTGCTTGGCTCGGCGCTCGGATACTTGCCCCAAACCATCATCTTCGCGCTCGTCGGTTCGGGCGTCAGCGTCGCTTCGGAGCTGCAGATCGCCATCAGCGTCGGCCTTTTCGCCGTCTCGGCGGGGCTGGGCGTTCATCTCTACCGGCGCTATGGGCGGCAAAGCGGTTTGGCCGACGAGAACGGCGCCGAGCCATGAGGCGCGTCCTGATCTCGGCGCTGCCGTGGCTGGCTGCCTGGTTGCTGCTGATCGGCCTGGCGCTATGGGCTCGGCCGCTGACACCGGTCGACGAGACACGCTATCTGGCGGTGGCCTGGGAGATGTGGCTCGGTGGTGATTTTCTGGTGCCGCATCTCAATGGCGAGCCCTACAGCCACAAGCCGCCGCTGCTGTTTTGGCTGATCAATCTGGGTTGGCTGCTGACCGGCGTCAGCGAGTGGTGGGCCCGGCTGGTGGCACCGCTTTGTGGGCTGGGGGCGCTGTTCGTGGCGCGGGCACTGACCGCGAGATTGTGGCCGGAGCGCCCGGAAATCGCCGCCCTGGTGCCTTGGCTACTGCTCGGCAGCCTGTTTTGGGCCGCATTTGCCAGCGTCACCATGTTGGACATGCTGCTGACGCTCATCAGCACCGCCGGGTTGCTGAGCCTGGTCGTGGCCTGGCGCGGCCGGCTGGTGCCGGGCTTCGCCGGCCTGGCGCTGGCGCTGGGGCTGGGGGTATTGGCCAAGGGACCGGTGATCGCGCTCTATCTCCTGCCGCCGGCCCTGTTGGCGCCCTGGTGGGGGAAGTCTCTACAGGTGGCCTGGGGACGCTGGTACCTTGCTTTGGCGGTGGCGCTGGTGGTTGCCGCGGCGCTGGCGTTGGCCTGGGCGCTACCGGCGGCGCGGGCCGGCGGTGCGATCTATGGCGATGCTATCCTGTGGGGCCAGACAGCGGGGCGCATGAGCGAATCCTTTGCCCATGACCGGCCGTTCTGGTGGTACCTGCCGCTGCTGCCGCTGCTGCTCTTTCCCTGGGTTTTCTGGCCTCCATTGTGGCGCGGCATCTGGCGCCAGGGCCGCGTCGGGTTATGGAGCGAGGCGGGCCCGCGCCTGGCCCTGACCACCGTGTTGCCGGCCTTCGTGGTATTCTCGCTGATCAGTGGCAAGCAACCGCATTACATGCTGCCGCTGTTCCCGCCGCTCATGCTGATCGCCGCTCGGGCCTTGCCCGAAAGCCCCGGCGGGCGATGGTCCTTGGTGGTGCCGGCACTGCTGGTGGTGCTGGCCGGGCTGGCGCTGGTGGTGCTCGGCGGTCTGGGGCAGGGGCCGGCGGAGGGGCATTTGGCAGCCTTGCCCAAATGGTTGAGGGCGGCCGAGCCATTGGGTTTCGCGATGATTTTGCTGGGCGCCTTGCTGGCGGTCTGGCGCGGCACCGCCGTCGGTGGCCGGGTGCGGGCGCTGGCGTTGCAGTCACTGGCGCTGGTGCTGCTGGTTCATGCCACATTGGTGCCGGCGTTGAGGCCGGCCTTCGACCTGCAGCGCGCCGCCGCCCATGTCGGTGAGGCCCTGGCGCGCGGCCATGCCGTGGCTGTGGTCAATAAATATCAAGGGCAATTGCAGTTTCCCGGTCGCTTGAGCAAGGCCCTGGCGGTGGTGCCGGGCCGGCAGTTGGAGAGCTGGCTGGCGGCCCACCCGGACGGTCACGTCGTCACGCTGCACCTCAAGTCATTGCCCGAACGCGCCGGTCTGCCGCTCTATGTACAGCCCTATCGCGGCCGGCAACTGGCTATATGGACCCGCGAAAACGTCCTCGCCGACCCAGTGGCTTTTCGTTAGAACTTTTGTAAACCCTCGCCGGGCGGGCGTGGTTTTTTGTAGCCCTTCACCGGGCGGGCGCATCCGCGCCCTTGGCCTCCGCCCCCGTCCCGGGGACGGCTTAGTGTCGCAGCTACCAAGTGTTTTTTTCCTTTGTCTTTTTTGTGCAACGGGAGCGACCGCGACCCGCCGCACCTGCGGCGCGCCCGCGCAGGCAGCGGACCGCAGGTCCGCCGCCGTGAGCGACAAAAACGTTAAGCCGATCCCAGATGGGATCTGCTTAACGCCGCCAACGCGTCAGTCCTGCGGGGGTGGCGCTCCAGTCGGCGGCCTTGGCGCGAGCCGCTTCGATTTCCTGGGGCGTCATCAGCTGAGCCGCCTCGTCGCGCAGCAAGGTCGCCTGATGCACTAAAGTAGGGATGGCGCTACGCATGGTCAGGCTGAGCCAGGTATAGGCCGTGATCAGGTCCTGGCGCACGCCGATGCCGCGGATGTGCATTGAACCAAAGGCCAACTGGGCGCCGGGATGGCCTTGGTTGGCGGCCTTGAAGAACCAGATGGCGGCCAGCCCGTCGTTGCGTGTCACGCCGCGGCCGTAAAAGTACATGGCGCCAAGCATGAACTCGGCTCCGGAATGGCCGGTTTCGCTGAGCGGCCGGAAGTCCCTGAGCGCCACGTCGTAGCGACCTTTGTCGTAGCTCAGCACCGCCGATTCGTAGTCGGCCCGAGCCGCTGACGGCAGCGCCAGAAGCAGGCAGGGAAGGAGGGCGAACAGCGTTTTGCGCATCACGATTATCGGACCTTACTGCAAATGGCGATGCCCGGCAAAAATCCCATGCCGGTCCCTCCGAATATTGGTCGCTAGGGTACTTTTCCCTGTGTTAATAAGGGGTTAGGAAAAACCTGCTAAGATATTCTCAGGATATTTCCGAAATAGTCGAAAAATGAGGCGGGATGGCTCAAAAGCCGAGATTGCTACGCCCTCCGCGGCGCGGCCTGTTGCGCCGCCTGCGGTATTACTTCCTGGCCGGCTTCATCGTCAGCGCGCCGATCGGCATCACGGTGCTGATCGCCTGGGAGTTCATTGCCTTCGTCGACGACCAGATCACACCGCTGATACCGCCTGCTTACAACCCGGAAACCTACCTGCCGTTCAGCATTCCCGGGCTCGGTCTGGTGGTCATCTTTCTCGTCGTCACGCTGATCGGTTTTCTGACCGCCAGTATTCTGGGCCGCACCCTGGTCGGCCTGGGCGAACAACTGGTCGACCGGATGCCGGTGGTGCGTACCATCTACGGGGCGCTGAAGCAGATCTTCGAGACCGTGCTGGCCCAGTCGTCGGATTCCTTTCGCGAGGTGGTGCTGGTCGAGTATCCCCGACGCGGCCTTTGGGCGGTGGCCTTCGTCACCAGTACGACCGAGGGCGAAATCGCCGATCTCAGCGCCGATGAACTGATCAACATCTTCCTGCCGACTACGCCCAACCCGACCTCGGGGTTTCTGCTCTTCGTGCCGCGCCGCGACGTGGTGGCGCTGGCAATGTCGGTGGAGGAGGGTATCAAACTGGTCATCTCGGGCGGCATCGTGACCCCTCCGGACCCGCGTCCGGAAGCGGATCAGGGGGTCAAGAAACTGTTCGTGGCGATTGACGAGGAAACCAACTAACCCGAACCCAGATAGCCCACCGCAGCGTCGCGTTCGAAGAGATAGAGCAGTACCCTGAGTGCCTGGCCCCGGGGGCTTTCGAGATCGCTGTCGCGCTCCAGGATCAGGCGCGCATCGTCGCGTGCCATGGCCAGCAACTCGCCGTGGGCGCCGAGGTCGGCCAGGCGGAAGGCCGGCAGGCCGCTCTGGCGCGTGCCCAGGACCTCTCCGGCACCGCGCAGCTTGAGGTCCTCTTCGGCGATGCGAAACCCGTCCTCGGTCTGGCGCATTATCTCCAGGCGCCGCCGGGCAACCTCGCCCAGCGGTGGGGCGTAGAGCATGAGACAGCTCGAGGCGCCCGTGCCGCGGCCCACCCGGCCGCGCAACTGGTGCAACTGGGCCAGGCCGAAACGCTCGGCATGCTCGATCACCATGACCGTCGCCTCGGGCACATCGACGCCGACCTCGATCACCGTGGTAGCCACCAGTATCTCCACCTCGCCGCTGGCGAAGCGGGCCATGGCGTCGTCCTTGAGGCTGCCCTTCATACGGCCGTGCACCAGCGCCACGCGCTGGCCGAAGTGCTGGCTCAGGTGGGCCTGGCGTTGTTCGGCGGCGGCTAGATCGCTGATCTCCGATTCGGCCACCAGCGGACACACCCAATAGACCCGGGCACCGTCGGCGACATGGCGTTCGAGTGCTTTGACCACTTCTTCCAGGCGCTCCAGCGGCAGCGCCCGGGTTTCCACCGGCAGCCTGCCCGGCGGCTTTTCATCAAGGCGCGAGGTCTCCATGTCGCCGAAGGCGGTCAGCGCCAGGGTGCGCGGAATGGGTGTCGCCGTCATCACCAGCAGGTCGCAGCGCCCGGCGCCCTTGGCGCTGAGTGCCAGGCGCTGGTGGACGCCGAAACGGTGCTGCTCGTCGATCACTGCGAAGGCCAGATCGCGAAACTCGACCTCTTGCTGGAACACCGCGTGTGTGCCCACCAGGATATCGATCTCGCCGGCTGCCAGGGCGCGCAACGTGGCGGCCCGGCCTTTTTGACGGCCGCGGCCGAGCAGCAGTCCAAGCCGCACTCCGGCAACCTGGGCCAGCGGCTCGATAGTGGCGAAGTGCTGCCGTGCCAGGATCTCCGTCGGCGCCATCAGGGTGGCCTGGGCGCCGGCCTCGACGGCCGTCAGCATGGCCAGGAGCGCAACGATGGTCTTGCCGCTGCCGACGTCGCCCTGAAGCAGCCGCAGCATGCGGTGCTCGGCCGCCAGGTCGGCATCGACTTCGCCCAAGGTGCGTTGCTGGGCACCAGTCAGCTGGTAGTCCAGCGCCGCGATGACGCGTTGGCGCAAGTGCCCCTCGGCCTGGGTTGTCCGGCCGGCACGGCGGCGCAGGCTGCGGCGCATCAGGGCCAGGGCCAACTGGTTGGCCAACAACTCGTCATAGGCCAGGCGAGCCCGGGCCGTAGCCAAGGGATCCAAATCATCGAACCCGGCCGGGCTGTGGACCGCCTGTACGGCGGCTTGCCAAGGCAGCCAGTTTTCGGCCTTTTGCAGCGCCGGGTCGAGCCATTCAGGCATTTCGGGCAGCTCGCTCAGGGCGTCGTTCGTGGCTTTTTGCAGGGCTTTGGCGGTGAGCCCGGCGGTCAGCGGGTAAACCGGCTCCAGGGTTTGGATGCGGGCCAGCTCGGCGGGCTCGCCGATGTGGTCGGGATGGCTCATCTGCAACTCGCCGCGAAAGCGCTCGAGCCGGCCGCTGACCACGCGGCTGCTGCCTTCGGGCAGTACCCTTTGCAGGTAGTTGGGGCGGGCATGGAAAAAAACCAGCGTCAGCTCGCCGCTTTCGTTGTGGCACGGCACGCGGTAGGGCAGGCGCCGGTTGGACGCCGGCAGGTGGCGCCCGACGTCGACCACGACGGTTGCTACGACGCCGTCGGGCGCTGTGTCGAGCGGCGGTGAAAAGCGCCGGTCCAAGAGCCCGCTGGGAAGATGCCAGAGCAGGTCGACCGGTCTTTCGAGGTCCAGGCGGGCGCAGGCCTTGGCAATGCGCGGCCCAACGCCGGCCAGGGCGGTCAGAGGGCGGAATAGCGGAAACAAGATCTCCGGGCGCATGATCAGGTCGGTTAAAGCGGCGCACAAAACGACACACCGGGTTGAGCCGTTTTATCCCATCGACAGGATACCGCCAATGGCTATACCGTCGCCCTCCCCAAAGCCCCTGTTTCAACGCCCCTCCGGCCCGGCATGAGCGATACCGATCCCAGCCCTGACATCGAGATCCTGCGCAAGCGCCTGCGCTACCAGAGCTGGCACCGTGGCCGGCGCGAGACAGATCTCATGCTGGGTCGCTTCGCCAATCACCATTTGGCCGATTTTGATGCCGGGCAGCTCAGGCGTTATGCCGCTCTTCTGGAGCAGAACGATGCCGATCTGTTCGATTGGGTGAGCGGTAAGAATGAGCTACCTGAGAATCTGGAGAGCGACGTTATGACGTTGTTGTTGAACTTTAAGTTTCATGAAATAACATCTTGATATTCAAAGAAAAAAATCTGCTTGAACCCGGGCGGAACGCGATCGCCGGTGCGCCCGAAGGCCGGGATGCCCAGGTGCTGGCAGAACTTGCCCTTGAGGCTCGCCAGTCATTCGGCGCCAACCTTCTTCATGTCGCCCGAGACGAGGCTCGCATGACGGGCTTGGCTGAAGCCTTGGCCTTCTTCGCGCCCGATCTCGTGCTGCGCATCCTCCCGGCCTGGGATTGTTTGCCCTACGACCGCGTGTCGCCCAACGCAGAGGTGGCCAGCCGGCGTATGGATGCGCTTTGCAGCTTGGTCGAGGGCCCGCTGCCGGGATTGGTGCTGACCACGGTCAATGCCGCCACCCAACGCCTGCCGGCCCGCGACACCGTGCGCGCCGCCACTTTCAGCGCCCGCATCGGCGACGACATCGATACCGAGGCGTTGCTGGCCTACCTGACGCGCAATGGCTATGGCCGTACCGGCACGGTACGCGAGCCGGGTGAGTTCGCCGTTCGCGGCGGTATCATCGACATCTTTCCGCCGGGTCGGGGCGAGCCCGTCAGGCTGGACCTTTTCGGCGACACCCTCGAAGGCGTGCGACTGTTTGACCCGTTGAGCCAGTTGACCCAGGACCGGGTCGAGGATTTCCGCTTGGAACCGGTCTCGGAAGTGTTGCTCGATAACGCCTCCATCGCCCGCTACAGGGCCGGCTACGGCGCCCGCTTCGGGGCTGCGGTGGGCGAAAACGACCCGCTTTATCAGGCCGTCACGGCGGGCCGGCGGCAGCTCGGTATGGAGCACTGGCTGCCGCTGTTCCACGAAAGCCTGGAGACGCTCTTCGACTACTTGCCCGGCGCCCTTGTCAGCCTCGATCATTTGGCCGACGAGGCGCGCCAGAGCCGTCTGGAAACCATCGCTGATTACTACCAGGCGCGCCAAGCGGCGCGGACCGACGGCGAGGAGGGCGTCGTCTACCGGCCACTCGAGCCCGAAGCGCTCTACCTGGGCGATGAAGAGTGGCAGGTCCTGCTGGCCGGTCGCGGGGTGTTCACGTTGTCACCCTTCGACGTGCCCGAGGGACCCCGTGTTTTCGCCGCCGGCGGCCGCCGCGGCCGTGATTTCGCGCCCGAGCGTCAGCGCCAGACGGCCAACCTGTTTGACGCGCTGGCGGACCATATCGCCGCCCAGCAGACGGCTGGCCGGCGCGTTGTCATGGCCAGTTTCAGCGACGGCTCGCGCCAGCGCCTGGCCGGCCTGCTGGCCGATCACGGCATATCCGATGGCCAGGCCGCCGATGATTGGGCCGGCTGCCAGGCCCTGCCGGCCAACGTGTTGAGCCTGGTGGTACTGGGGCTGGAGCACGGTTTCGAGAGCGAAGCGGTGTGCGTCATCGGCGAGCAGGACGTGCTCGGCGACCGTCTGGTCAGACCGCCCAAGCGCAGCCGCCGGGCCGAGAATTTCATTACCGAGGCGGCCAGCCTGACGCCCGGCGACTTCGTCGTTCACGTCGATCACGGCATCGGCCGCTTCGAGGGGCTGAACGCCGTCGAAGTGTCCGGCGCTCCCCACGATTGCCTGCTGCTGATTTACGAGGGCGGCGACCGCCTGTTCATCCCGGTGGTCAATATCGAGGTCATCTCGCGCTATGGCTCCGAAAGCGCCGAGGTGGCGCTCGATCGCCTGGGCGGCAGCGCCTGGCAGGCCCGCAAAGCCCGAGCCAAGAAACGCATCCGCGACATCGCTGATCAGTTGATCGCCATGGCTGCCGCCCGGCAGCTGCGCCAAGTCGAGGCCTGGCAGCCACCGGCCGGGCTCTACGACGAGTTTTGTGCCCGTTTTCCCTACCATGAAACCGAGGACCAGCAACGCTCCATCGCCGATGTGCTCGAAGATCTCGCCTCGGGCCGGCCCATGGACCGGCTGGTTTGCGGCGACGTCGGCTTCGGCAAGACCGAGGTGGCGTTGCGGGCCGCCTTCATCAGCGTCATGAGCGGTCGCCAGGTGGCCATCGTGGCGCCTACCACCTTGCTGGTCCGCCAACACTTCCAGACCATCCGCGAGCGCTTCGCCGGCTGGCCCGTCGAGGTCGGTCGGCTGTCGCGCATGGTCAAGGGCAAGGAGACGGCGGAAACCCGTGAGGGCCTCGAGGCGGGCCGCATCGACATCGTCGTCGGGACCCATGCTCTTTTAGGAAAAACCATAAAATTCAAAGACTTGGGCCTGGTTGTCGTGGACGAGGAGCAGCATTTCGGGGTTACCCACAAGGAGCGCCTGAAGGAGCTTCGTACCAACGTTCACGTGCTTACGCTGAGCGCCACGCCGATCCCGCGGACGCTGCATTTAGCGCTTTCCGGGGTGCGTGAGCTCAGCCTCATCGCCACGCCGCCGGTCGACCGACTTGCCATCCGCACTTTCACGCTGCCTTTCGATCCCGTGGTGGTGCGCGAAGCCATCCTGCGCGAGCACTACCGTGGCGGTCAGACCTTCTACATCTGCCCCCGCATCAGCGACATCGACGAGGTCGTGGGTTTCCTCAAGCGCCAAGTGCCCGAGGTTAGTGTCGCCATAGCCCACGGCCGCCAAAAGGCGGACGATCTCGACCGCGTCATGAATGCCTTCTACGAAGGCGCCTTCGACGTCCTGGTGGCTACCAACATCGTCGAATCGGGTCTCGATATCCCCACCGCCAACACCATGATCGTGCATCGCGCCGACATGTTCGGCTTGTCCCAGCTTTACCAGTTGCGCGGCCGCATCGGGCGCTCGAAGCTGCGGGCCTATGCCTATCTGACCCTACCGGCGCGGCGCCTGCCGACGCCGGCGGCGGAGAAACGGCTGGCCGTCATGCAGGCGCTGGATGGCCTGGGTGCCGGCTTCAGCCTGGCCAGCCATGATCTCGACATCCGCGGCGCCGGCAACGTTTTGGGCCAGGAGCAATCGGGCCATATCCGCGAGGTCGGCTTCGAGCTTTACCAGGAGATGCTGGAGGAGGCGGTGGCCGCGGCGCGCGACGATGGCGGCGCCACCGAGGGTGAGGAAGAGCGCTGGTCGCCGCAGATCAACATCGGCACCTCGGAGCTCATACCCGAGGCCTACGTGGCTGATCTCGATGTTCGGCTGGGACTTTACCGGCGCCTTTCACGGCTAGAGGAGAGGGCCGAGATCGACGCCTTCGCGGCCGAGTTGATCGACCGTTTCGGCAACCTGCCAGAGGAAGTCGAACATCTCCTGCGCATCGTCGCCATCAAGCAGCTCTGCCGTGCCGCCGGTGTTGAGAAGCTGGAGGCCGGGCCTCGCGGTGCCACGCTCAACTTCCGTGACAACGAATTCGCCAACCCGGCCGGCCTGGTGGCCTTCATCGAAAATCAGGTCGGTACGGTCAAGCTCAGGCCCGACCACAAGCTCGTTTACATGCGCTCCTGGCCCGACGCCGACGAGCGGCTGACCGGGGCCCAACGCTTATTGGTTCATTTGTCCGAGATTGCGCAGGAATAAAGTCCGTCGCCGCCCCCACCCACACCCTCCCCCTGCGTGGGGGAGGGCAGGGCGGGGGTGTTTTTCGTCGGTGTTCAAACCAATGCGGTTTCAGCCGCTGCCTCGGCGTCCTCGCGGGCCAACAGTTCAAATAGCTGCAGGAAGGTCTCCGGCTCCTGGGCGCCGAATACCACGTAACGCTGGGCAACGATGAAGCAGGGCACGGCATTGACCCCCATCTGCCGGGCCTGGGCGTCCTCGCGGGCCACCAGGTCGCGATCGTCGCTGCGCTCCAGAAGTTCAGCCACCAGCTTGGCGTCCATGCCCGCGGTCTCGGCGATGTCGGTCAGCACGGCGTGATCGCCGATGTCGGCGCCGGCCAGGAAATAGCGGCCAAAAAGATCCTCGACCACGGCGTCCTGGCAACCGGCTGAACCGGCCCAGCGGATCAGGCGATGGGAATCGATGGTGTTGGGGGTACGCTGGATGGCTTCGAAAGCGAAGTCGATGTCCTCGCCCAGTCCGGCCTGTCGGATATTCTCGTAGACCGCCTGGGCCTGGTCGGGTTCGCCGAACTTGCGCTCGACATATTCTTTGCGCTCAAGACCGCCTTCCGGCATGTCGGGGTTGAGCTGAAAGGGACGCCAGTTGAGCGTTACTTTGACCTCTGGCCGAGCCTTCAGGGCGCGTTCGAAGCGCCGCTTGCCGATCAGGCACCAGGGACAGACGGTATCGGAGACGACGTCTATCTGTAGCTCCATGGTCGGCTCCGAACCTTTCTCGCTTACTGCATGGCCTCGCGGGCGCGGGCGATCAGGCTTTCGGCATCGTCGCCGGCCTCGAAGGCGGTGACACCCACGGAAAGCCCCACGCTGATAGGCTTCACGGCATCGGCGATGGCCAATTCGGTAAAGCGCACCACCGAAGCAATGCGCTGCAAGGCGATTTCGGCCACCTGCAGCGGCGTTTCCGGTAGCACCACCACGAAGGAGCCGCCGGCGTAGCGCGCCGACAGATCTTCGGCCCGTAACAGACCCGAAATCATCGTGCCGATCTGGCGCAGTAGCAAATCGCCGGCCACATAGCCGAACTCGGCGTTGACGTCGCCAAAGAGGTCGATATCGAAAAATCCCACGGCAAGATGCTTTTGCCATTGCTCGGCATCGGCGACTTGGCTGGCCAAGTGCTCGTGCAGGAAGCCGTGGCTATAGAGGCCGGTGAGGCCGTCGCTGTTGACCGGGCGAAGCGACTGCATGAAGACCTTGCGCACGGCAAAGCGGTAGCGCTGCTGGATGATCAGCAACTCCAGCCGGGTCTTGAGGTCGTCTGCCATGATCGGCCGCTGGATCGGTTCGGTGGCGCCGCGGGCCAACTGCATTTCGTCGGCCTCGAACACGCCCTCGTCGACGATGACCAGGATGGGCAAATTAAAGAGACGCGAATTGTGGCGCACATCGGTGCAGAAGCCGAAGAATTCCTGGTCGTCGCCCCGGGTGGCCACGATCAGGCCGTCGACATTCTTCTCGGTCAGCGCTTCCATCGCGGCGAAGGGGTCGTCGAGGCGGGCCACCACGCGCTCGTCGCTCAGCGCCGCTTCCAGCGTGTCAAGCTCAGCCGCGTCTCGGCCCAGCAGCACCACACGGGCGTCGTCGACCTCGACCTCGGGCGATACCGCCTCGATGTCCTTGACGCCGTATTTTTCGACCGTGAAGATGCGTCTGAGCAGTTCCTCGTGCATGGTGTTGATGCGCAACAAGGCCTGGAGACGGGCAAAAAGCTGTGTATCGTGGAAATTGGCCGGCAAATAGTCGGCCACTTTGCTGCGGAAGCTCTCGACCTTTTGTTCGATTCCGGCTGTATCGCCGATCAGAATTACCGGTGCCTGGCGGTCGCGCCATGTCGTGTGCACGGCATCGGAGAGCTCGCTCCAGGCGCTGTCGGCAGGCACGGTGTTGACGATGACCACGTCGGGATGAGCGTTGATGACGGCGTCGACGGCGTCCGTTTCGTTCTCCACCTGTATGCAAAAATAATTCTGCTGTTCAAGCTTTGCGGGAAGATCATGAGGGTGTTCGGGATCGGTATCGTAGACTAGAACCCGGGCCGAATAGCTGGGCATGAAATCACTGCAATTTGCGCTCGACGCGCCAAGTGTTCGCCACCTGCGCTATTCGATAATCTGCGGCTGCCGCCCCGCATGTCAACTGACTTCTCACCCCCTATTGACCCCATCAACGCCCGATTTCCTTGCCATGGATTATGCTCTAAGGTCTCTGATCCAGTAGATAACGGAGGTTTGTAGTGACCGAACCCTTTGCGCTCGAGGGCGTAACGGCCCTGGTGACCGGGGCTTCCAGCGGCCTGGGCCGGCATTTTGCGCTGACTCTGGCGCGCAGCGGCGCCCGCGTAGCGGTTTGTGCACGTCGCGCCGACAAACTGGCGGCGCTGGTCGCGGAAATCGAGGAGTTCGACGGTCGCGCCATGGCCTTCGCCCTCGATGTCACCGACGTCGCCAGCGTGCATGCCACGGTCGATGCCGCGGAAACCGAATTGGGGGCGCTTTCGGTTGTCGTCAACAACGCCGGCGTCGAGGTTACCAAGTTGATCATCGAGATGACTGAAGAGGACTACGACCGGGTGCTCGACACCAACACCAAGGGCGTCTTCATGGTGGCTCAGGAGTGTGCCAAGCGCATGATCAAGCACGGCCGCGGCGGTTCCATCATCAACATCGCTTCGATGGCTGCGATCCGGCCCCTCAAGGGGCTGTCGACCTACTGCATTTCGAAGGCCGCAGTAGCCCATATGACCAAGGTCATGGCGCTGGAGTGGGCGCGCTACGGCATTCGCGTCAACGCCCTCGCGCCGGGCTACGTCGAGACCGAGATGAATACCGAGTTCTTTGCCAGCGAACACGGCCAGAAGATGGTAGCGGGCTTTCCCCGTCGCCGGTTGGGCAAGCCTCAGGATTTGGACGGCATGTTGTTGTTGATGGCTTCGGCGGCAGGGGATTACATGACCGGTAGTGTTGTTCTTGTCGACGACGGCATGAGCCTGTCACTGTGATAGTGACTCGAACGCTCGTTCGTAGTTTTTTGAAAATTGGGGACAGAGGCGCACGCTTATTGCGACCGTTCCTTGAACGTACGTTCGCATATTTCCTGAACACTGGGGATGTGACTTTGACTTGAACGCTCGTTCGTGAGTTTCCTGCATATAGGGGACGACCGATCGGTCGAAAAAAAACAGAAATATCCTGATTTGTCAGTTATTTACGGTCGATCGTTCGATAATATTACCAACCGCCAGTCCTCTCCCAGACAGCGACAACCTGTCGCCCGCCCTCGACCACGTGATAGCGCTGGTACATAGCCGTCGTCAGGCAGGAGTGGATGGGTCGAATGCGCACCCGCTCGCCGATCTCCAGGGCCGGCAGGCTGGGGCCCGTTGCGAGGCCATGCTCTTGATGGGCATCGCTCACCGATAGGCCTTGGAACGACCGGTTTTCGACGTCGAAAACCAAGCCAAATCCGGCTATAGGACTGAATTCGTCGGCGCCACGGTCCTTCGAGAGCGCCAGCGCCCCGGCATCGAGCAGAATGTGTTCGTTACCGCTGCGGCCGCCGCGGCCGATAACGCTGGCCAAGACGGTGACGACGATGTCTTCGCCGCTGCAGGTGCCGATCTCTTGCTGCATGACGTCGCCGAACATATAGACGCCGGGCCGCATTTCGCTGACGCCATCGAGGTTCTTGGCAAATACCGCGGTGGGGGTCGAGCCGCCGCTGACCACGTCGCAGGGCAGGCCGGCCGCGCCCAGGCAATCGGCGGCCCAGACCAGGCCGGCGCGTTCCTGTTCAGCTACACTTTCGATTTCGGCTTTACCGTGGCAGTGGTAGCTGTGGCCGGCATGGGTCATCACGCCCTTCAGGGCAACGCCGCCGCCTTGCTGCAGGCCGGCGGCCACGGCCAGCAGGCGTTCGGCATCGCCGACCGGAACACCAGCCCGGTCGCCGCCGCAATCAAGTTCGATTAGCACCTCGAAGCTGCTGCCCAGCGCCTGGGCTCGGGCGGCGACATCTCGGGCTACCCCGGGATTGTCGAGAATCACCGAAAACAGTGCATTTTCTCCGACTTTACCCTGAATTTCGGCGAGAAAATCGAGTTTTGCCGGTACGATGCCGACGCCGTAAACGATGTCGGTGATGCCATTACGGGCAAAATACCGGGCCTCTTCGAGGGTTGAGACGGTGATTCCGCCAAAATTGCCGGCCAACGCCAGGCGTGCCACTTCGATCGACTTGGCCGTTTTCATGTGCGGTCGCAACGCCACATCGTGCTTCTTCAGGCGTGCCGTCATGGCTTCGGTGTTACGTTGCAGGCAATTCCGATCGAGAATCAACGAGGGTGTCGGGAGTTTATCGAGGTTCATGGAGTTCAGCTCATGTTTATATTTAAAAATAACACATAATCTATTGATATTACAATATTAATGCATTGTCTCTCCAGGGCGACGATGGCCCCAGGGGCGGGCGGTTTCGATCAATGCCGCCAGTTCCAGCACTTGGTGGTCGGCATGCCAGGGACCGACGATCTGCAAGCCAACTGGCAGACCGTTCGTACTGAAACCGCAGGGAATGCTGATTGCCGGATGGCCGCTGAGGTTGAAGGGGTAGGTATAGGGATACCAGCCGGCGCGGATGCTGCCCGGGGCCACTTCGATGCCGGCGATGGTCAGGCCGCCCAGAGCATCCTGATCGATCGCCAAGGCTGGCGCGCTGAGGGTTGGCGACAAAATGAAGTCACAGGTCGCGAATCGCTCCTGAATGTGACGAAAAAGCTCGCTACGCCGGATTTGGGCGGCGGCCAGGTCGGCGGCATTCAGGGTTTGGCCGCGGCGGATGGTATCGACCAGCGAGCGATCCAGACGGCCTTCCATCTCTGGTAGGTGGTGGCCCAGGCGGGCAGCGAAGCCGGCCCGCATGACGGTCAGGTAATCCGCCTCGAGGGCGGCGAAGTCCTCCTCGATCTCGCTCACTTCGGCGCCCATTCCGGCCAGCATATCGATCGTTTCCCGGCACATCGCCGCTACCTCGGGGTCTAGGGCGGGGCCGGCCTGGGCCAGCCAGGCCAGGCGCTGGCCGGTCAGGCTTTCCAGTGGCGGGTTTTCGGGAGGCGCGGCAAGGGCATAGGGATCGCGCCGGTCGGGGCCGCTGATAATGTCGAACGTCAAGCGGGTGTCGGTTACGTTGCGGCACATGGGGCCGATGTAGGAGTTGTTGCCGAAGGCGTCGGGGGCGTGGATATGGGGGATGCGGCCCAATGTCGGCTTGAGCCCGACGATGCCGCAACAGGCGGCCGGAATGCGCACCGAGCCACCGCCGTCGGTGCCCAACGCCAACGGCGAGATGCCGGCCGCCACAGCGGCCGCCGAGCCACCGCTTGAGCCGCCACAGGTGCGGCCGCGGTCCCAGGGGTTGCGGGTGCGGCCAAACAGCGGCCCGTCGGTCATGGCCTTGTGACCGAATTCGGGCGTCGTCGTCTTGCCGATGAGGATGGCCCCGGCAGCCTTGAGGCGGGCCACCGGTACGGCGTCCTCGGTGGGAATGAAGGTGTCGTGCAGGTAGGAACCCATGGTGGTGCGCACACCCTTGGTGTAGGTCAGATCCTTGACCGCGAAGGGCACCCCATGCAGTGGCCCCAGGTCGGCCCCGTCCATCACCGCCTGTTCGGCCGCTGCGGCGGCGCTACGGGCTGCCGTCTCGGTTACCGTGATGAAGGCATTGATGCTGGATTGGCTTTCCTCAAGGTTGGTCAGCACCGCTTCCATCAATTCGACAGGCGAGAGTTCCTTGCCACGAATAGCGGCGCAAAGGTCGGTTACGGAGCGAAAAAGCAGGTCGTTCATCGTGTTACCCTGATTGCGGCTGCCAGTTCGAGCGCCAAGACCTTGGCGGCGCAATAGGCCGAACGATCGGGCAGGGGAGGGAGACCAGCCCGCCTCACGTTGCGGATCCGGCCCGCAGTATCGGCCGCACCGCCGCCGCCACCTCGTCGCAACGCGCGAACCAGACGTTGGGTTGTGCCGAAATGTGTTCGATCAGGGCCTCGAGAACCACCAACCGCGAAGGCCGACCGATGATTTGCGGGTGCATGGCCAGGCTGAAGGCTCCTTCTTCGGCGTAAATCATATCGAATTCCGCCTTCCAAGCCTCCAGTACCGCCGAGGGTGCCTGCATGGTGCGGCCGGGTAGCGTGATGGAGTATTGGAAGAAAGGGGCATCGTCGAGCACCCAGGCGAAGGGAAATTCGACAAGATCGGTTTGTTTGCCATCGACGACGTGCAAATAAGGCTCATCGCAGTCGAAATAGTTCGACGAATATGAAAACCCGAACTCTTGCAACAAGCCCATGGTGATGGGACTGAATTCTGCGGCCGGCGAGCGGTAACCGGCGGGTGGCCGACCCGTCACCCGTTCGATGATCTCGTAGCCCGTCGCCATTTCCTCGCGCTCTTCGGCCGGTGAGAGGTTGACGATCCAACGGTGCGACCAACTGTGGTGGGCGATTTCGTGGCCGCGCGCCAGGATCTCCTCGGCTAGTGACTGGTGTTCCTGGATGACTAAGCCGGGGATGAAGAAGGTGGATTTGATGGCGTAACGATCGAGCAGGTCGAGCACCCGAGGCGTGCCTGTTTTCCAGCCATAGGCGCCCTGCGACATGACGATGGGGCGCTCGGCATTCTGGGCGTCGCGGGCCGTCCACATGGTCTCGGCGTCGAGGTCGAAGCTGAGCATGACCGGGAAGCCTTGCGGAGTCAGTGGCATGGTTTTCTCCTTGCCTTGACGCTCACGAGGATAGCCCCGCCGCCGGGGCTGGCGCCAGCCGTATTGCCGGGCGTTTTGCCTGGCGCCAAAATTGCGCCAATATAGTTAGTGGTTGCTGGCGATTTCGGCGGAGGGGATATCATGAAGATCTACATTGTCGACGACGACCAACAGATCATCGACCTGATGGCAAAGCTGCTGCTGGCTGCCGGGCACCGGGTGTCGTCAAACACGGTGGGCGAATTGGCGCTTTCCGAGATTGTCGTCCAGCGGCCCGACTGCGTGCTGGTGGATTTGATGATGGCGGCCGTGGACGGCCTCGAGCTCTGCCGCGAGTTGCGTCAGCGCAAGGAAACCGAAAACGTCAAGATTGTCATGGTTTCCGCCCGCACCGCCGATCACTGGAAGCAACAAGCTGCCGAACTTGACGCCGGCTACCTGGAGAAGCCCGTCGATCCCCAGACTTTCGCCGCCGAGATCGAGCGCCTGGTCGCTTAGGCTGCGCGGCGTTCCTCATTGCGAACCGCTTCCCAAGCCAGCAGGGCGCGCTTGCGCGTGTCGCCCCAGCGATAGCCTTCGATGGCACCATTCTGCTTGAGCACGCGATGGCAAGGCACCAGCAAAGCCAAGGGATTGTGGGCCACTGCCTGACCCACGGCCCGGGCCGCTCCAGGTGCGCCGATGGCGCTGGCAAGCCCGCCATAGCTCACGGTCTGCCCTTCCGGCAATTGCAACAGCGCGCTCCAAACCTTGGTCTGGAAGCGGCTGCCACGAAGCAATAGCGCCGGCCGCGCCTGATCAGGCGCAAACAGCCGAGCGACGATGGTGGCGGTCTCGCCTTGATCGGCCACGAACTCGCTCAACGGCCATTCCGCTCGGGCCGCATCCAGAGCCTCGCCGTCGCTACCGTCGACGAATTCGAATCCACAAACGCCACGTTCGGTCAAAAGCACCAGGGCATCGCCGAAGGGCGTCGGCTGCAGGCCGTGCCGGATCGTTAGGTCGGCACCAAAGCGCTTGTACCCCCATTTCCCAGATGAACTCGTTAATCGATGCCCTGAGATGGAGATTATGCTATAAGAATCAATATGTTGAGGAGTTGATGGAGTGGTTGGCATG
>NZDS01000233.1 GCA_002690215.1 Rhodospirillaceae bacterium | reverse complement strand
GCAGCGATATCGAGGTGGAGGACGCTGGCGACGGCCTGATCACCGTGACCTTGACCGAGGTTGCCATTAACGATCGCAAGCGGGCGGCGGTGGAACAATCCATCGAGATCGTGCGCCG
The DNA here is from genome assembly GCA_002690215.1 of Rhodospirillaceae bacterium. Lineage (GTDB taxonomy): Bacteria > Pseudomonadota > Alphaproteobacteria > UBA2966 > UBA2966. The sequence continues at coordinate 9,238 of NZDS01000233.1, read as the reverse complement.
TCGCGTCGACGAGACCGGCACCCGCGAGCCTACCATCCAGCACCAGGGTGACGAGCGCATTCTCATTCAACTCCCCGGCATCAAGAACCCCGACCGCATCAAGCGGCTTCTGGGCAAGACCGCCAAGATGGTATTCCGCCTGGTCGACACCACAACCACGGTATCGGATGCCAAACGAGGGCGCTTGCCGCCGGGCTCGGAACTTCTCGATGACGATGCCGAACGCACCGCCGCGGGCGGTCCAGTGCAGTACGTGGTGCGCAAACGGGTCATGGTCTCGGGCGAATCGCTGGTCGATGCGGCGCCCACTTACGAACAAGGCCGGCCGGTGGTCAGTTTCCGCTTCGACGCCGTCGGCGCCAAGCGCTTCGGCGACGCCACCAAGGCCAACGTCGGCCGTCCCTTCGCCATCGTGCTCGACAACCGGGTCATCAGCGCGCCGGTGATCCGCGAGCCCATCTTGGGCGGCTCGGGCATCATCAGCGGCCGCTTCAGCGTCCAGGAAGCCAACGACCTGGCTGTGCTGCTGCGGGCCGGTGCCCTGCCGGCGCCACTCAAGATCCTCGAGGAACGCACCGTCGGGCCCGACCTGGGTGCCGATTCGATCCGTGCCGGCAAGATCGCCAGCATCTTCGCGTTCGTGCTGGTGATGGTCTTCATGGTGCTGGCCTATGGTCTCTTCGGCATCGTTTCGGACCTGGCGCTGTTGGCCAATCTCTTTCTCATCGTCGGTGGGCTTTCTGTGGGTCAGGCGACGCTGACGCTGCCGGGTATCGCCGGCATCGTCTTAACCATCGGCATGGCAGTGGATGCCAACGTGCTGATCTTCGAACGCATCCGAGAGGAAATGCGAACCGGCAAGACGCCCTTCGCCGCCATCGAGGCGGGCTACAAGAAGGCGTTTACCACCATCGTTGACGCCAACGTCACGACGCTGATCGCCGCTTTGCTGCTGCTGATATTCGGCTCGGGTCCGGTCAAGGGCTTCGGCGTTACCCTGGCCATCGGCATCGCCACCTCGATGTTCACGGCCATCCTGCTGACCCGGATGGTAATCACCTTCTGGATGCACTGGCGCCGGCCCTCGGCGCTGCCCTTGTAGGCGCGGGGAAGCACGATCATGTACAAGCTGCGCCTCGTTCCCTCCAAGACCAGCATTCCCTTTCTGCGCTTCCGCCTCATGGCCTTCGCCTTCTCGGGCTTTTTGGCGCTGGCCTCGGTGATCCTCTTTGGCACCCTCAATCTCAACTACGGCATCGATTTCCGCGGCGGAATTTTAATCGAGGTGCGCACCCCTGAAGTGGCCGAGATCGGCTCCATGCGTGACGCGCTTTCGGGTCTGGGGCTGGGCGAGGTGGCCTTGCAGGAATTCGGCGACGTGCGCGACGTATTGATCCGGGTGGAACGCCAAGCCGGCGACGCCACAGCCCAGCAGCGCGCCGTCGAAGAGGTCAAAAAGGCTCTGGCCCGTGAGATCGGCGAGGGCATCAGCTACCGCCGCGTCGAATTCGTCGGTCCCAAGGTCTCGGCCGAACTGATCGAGGCGGGCACCCTGGCGGTGGTGTTGGCCGTAGTCTTCATGCTGGTCTACATCTGGTTCCGCTTCGAATGGCAGTTCTCCATCGGTGCCGTGGTCGCTCTGGTGCACGACGTCGTGCTGACCATCGGCGTCTTTTCCTTGACCCGGCTCGAATTCAATCTTTCGATCATCGCCGCGCTCCTGACCATCGTCGGCTACTCCATGAACGATACCGTGGTCATCTATGACCGGGTGCGGGAGAACCTCAGGCGCTATCGCACCATGGCGCTCGAGGAACTGCTGGACGTCAGCGTCAACGATACGCTTTCGCGCACCACCATGACCTCGGTGACGACGCTGCTGGCGTTGTTGACGCTCTTTTTCTTCGGCGGCGAGGTCATCCGCGGCTTCACCTTCGCCATGATCTGGGGCGTGGTGGTCGGCACTTATTCCTCAATCTTCGTGGCGGCGCCGGTGCTGATCTATCTCGGCGTGCGCCGTGGCAGCGAGGCCGAGGACAAAACCGAAGAAACCGGCTGAGCCGGCCGGGGCCGTGGCAGAGACCCCTCAACGGCCAACCGATTTTCAGCTTATCGAAAGCTACGGGGACGGCGGTTTCCGCATCAACGGCCGGCGTTTCATGGGATCGGTGATCGTATTTGTCGAGCGCGCCGAGCTTTGGCCGGTGAGCGATATGACCGGGGTGACCGCGGATTCGCTCGCGCCCGTGCTGACAGCCGAGCCGGCACCCGAATTCCTGTTGCTTGGCTGCGGCCCCTCCATGGCGCCCGTCGATACCACCGTGCGTCAGGCCTTCGCCGCTCGCGGTATCGTGCTTGAAGTCATGGACACCGGCGCCGCAGCCCGCACCTACAACATGCTGCTCAACGAAAACCGCCGCTTCGCCGCCGCCCTCATCGCGGTGGCGTAGGGGGCGAATCGCCGCCCCGTCAATTGCTGCCGCCACCCCCCACCCCAACCCTCCCCCACAAGGGGGGAGGGAGACATGTTTTTCCCCTCCCCCTTGATGGGGGAGGGTAGGGAGGGGGTGTTCTTTTGGGTGTTCAGTCTGCACCCCTATCCCAAAAACCGGGCCTTGGCCGTTCCCAGGCCCTCGATGGCGATTTCGACCACGTCGCCAGCATCCACCCACTTGGTTTCGACCAGGCTGCCAAGCAGTACGAAGTCACCGACTTTCAGGTTCCGGCCACGCTCAGCACGGGCATTGGCGAGCCAGCTTAGCGCCTCAAGGGGATGGCCGAGGATGTCGCGGCCGATGCCCGTTCCGACATTTTCGCTGTTGATGGCCATGCTGCCCTTGAGCGTCGACAGGTCCAGGCCGACCAGCGGCACGGCGGTGCCGAGCACGCAGCCGGCGCCGAAGAAGTCGTCGGCCACCAAGGTAGGGGCATCCAGGGCGCGGAAATCGGCGTAGCGGTCGTCGACCACCTCGATGGCCGGCATCACACCCGCCACCGCCTCCGCCACCGCATCACGGTCGTAGGGCGCATCGGCGGCCGGCAGGTTGGTGGCCAGCCTTACGGCCAGCTCGCATTCGACGCCGACGTGATGGAAGCGGGCATGGGGAAAGCTGGCGTCGCCGGCCCCCACGGTCTCGCCGAAGACGTGCCCGGCACAGGGATGGTCGATTTCCAGAAACGTCTGCATGACCGGCGTCGTGCAGCCGATCTTGTAGCCGGCCACAGGACCCATGCCGGCCGCCGTCAGCAGCGGTGCCAGAGCTTCCTGGATCAAATAGGCCTCGGATTCGTTTTGCGGCCGGCAATCGTCGGGCAAGGCGGCGAGGGGGATGGGCTCGAGGCGGTTGTCGCGAAATAGCCCGGCCGCCCGGGCGATGGCTTCCTGGTCCATTGAGAGGTTCCCGCGTCTATCCGCCAGTGAACTTCGGTGGGCGCTTTTCGAGAAACGAATTCACCCCCTCGGCGAAGTCGGCCGAGTGGCGGGTCAGCAGGTTCTGATCCAGATCCATGACCGTGAGGGAACGGTCAAGGGCGGCCGTGGCGGCCTCGATGCCTTGTTTGCACATGCGCACCTGTACCGGTGGCATGGCGGCGATGACCTCGGCCATTTCGAGCGCCTTCTCCAGCGTCTTGCCGTCCTCCGCCACCTCGTCGACCAGGCCCCACTCGCGCGCCTTCTCGCCCTTGAGCTTCTCCGCCATGATGACGAAGCGCTTGGTGCGTGACGGTCCCATCAGGCCGGCGAAGCGCGGCAGCGAGCCCCACGACATGTTCATGCCGCGCTCGATCTCGGGTACGTACATGGTGCCATTTTGGCCCAGAACGCGATGATCGCATGCCGTCGCCAACACCACGCCGCCGCCGATGCACCAGCCCTCCACCGCGGCGATGGTAACGGGTTCGAGCTCCATCCAGGCCCGGCACATGCGCGGACCCGCCTGGGCCGCGCGCCGCAAGGTGGCTAGGCCGGCCTCCCGCAGCTCGGCGCTCTCCGGATCCTTGAGATCGAACCCACCGCTGAAGATTTTCGGCGTGCCGGTCAGCACGATGGCCGAGAGCTCGGCGTCCTCGTCGAGGCTTTTGGCAGCGGCGCCGATGTCGCGCATGAATTGGTGTGACAGCGCATTGATGCCGTCACCGCGGTCGAAACGCACGATGGCGATGCGGCCATCCCGTTCGATGGTAATGTTTTCGAGTTCCACACTGGGCTCCGTCAGTTGCTGGAGGGGGCGTCAGTCACTTCGGCCACGGCCAGGATGCGGTACATGGACCTGAGCACCGGCTTTTCGATTAGCTTGCCGTCGATGACCACCAGGCCGCCGTCGGCCTCTTCGAAGGCGCCGACGATGCGTCGGGCGCGCGCGACGGCTTCGGGATCGGGGCTGAAGCATTCGTTGATTGTGGCGATCTGCTTGGGGTGGATCGAGGCCTTGCCGGTAAAGCCGAGCGCCCGGCTGGCCGCGGCTTCGTCGGCCAGGCCATCGGCATCGTCGAGATCCAGCCAGGGTACGTCGATAAGGTCCAAACTGGCCCCGGCGGCGGCGTGGACCAGGCGCTGGCGGGCATAGAGAAGCGGCTGCCATTGGGCCTCCACTCTCAGCTCCGCCGACATGTCGACACCGCCAAACAAGAGCGAATCGATGCGCTCACTGGATTTGGCGATGTCACGGCAGACTGCCAGGCCCTCGTTGGTCTCGATGATAACGTGGAAGCGAATCTGAGGGTGGTGCGGGGCCAGCAGTTCGTCCAGCAGCTTCACTTCCTCGGCCGATTTCACCTTGGGCAGCATCAGCGCTTGGGGCGGTGATTTGCTTTCGATTATTGCCAGCAGGTCCTTGAGGCCGTCGGGCTCGCGCGGGCTGTTGATGCGGACAATGGGCTCGACTCGACCGATGTCGCCGAGGTCTTCGAAGAGCTCGAGCGTGCGCGCCCGGGCCGCGTCCTTATCGTCGGGCGCAATGGCGTCTTCGAGATCGATGCAGACGATGTCGGCGCCGCTTTTGCAGGCCTTGGGAAACATCTCCGGTTTGATGCCGGGGGCGAAGATCAGGCTGCGGCGGGGTCTAAGCTTACTCTCGGACATTGGATATCCTGGATGAAGAGGGTAAGGGATGCGTGGCTGCTGGGTGGCCTGGATCGAATTCTAAAACTTCGGGTGCCGTTCGTGCCAGTCCGTCGCGCCCTCGTAGGCTGCGGCGATGGCCAGCAGCTCCGCCTCACCGAAGGCCCGGCCGACGATTTGCAAGCCGATGGGCAGTCCTTTGGCAGTGAAGCCGCAGGGCAGCGAAATTGCCGGGTGTCCGGAGACGTCGAAGGGCACGGTATTGCGGTAGCGCAGCGGCCCATGTTCGGCTGGGGAGTCGTCAATGGGGGTCGCTGGCACCGGTGATGTCGGCATGATCAAGGCGTCACAGAGAGTGAACAGTTCTTCGACAGCCGCCGTAAAGGTCTTGCGGAAGCGTTGCGCCTGGACGTAGTCGGCCGCCGGATAGAGGCTGCCGATGGTCAAAAGGCCGCGCACCTCGTCGCTGAAAAGCTCAGGCCGTTGGCGCAGATCGGCGCCGTGCATGGCCGCGCCCTCGCTGCCCATGATGATAGTGCCGGCGGCGTAAGAAATCTCGACGTCGGGGATCGTCGCTTCCTCGATCCGGGCGCCCAGGCCCTCGAAGACAGCCCCGGCGGCTTCGACGGCGGCGCTGATTTCAGCATCGCAATCGGCAAAGAAAAATTCCCGCACGAGCGCGATGCGGACGCCGCCGGCACCCCGATTCACACCGTCGCCATAGTCGGGCACCGGCCGCTCTGCACTGGTTTCGTCGCGCTCGTCGTAGCCCGCCAGAACCTGCAGCATCGCCGCCGCATCGGCCACCGTGCGGGTCATCGGTCCGACATGATCCATGGTCCAGCAGAGCGGCAGGGCGCCGAACTTGCTGACCAGGCCGAATGTCGGTTTGAGGCCGACGATGCCGCAACAAGCGGCGGGCTGGCGGATCGAGGCGCCGGTATCGCTGCCCAAGGCTCCGAAGGCCAGGCCACCGGCCACGGCCGTGGCCGAACCACCGCTTGAGCCGCCGGGATGGCATGCCGGATCGAAGGCGTTGCGCACGGCGCCGAAGTGGGGGTTGCCGCTGGTGCCGCCGTAGGCCAACTCGTGCAGGTTGGTCTTGCCGACGATGACGGCACCGGCCGCGCGCAGCCGCTCCACCGCCGCCGCGTCGTGGTCCGGCACCCAATCGGCATATAGTGGCGAGCCGAAAGTGGTGCGTACGCCGGCCGTGGCGAAAAGATCCTTGGCCGCCAGTGGAACGCCATGCAAGGGGCCCAGATAGTTACCGCCGGCGATCTGGCGTTCGGCCTGGTGGGCCTCGTCCAGGGCGCTTTCGGTCATCACCGTGATGTAGGCGCAAAGGGTATCGTTGTGCGCGGCGATGCGATCGAGGGTCGTCTGGACCAGTGCCACGGGCGAGATCTCGCCGCTTTCGATGCTTGGCGCCAAGTCGCTGATGCTGAAGTAGGCGTAGCCGGCGTCAGTCATCGCGAGCGGTCTCGCTGGGAACGCTAAATACCGGCGCCATGGTGACTGGGGTGCGCCGCGCCGACCAGTCTCGAATCAATCTGAGGCAGCGCAACATAGTGGGAAATCGCGCACCAGCGACGGCGATCTCCGCTGCGCTCAAGTCGCGGCCCAGCAATTCACGGACCTGGGCCTGCTGTTCCGCCTGCGGGTCTTGGCTCATCGGCGGCCTCCGGTGGCTGCGTCAAGGGCAGCCAGTATCCGGTGGCATCAAGGGCGAGACAAGACCCTCTGAACTAAGGCCTCAGTAGATGTTCTGGGCCGAGACCATGGCGAACAGCATGGGGATCGACAGCATGGTATTGGTGCGCGAGGCCAGGAAGGCCATGCGCGCCGCCGCCGGTTTTGCGTCCGCATCCGCCTCGACAATCCCCAGAGCGATCTTCTGTTTGGGCCAGATGATGAACCAGACGTTGAAGGCCATGATCAGGCCCATCCACATGCCGAAGCCGATGGATGCGTGTTTGGCCGAGTTGTCCATCAAACCAAGCGCCAGGGCTTCTTCGATGTAGCCGCTCATATAAGCCAGGATGAGGCCGAAAACGATGGTCGACAAGGCCGCCCAGCGGAACCAGAACAGTGCCCGCGGTGCAATGACCTTGGAAATGGCCGGCTTTTGATCGTCGGGTATCTCAGGCATGCTCGGGCCCTGGACGAAATTGAAATACCAAAGCAGGCCGATCCACATGAAACCGCTGAGAACATGCAGCCAGCGCACCAGGAATGTCCAGAATGTGTAATCAAGTTCCATCGATCTATCTCCCTGCCAGTGCCTTCAGGTACCGATGCTGCCGACCAGGAACACCATCACCACGGTGATGATCAGGCCGGAGATGATGGTTCCGGATAAACTGTCGAGTGGATTCTTCATGGGTGATACCCCCCATTCGGTTGTCGTCACGAAGTTGCGAATGTCTCTTAATAATATCACAAGGTATTGTAACGAAAAAGAATGTCAAATTTTTACCTAGCGGCTGACGAGCTGCGACGGCGCGATTACGAACGCTTCCTCTGCGGCCATCTGGCGCCGACGGCGTTGCGCGCCGGTTTCCACACCGTTCTCGCCTTCAACCTCGAGCTGGTGGCGGTGTCCCAGCGCCTCCAGGAAGCCCTCCTAGGCGAAATCCGTCTGCAATGGTGGCGCGATTGCCTGGCTTCCTTCGCTAACGGCCGGCCACCGGCCGGACATCCCCTGGCGGCCGCCCTGGCCGGATTGGTCGCCGAGTGCCGCCTTTCGCCCGAGCGTCTGTCGGCGCTGATCGAGGGGCGAGCGGCCGATCTTGATCCCGAGCCGCCGGCCGATATGGCAGCTTTGCTGGAGCATGCCGACGCCACGGCGGGAAACCTCAATCTGCTGTTGCTCGAAGTTCTGGGCTGCAAGGGGGATTTGACGACGGGTCTGGCCATGGCCCAGGCCTGGGCGTTATTGGGGACAGTGCGAAACGTACCCTTCGATGCCGCCCAGGGGCGGCTCAAGCTGCCGCGTTCGCTGCTGATGGACGCCGGTATTGGCGGCGCCCAAGTGCAAGCTTCGGACGGTCACAGATTGGCACCGGTAGCAAAGGCGCTATGCGTCGAAGCACAACGCTGCCTGGCCAAGGCTCGATCGCAGCAGCCTCGCGCCTCGAGATCGGCCCTTCCCGTGTTGATGTGTGGCGTTCTTGCCGACGGCTACATCAGGCGCCTGGCCCGGGCCGGGTTCGATCCCTTTGCCGTCGATCTGCGGCGGCCGGCCGCCTGGGACCTGACGCGCTTTTATGTCAGGGCCAGGCTGGGCCGCTATTGAGGTGGGAAATGCGGGCTGGTCAGGCGTTGGCCAGGTTCTCGGCCGCGAAGTCCCAATTCACCAAGTGATCCAGGAACGCCTTGACGTAATCGGGTCGGCGGTTTTGGAAGTCCAGGTAATAGGCGTGTTCCCAGACGTCGATGGTGATCAGTGGCGTCTGGCCGTTGATGATCGGGGTCTCGGCGTTGGCCGTCTTGGTCAATTTGAGGGCGCCGCCCTCGGAAACCAGCCAGGCCCAGCCGCTGCCGAACTGGGTGGCGGCGGCGGCGGCGATTTCCTCGGCGAACTTGTTATAGCTGCCGAAGGCGGCATCGATGGCGCTGGCCACGGCGCCGCTCGGGCTGCCACCGCCGCCCGGCTTCATGCTGTTCCAGTAGAAGGTGTGGTTCCAGACCTGGGCGGCGTTGTTGAATAGCCCGGCTTTGGCGGCGTCACCGGCGCTCTGGCGGATGACGTCCTCCAGGGACGCCTCGGCCAGTGGCGAATCCTTGGTCAGGTTGTTCAGATTGGTGACGTAGGTGTTGTGATGTTTGCCATGGTGAAAACCTAGCGTTTCCGCCGAAATGTGTGGTGCCAGGGCGTCTGCGGCAAAGGGCAGAGCAGGAAGTTCGAAAGCCATACTGGTTCATCCTCTCAGGGGTGATCAAAACCGAGCGTATTCTCGTTCCTGAGGGATATAGAAACCCCAAGTGCAATGGCAACCTAGGGATAAGAAATCTTTGGTTAAGTCCCCTTGAGAGCTATTCCTGCACGCAAACCGGCGGGCGCCGGTCAGTCCAGGGCTTGGCGGCTTCGAGTTGGCCGGCGATGCGGAAGAGCGTCGCTTCGTCGCCGTAACGGCCCACCACGTGGACACCGATGGGCAGTCCCTGGTCGTT
>NZDS01000232.1 GCA_002690215.1 Rhodospirillaceae bacterium | reverse complement strand
GATCATCTGCTCGATGGAATCGAGGAAAAAGAGGGTGCTGACCATGACCGCCGCGGCCATGGCGATGCCCAGGCTGGTCAGGCCCGAGCGTACCGGCCAGCGTGTCAAATGGCGGATGATCATGCGTGTCGGCTGATCGGCGAAGTGCGCCACTCCCAAATGCTCGAGGGTCGAGCGGCGATAGGTCGGTGGCGGTGCCGGTTGCATGGCCTCGGCCGGCGGCAGCGCAACGGCCCGGCGCACGGCTCCCAGGGTACCCAACACCGTGGCCGCCAGACTGATCAGCGCCGCGCCGGCGAATACAGCGGGACCGGTGCGATAGTGTAGAAAGGGAAAGCGGAAAAAATCGGTATAGATCTCCGCCAGGCCTCGCCCCAGCCAGTCGCCGGCGGCGAACCCCGCGGCGATGCCGATCAGGGCCACCAGCAGCATCAGCTTGAGGTAGTGCCATCCCACCTCCCAATTGGCATAGCCGAAGGCTTTCATCAGGCCGATCTGCTCGCGTTCGGTGGCCACCAGGCGCGAGGCCACGATGTTGAGAAGAAAGGCGGCGACGCCGAGGAAAATGGGCGGCAGCAACTTGGCCATGGTGGCGAGCTGCTTCATCTCGCCTTCCAGGTAGGCGTCGGAAACCTGGTCCTTGCGGCCAAAGGCGCCGCTGCCGCCGTAGGGCTCCAAAAGCCGGTCGACTTCCGCGATCACGGCCGGCTCTGAGGCGCCGCGCAGCAGCGTGAGAGTGGCCTCGCTGAAGGCGCCGTCGAGATCGAAGGCCGCGGCCATGGCCGGGCGGCTCATCCAGAGCACCCCGAAATGGCGGTCGTCGGGTACGAACCCGCCCGGAGCGATGGAGTAGACGTGTTCCGGCGACAGCGCCACGCCAACAATCACCAACTCGCGTTTGCGGCCGTTGAGCAGAGCCTTGATGCGATCGCCCGGGCCGAAGCCGTGGGCCAGCGCCATGGCCTCGCCAATCAGAACTTCGTCCGGCCGTCCCGGGGTGAGGCCCCGGCCGGCCCGGATGTAGACGTCGTTGAGTACCGGCTGGCCGCGTTCGGGCAGCGAAACCAGGCGCCCGGTGGCCGGCTCCACCATACCGGCGATATCGAGGACCACGTGGCGCACAATGCGCGTCTCGACCCGCTTGACGCCGGAGATCGCGGACAGCCGAGGCAGCAGGCTTTGCGGCGCCCGTTTGACCGGCGCAAAGACCTCGGCGAAGCGGTAGCGCTCGTAATAGGCGGCCCGGGTCTCCTGCAACGAATAGAGCATGCCCAGCGCCATCACGAAGGCGGCGACGCCGCAACCGATGACCAGGGAGATGGCCAGGCCCTGGCCTTTGATGCGCCAGAGGTCGCGCCAGAGCTTGCGGTTGAGCGCGCCCACGGCCTACCAGCTCAGCTCGTGGGCCGGCCGGCGGACCGGGTTCTGTCGCACCTCGCTGATGCGGCCGTTGGCGAAGTGGATCACCCGGTCGCCCATGTCGGCGATGGCGGCGTTGTGGGTGATCAGCGCCGTGGTGGTGCCGAGCTCGCGGCTCACCGCCTCGACGGCTTCGAGCACGATGATGCCGGTCTGGCTATCGAGCGCCCCCGTGGGCTCGTCGCAGAGCAGCACTTCGGGGCGTTTGGCGATGGCTCGGGCGATGGCCACGCGCTGTTGCTCGCCGCCCGAAAGCTGGGCCGGGAAGTGGTCCATGCGATTGCCCAGCTCGACCAGTTCCAGCGCCTCGGCCGGAGTGATCGGGTGGGGCGCAATCTCGGTTACCAGGGCGACGTTTTCGCGCGCCGTCAGGCTGGGGATCAGATTGTAAAATTGGAAAACGAACCCGACGTGGTCGCGGCGATAGCGCGTCAGGCCACGGTCGTTGAAGGCCGTCAATTCGCTGCCGCGGAAGAAGACCTGACCGGCGGTGGGCCGGTCGAGGCCGCCGAGGATATTGAGCAGCGTCGACTTGCCGCTGCCCGAGGGGCCCAGCAGAACCACCATCTCGCCGGCAAAGAGTTCGAGGTCGACGCCGCGCAACGCCTCGACCACCACCTCGCCGGTGGCGTAGTGCTTGGTCAGCCCGCGGGTCTCGAAGGTGGCGGGGGAGGCATGGTCGCTCATAGCCGCTCGTAATAGGGGAAAACCCCAGCATCCTGAACCAAGGTTGCGGCGAAGACCAGAGCGGGGTGACGAAATGCCGCAGGCGGCGCACAATGTAGTGCCATGCTGACCACCATCCTGCGCAACGCGCTTTACGTTGTCATTGCCTACGCGGCTTTCGCCGCCATCATGTACGTGATGCAGCGATCATTGATGTATTTCCCCGACCGTGACCCACCGGTCCCGGCTCACGGCGGTGTGCCCGAGATGCAGATCGTCCACTTCGGAACCGCCGACGGGCTCGAGTTGATGGCCTGGTACCGCCCCGCAGAGGGTGACCGTCCGACCATCGTCTACTTCCACGGCAACGGCGGCAACATCGCTGGCCGGGGCTACAAGGTGAAGCACTATCTCGATGCCGGTTACGGCGTCATGCTGGCCGAATACCGGGGCTATGGCGGCAACCCCGGCAGCCCCGACGAGGCCGGCCTCTACGCCGACGGCCGGGCCGCCCTGGACTGGCTGGCGGGCGAGGGCGTGGCCGCCGAACGCCTCGTCATCTACGGCGAATCGCTGGGCTCGGGCGTTGCCGTGCAATTGGCCAGCGAACGCCGGCCGGCGGCACTGGTGCTGGAAGCGCCTTTTTCAAGCGCCGTCGACGTCGCCGCCTCGGCCTATTGGTTCCTGCCGGTGCGCTGGCTGATCAAGGACAGGTTTGATTCGCTGTCCAAGATCGCTGCCGTAAGGGCACCGCTGCTGCTGGTGCACGGCGAACGCGACCACGTCGTTCCGACTCGCTTCGGCCGGCGCCTGTTCGCCGCTGCCAATGAGCCCAAAAAGGCGGTCTTCCTGCCGCATGGTGGCCACAACGATCTACCCGATCACGGACTAATGCCGGCCGTGCTGGAATTCCTCGAAGGGCTCTAGCCCGAATGCGCCCGAACCCCCTCCCTATCCCTCCCCCTGAAAGGTGGAGGGGACTCGAGTGGAGCAAAATTCGAAGGTTGGTGCCGGCTCCCTCCACCACAAAGTGGGGGAGGGTGAGGGAGGGGGTGCGCTGCTTCAGTCCCAGGCCGATACCTTGGCCAGGGCTTAAACAGGTCCCTGTCCCCATTTTTGACGAATATTAACGGCGTCAGCTGCGTTGGATTTGTCCGGCTGCGAGTCCCTGGGGGTGTTCGGGAGGTTCAGTCCTCGGCACTGGTCCCGGCCGTCACCTTGGCCAGTGCCTCCAATGGCAGCAGCACGCACTCGTGGCGGCTCTTGTGGCCTCGCACCGGCTCGAAAACGGCCAGTTCGGCCCAGGGGCCGTCGGGTGCCGTACCGCCTTCCAGCATGGTGGCCAGGGCGGTGCGGGCGGTTTCGGCGGCGCCTTGATCCTCACCCACCGCCGCCGCCGCCATTACCGCTGCCGCCGCCTGGCAAAGCGCACAGCCCCGCACGTGGTGGCCAACGGCGCTGACCCGGTCGCCGTCGAGGGTGACATCGAGAGTGATGCGGTCGCCACACAGCGGATTGTCCAGCGTCACCGAGGCGTCGGGCGCATCCAGGCGGCCGGCGCCGACGCCCGAGCGGGCGTGGTTCATGATCGGGTCTTCGTAGAGGTTTGCGTTCATGTCAACTTTCTGATGGCGTCTTCAAGGCCCGTGAGCAGGGCATCAACGTCGCTTTTGTCATTGTAAACCGCCAGGCTGGCCCGCGTCGTACCGGTCAGGTCGAAGGCCTCCATCAGCGGCTGGGCGCAGTGGTGGCCGCCGCGCAGCGCTACGCCGTGGCTGTCGAGGATCTGGCAAATGTCGTGGGGATGGGCGCCCTCGACGTGAAAGGAGATCACCGGCGCGCGATCCTGCAGGCCGGCCGGGCCGATAACGCGCACCCGGTCGCGGCCTCCATCGAGCACCGTCAGGCCGTCGAGCACGGCTCCCGTCAGGTCGTTCAGGTGGCCCATTGCGGCGGCGCCATCGAGCCCTTCGATCCAGTCCATGGCGGCGGCCAGGCCTACTGCCTGGGCGATCGGTGGGGTGCCGGCTTCGAACTTGTGCGGAACGCGAGCCCAAGTGCTTTCGGCCATGGTGACGCTGCGGATCATCTCGCCGCCGCCCAGGAAGGGCGGCATTTCTTCCAGCAACGCGCGCCGTCCCCAAAGCACGCCGATGGCGTTGGGGCCGAACATCTTGTGGCCCGAGAAGGCATAAAAGTCGACGCCCAGTGCCTGCACGTCGAGGGCGCCGTGGGGCGCGCGCTGGGCGCCGTCGACCAGCACCATGGCACCCACCGCCCGGGCCGCCGCAACCAGGCGCGAAAGGTCGCTGACGGCACCGGTGACGTTGGAAATGTGGCTCACGGCGAGCAGCCGGCAGCGCGGCGTCACCAGGTCTTCGAGGGCGTCGAGGTCGAGGCGGCCATCGCGGCTCACGGGCAGCATCTTGAGCTTGATACCGGCACGGTCACGCAGCAGCTGCCAGGGCACGATGTTGCTGTGGTGCTCGAGCTGCGAGATCACAACCTCGTCGCCGGGCTCCAGCATTTGGCCCAGCGAATAGGCCACAAGGTTGATGGCCGTCGTGGTGCCGTAGGTGAAGACGATCTCGGCAGCCTCGGCCGCATTGACGTAGCGGGCGGCGCGCTGGCGGGCTTGCTCGTAGGCTTCGGTTGCGGCCTCAGCGAGAAAGTGAACGCCGCGGAGCACGTTGGCGCGGTGGCCGGTTTCGTGGTCCTCGAGCGCCGCCAGCACGCTTTCGGGCAGCTGGCTGGTGGCCGAGTTGTCGAGGTAGTGCAGCGCTTGGCCATGAACCGAAAGGCCCAGGATGGGGATCTGCGCGCGAATGCGCTGGACATCGAAAGTCATGATTTGCCCTATGCTCAACCCGTGTTCAGCGCCGCCAGGGCGTCGGGGGTGTCGACGTCGACCAGCACGCCGGGATCGTCGATCGCTACCTCGCAGACCACTTCGGCATGTTCGCCGATCAAGTGGCGGGCACCGACGTCGCCGGCCACGCTGGCCATGTCGGCGAACAGCGAAGCCGGCCAGAGTACCGGATTGCCACGCTTGCCGTCGTATACGGGCACGCATATGGCGCGGCCCTCGAGGGGCTCGAAGGCGCTGATCAGGGCCTCGATGTGGCGGCTCTTGACCCGCGGCATGTCGCCCAGGCAGACCACAGCGCCATCGATCCGGGCGCCGCTTCCGGTCAAGGCCCGAAGGCCGACGCGCAGCGAGGTACTAAGCCCTTCGTCGAAACGGGGATTGTGCACGATGGTCAGATCACGCCCGCCCAGTGCGGCGCCCAGGCGCTCGGGCTCATGGCCGCTGACGACGACCACCGGGGCGGCGGCTGAGGCCGCCACGGCATCGACCACCCGGGCCACCATGGGCACGCCATCGATCTCGGCCAGCAACTTGTTGAGGCGGCCGCTGCGGCGCGACTGGCCGGCGGCCAGCACGATGGCGGCGATGCGCGGCCGGCTGGGTGCCGCTGCGATCTCGCCGTCGCGGGGCTGCGGCCGGCTGGGGATCTCCTTGAGCAGCCCCCCGGCACCCAGCGCCGTGAGGTCGCTGCGCACTACCGCAAGGCCGGCCAGCAGGCGCTGCAACACCCAGTCGAAGCCATTGAGCTTGGGTGACCGGGCGCAGCCCGGCAGGCCGACCACCGGCGTCGCACCGAGGCGCCCGAGCAGCAGCAGATTACCGGGATCGACCGGCATGCCGAAATGATCGACGCTGCCGCCGGCGCGCTCGATGGCGGCCGGAATGACGTCACGCCGGTCGACGATGGCCGAGGCGCCGAAGAGCAATATCGGCTGGCAGTCGAGTTCGCGAAGCTCCGTGATAGCGGCCGCCACCTCGGCCGCGTCGTGGGCGCAAATGCGGATCTCGTCGAGCCGGCTGCCAAGTGCCTCTAGCCGGTCGCGCGTGACGGCAGCGGTTTTTTCCAGCACGCTTTCCTTGGTGCCCGCCGCGCGGGTCAGGATCAGGCCGGCGCGCTGGGCCGCTAGCGGCGCCACGCGAACCAGCGGCCCGTCACCGGCGGCGATGCTGACCGCCATGTCGACCGCCTCGGCCGGGGCGGCAAAGGGAATGACCTTGACCGTGGCCAGCAACTGGCCCGGCTCGACCTGATTGTAGGGTGGGATGGTGGCGATGGTCAGGGCTTCGTCGACGGCGTTGATCTCGGCCACGCGCTGGGCGTCGATGACGGCCAGGCCGCGCTCGGCGGCGTAAAGGTTCGAGCGCCCGGTGAAAGGCTCGGCCACCTCGGCGCCCTCGCCGGCTGCCGCTTCGGCTAGGGCCCGCGCCGCCTCGTCTTCGGCCACGTCGCCGGATTCCAGGCGGGCGGCAACGATTTCGCTAACGCCGGCCTGGCCCAGCGCCGCCACGTCGTCGGAGCTCAGCACCCGGCCCTTCTTGAACACGGCCGAGCCGCCCTTGATGCTGTGGGCCAGAATGGCGCCCTCGGCCTCGGCTAGGGGAAGGGGGCCGAATTTCATGCTGATTGCCTCAGGGCCTCGGTGATCTGGGCCATTATCGAGAGTGCGATCTCGGCCGGCGACTTGGCGCCGATGGAAAGCCCGACGGGGCCGTGGATGCGTTCCAGCGTGGCCGCCTCGAAGCCGGCTGCCGTCAGGCGTTCGAGGCGCGCCGCATGGGTGCGCCGGCTACCCAGCGAGCCGATATAGAAGACCTCCGAACGCAGCGCTACTTCCAGGGCCGGGTCGTCGAGCTTGGGGTCGTGTGTCAGTGTCACCACAGCCGTGCGGGCATCGAGCGCCAGCGCCTGCAAGCCCTCGTCGGGCCAATCGTCCAGCAGGGTGACGCCGGGAAAGCGCTCTCCGGTGGCAAACGAGCGCCGCGGATCGATGACGCATACCTCGTAGCCGGCCAGCGTCGCCATACGGATCAGCGGTTGGGTGATGTGTACGGCACCGATGACGACGAGACGCAGCGGTGGATTGAAGACATGCAAAAAGACCGTGCCAGCGGCCGTTTCGACCGGCCCGCTGCGGTCGGAATGAAAGCCGTTCCGGGCCGCTCCTGCCAGGGCTTCATCGAGGTCGGCGGCTTCCAGTGCGTCCGGGTAGAGCAAGCGCTGCTCGCCGCCATTGAGGTTGGTGGCCAATGCCACGGGCCGCTTGGCAGCGCGGTCGGCGAGCAGGGTCTTGAGAGTCGCGGCCTTCATTCCAGGGGCTCGATATAGACCTGCACCTTGCCGCCGCAGGCCAGACCAACTTCCCAGGCCTGGTTGTCGCTGACGCCGAAATCGAGCACCCGGGGCGGGCCGCCGTTGATGACTTCCAGCGCCTCCTTGACCACGGCACCTTCGATGCAGCCGCCGGAAACCGAACCGACGAAGGCACCGGCGGCGTCGACTGCCAGTTGGCTGCCCACCGGTCGGGGCGACGAGCCCCAGGTCGAGACCACGGTTGCCAGAGCGACTTGACGCCCGGTCGCCTGCCAGGCCGCGGCCTGCTCCAGCACGTCATCGGGCCAGGTTTGCTGATCACTCATGATGCGACTCTGAGAAATTCGCTCACGCCTTCCTCCGTTCGTGGCATTTCGCGCCCCAGCGCTTGGGCCAAATCGCCCAGGCTGGCCAGATTGTGGATGGTACGGAATTCGTCCACATGTGGCAAAATCGCTCTGATACCTAGCGACTTAGGCTCGAAACCGTCATAACGCAACAACGGGTTGAGCCAGATCAAGCGCCGGCAGGACTTGTGCAGGCGTTCCATCTCGGCATCCAGGCCTTCACCGGTGTCGCGGTCGAGGCCGTCGGAGATGAACAGCACCAGGGCGCCCTGGCCCAACACGCGGCGTGACCAGTGAGCATTGAAGTCCTTCACGCAATGGCCGATGCGGGTGCCGCCGGACCAGTCCTCGACAGCTTCGCTGATTCTAGCCAGCGCTACGTCGACGTCGCGCTGGCGAAGCTGGCGTGTGATGTTGGTCAGCCGCGTGCCGAAAACGAAACTGTGGACGCGGTCGCGGTCGTTGGTGATGGCGTGCACGAAATGCAGCAACATGCGCGAATAACGGCTCATGGAGCCGGAGATATCGCACAGGATAACCAGCGGCGGATGGCGCCGGCGGCGCTGGCGGCGGCGCAGCGGAATGATATCGGCGCCTGAGCGCAGCCCCGCCCGCAGCGTCGCCCGCATGTCGACCCGGGGGCCCTGGGCATGGGGCCGGAAGCGCCGCGTCGGCACCATCATGATGGGCAGCCTGAGATTGGCAATGAGTCGCTTGGCCTCGGCGATCTCGGCCGCCGACATGCTTTCGAAGTCCTTGGCCTGCAACACCTCGCTGGCCGAATGGCTGCCGCTGGCATCGATCACGATCTCGTCCGATGCCTCCTGGTCGCGGCCCTCGCCGGCACCGGGAAACAGCGCCTCTTGCACTCTGCGGCTGGCCTTTTCGACCTCGCTTTCGCCGGCATGGGTGGTGGGCAGCAAGAGCGACATGGCCTTTTCCAAGATCTGCGGATTGCGCCAGAATATATGGAACGCTTGGTCGAAGACCTCACGCTGGTCGCGGCGATTGACGAAGACGGCGTGCAGTGTCCAATAGAAGTCGGCCCGGCTGCCGATACCAGTGGCTTCGACGGCCCGCAGCGCGTGGATCACCTTGCCCGGCCCGATGGGCAGTCCGGCGGCGCGCAACACGCGGCCGAAATGCATGATGTTGGCGGCCAGCTTGCCGCCGGAATCGGGATCCGATGCGGAGCCTTGCATGTCCGCCCTAGCCCACGGTGGCGAGCTCGGCGTTGACCTTGTCGAGCACGCGCTTGGCCTCGCTGCCCTGCAGCTTTTGGATGTCGTCCTGGTATTTGAGCAAAACTCCGAGCGTGTCGTTGACGGTGTCGGGGTCCAACGCCAGGGCATCGAGTTGGGTCAGCGCGGTGGCCCAGTCGATGGTCTCGGCGATGCCCGGCAGCTTGAAATAGTCGCCCTGACGCAGCTCTTGGATGAAGGCCACGACTTGGCGGCTCAATGTCGGCGAAATGCCGGGCAACTTGACGCTCAGGATCTCCAGTTCGCGCTCGGCGTCGGGATAGTCGACCCAGTAGTAGTGGCAGCGCCGTTTCAGCGCATCGTGGATCTCGCGCGTGCGATTGGAGGTGATCACCACGATGGGCGGCTCGGGCGCCTTGATGGTGCCGATCTCGGGGATGGTTATCTGGAAGTCGGCCAGCACTTCCAGAAGATAGGCCTCGAAAGGCTCGTCGGTGCGGTCGAGTTCGTCGATCAGCAGTACCGGCGGCCCGGCCTCGTCGGGCTCCAGAGCCTCGAGCAGGGGCCGGCGAATAAGGAAACGCTCGGCGAAGACGTCCTTGGCGAGCTGGCTGCGGTCGCTGATGCCGGCCGCCTCGGCCAGGCGGATCTCGATCATCTGGGCGGCGTAGTTCCATTCGTAAACCGCCGAGGCCACGTCGAGGCCCTCGTAGCACTGCAGCCGTACCAGGCGCCGGCCCAAGGTAGCGGCCAGCACGTTGGCGATCTCGGTCTTGCCGACGCCGGCTTCACCCTCGAGAAACAGCGGCCGGGCCAGTTTCAAGCTGAGAAACAACGCTGTCGCCAGGCTGCGGTCGGCAATGTAATTGCCGGCCTGCAATAGCTCACGCGTCTGATCGATCGACTGCGGCAAGGAATGCGTCATCGCCTTACTGATCTCTGTCTGAAAAAGCATCGGGGGAGGCGAACCTCCCCCGACACAAAGGTTGGGCCTAAGAGCGGCCCTGTCAACAGGCGGCGATCGCCCGCTTGGCCATCACCTTGACCAGATGGGCGCGATATTCGGCGCTGGCGTGGATGTCCGAATTCATGGACTCCACGGGCAGCTCGACACCGTCGACGGCGTCAGCCGAGAAGTTGGCATTGAGCGCCGCCTCGAGCCGCGGGCCGCGATGGGCGACATGGGTTGCCCCCGTCACTGCCACCCGTACGCCGTCAGCGGTCTTGGCCACGAAGACCCCGACGATGGCATAGCGCGATGCCGGGTTCTTGAACTTCATGTAGGCCGCTGATTGAGGCGCGGGGAAGCTCACCGCGGTGATGATCTCGCCGTCGTTCAAGGCCGTCTCGAACATGCCGGTGAAGAAATCATCGGCTGCGATTTCGCGGCTGTTGGTCTTGATGGTGGCACCTAGCGCAAGTGCCGCCGCCGGATAGTCGGCCGCCGGATCGTTGGTGGCCAACGAGCCCCCCAAGGTGCCGGCGTTGCGCACCTGGGGATCGCCGATGTCGCCGGCCAGCGCTGCCAGGGCCGGTATGGCCCCTTGCACGTCGGCCGAGGCCGCCACTTCGGCGTGGGTCGTCATGGCCCCGATGGTGACGCCGCCGCCGCCGGCGGTGATGCCCTTGAGATCGGCGATACGGCCCAAGTCGACCAAGTCGCTGGGCGATCCCAGGCGCTGCTTGAGCGTCGGGATCAAGGTTTGGCCGCCGGCCAAATAAATGCCCTCGGCGGCGCCGGAGAGAGCCGCGGCCGCGTCGGCGACGCTGCCGGGCCGATGGTACTGAAAGTCATACATGGTCTGTCCCCCTACTCGGCCGCTGCGGGCGCGGTTTGCAGGGCCTGCCACACAGCTTGCGGTGTGGCCGGCATGTCGATGTGGGTGATGCCCAGCGGTGCCAGCGCGTTAACGACGGCATTGATCACCGCCGGTGGAGCGGCGATGGCGCCGGCTTCGCCACAACCCTTGACGCCGAGCGGATTGTGCGGCGGCAAGGTGGGGGCGTAGTCGACGTCGAAGCTGGGCAGGTTGTCGGCCCGGGGCATGGTGTAGTCCATGTAGGAGCCGGTCAGGATCTGTCCCTCGTCATCGTACTGGCAATGCTCGGTCAGGGCCTGGCCGACACCGTGGGCGATGCCGCCGTGGACCTGGCCTTCGACGATCAGCGGATTGACGATGGTACCGAAATCGTCGACCGCCGTGTACTTGACGATCTCCACGGTGCCGGTCTCGGGGTCAACCTCGACCTCGCAGATATGACAGCCCGCCGGGAACGAGAAGTTCATGGGGTCGAAGAAGGCCTTTTCGTCAAGACCCGGCTCCATGCCCTCGGGGTAGTTGTGGGGCACATAGGCGGCAAAAGCCACCTCACCGATGTTCATGACTTTGTCGGTGCCGGCCACGCTGAAGTTGCCGTCGACGAATTCGATGTCGTCTTCGGCCGCCTCCAGGATGTGGGCGACGATCTTTCGGCCCTTCTCGACGATCTTGTCGCAGGCGTTGGCGATGGCGACACCACCCACCGGCAGCGAGCGCGAGCCGTAGGTGCCCATGCCGAAGGGGCCTTTGTCGGTATCGCCGTGCACCACTTCGACGTTCTCCACCGGCACACCCAGGCGCTCGGTAACAAGTTGGGCGAAAGCCGTCTCGTGACCCTGGCCGTGGCTGTGGGTGCCTGTCATCACGGTGACGTTGCCGGTCGGGTTGAAGCGCACTTGCGCCGATTCCCATAAGCCGACGCCGACACCCAAGGACCCCACTGCCGCCGAGGGGGCGACGCCGCAGGCTTCGATGTAAGCCGAGATGCCGATGCCGCGGCACTTGCCCCGGGCTTTGGCCTCGGCCCGGCGGGCCTCCATGCCGGCGTAGTCCGAAATCGAGAGCGCCTTGTCCATGGCGGCGTTGTAGTCGCCCGAGTCGTAGCACTGCACTACCGGCGTCTGGTAAGGGAACTGATCGACCGGGATGAAGTTGCGCCGGCGGATCTCGGCGGGATCCAGACCCATCTCGGAGGCCGCCACGTCGACGATGCGCTCCAGCAGGTAGGTCGCCTCGGGCCGTCCCGCACCGCGCGCCGCATCGACCGGAGCGGTGTTGGTCACCACGCACATCATCTCGATGTAGATAGCCGGCGTCGTGTACTGGCCGGCCAGCAGGAAGGCGTGGAAAAGCGTTGGGATGGTGCCCGAGAAGAGCTGCAGGTAAGCCCCCATGTTGGCCTTGGAGGAAACCCTCAGGCCCAGGAACTTGCCGCCCTCGTCGAGCGCCAGTTCCACCGTCGTGACGTGGTCACGGCCGTGGGCGTCGGAGAGGAAAGCTTCCGAACGGTCGCCGTTCCATTTTACCGGCCGGCCCACCCGTCGGGCCGCCCAGGCACACACCACTTCCTCGTTGTAAACGAAGATCTTGGAGCCGAAGCCGCCGCCCACGTCGGGCGCCACGACACGGAACTTGTGTTCGGGAGCGACCTGCACGAAGGCCGACATGACCAGGCGATGGACATGGGGATTCTGCGACGTCACATAGAGCGTGGTGTCGCCGGTGCCCGTGTTGTAATCGCCAATGGCCGCCCGGGGCTCCATGGGATTGGTGACCATGCGGTTGTTCACCAGATCGAGCTTGGCCACGTGATGGGCGCCGGCGAAGGCTTCGTCGACGGCTGCCTTGTCGCCGAATTCCCAATCCAGAACCACGTTGTCGGGCACGTCGTCGTGAAGCTGCGGCGCGCCGGGCGCATTGGCCGCGGCCGTTGACGTCACCGCCGGCAGCACGTCGTAGTCGACGGCTACTTTCTCGGCCGCGTCCTTGGCCTGGGCCAGGGTTTCGGCGATGACCACGGCGACGTGGTCGCCGACGTAGCGCACTTTGCCCTGGGCCAGCACGGGATGCGGCGGCGCCTTGTTGGGCTCGCCGTCCTTGCCGGTCAGCGAGGCACCGAAAGGCAGCGGCGCAAGGCCGTCAGCCTCGGCGTCGTCGCCGGTCAGCACAGCCACTACACCGGGCGCTGCGGCCGCGGCACTGGTGTCGATGGAATTGATCACGGCGTGACCGTGGGGCGAGCGCACGAAGGCAGCATAGGTCTGCCCGGTCAATGTTATGTCGTCGGTATAGTTGCCCTTGCCGGTGAGGAAGCGCTGGTCTTCCTTGCGCACCAGGCGGGCGCCGATGCCATTTTCAGTCATGTCAGCCCCCCATTGCCTTGGCGCCGGATTGCACGGCTTTGACGATGTTGTGGTAGCCGGTGCAGCGGCAGATGTTACCTTCGAGCTCGGCCCGGACGGTGCTTTCGTCGGGGTTGCCGTGGCGGTTGGCGATGTCGACCGCGCTCATCACCATGCCGGGCGTGCAGAAGCCGCACTGCAGGGCGTGGTTTTCGCGGAAGGCTTCCTGCATGGGATGCAGGGTTTCGCCGTCGGCCAGCCCTTCGATGGTGGTGACCGCGCCGCCGTCGGCCTGCAAGGCCAGCGTCGAGCAGGACTTGATGGCCTTGCCGTTGAGGTGCACGACACAGGCGCCGCATTGGCTGGTATCGCAGCCGACATGGGTGCCGGTGAGATGAAGATGTTCGCGCAGTAGCTGAACGAGAAGTGTACGGGCTTCGACGTCCGCCGACACCTGTTTCCCGTTCACCGTGAGAGATACGGTGGGCATAAGCGTCCCTCCCTTTTTATGCCTCAGTTATTTTCCCGAGGTCGTTACTTGCGCCCCCCCCGGCAATGGCGCCGTGGACGACTTTTGACCCCTCGTGGCTGACAGTCTCCCGCCCCACTCGGGGGCCGTCAAGTAACGAAATTGCCAGCGTTGCCGGACCAGCAGAGTCAGTTGGTAACTCCGTAGTAGATCAGGCCGACGACGACGATGGCGATCAGGCCGCCGACCCAGACCACGGGCGGCAAACCGGCTTGCTCAGCGGCGGCCGGCGTCGCGGCGACAGCCTTAGTATCTGCGGTCTCCGTGGCCTCTGCCGCCGCAGTTTCCATGTGGGCGACAAAGGCTGAGAAGAACTGCCCGGCAATTTGCTTGGCCGCGGTATCGATCAGTCGCGAGCCGATCTGTGCCAGCTTGCCGCCAACGTTGGCCTGGGCCTGGTAGCGCAGCACCGTGGCGTCTTCTTCTTCGTCGAGCGTCACTTGGGCGCCGCCTTTGGCGAAGCCGGCGGCACCGCCCTGGCCCTCGCCGTTGATGCTGAAACTGGCCGGGGGATCGAGATCGGAAAGCGTTATCTTGCCGCCGAACTTGGCCCGCACCGGACCCACCTTGAGCGACACGGTGGCCTTGAATTCGGTATCCGATACCTTCTCTAGGCCCTGGCAGTTGGGAATGCAGGAGGCCAGCACCTCGGCGTCGTTGAGGGCTTCCCATACCTGATGGCGGGGCGCCGGAATGCGATGTTCCCCACTCAATTCCATACTGTCGTCCTCCGCCCCCCTGATGCTCAGCGGAACCTATCCTGTATTTCTCGCCGGGTCACTCCCGTATGCCGGCCTTCTCCAAGCCATCCAAATAGAGTTGCATCTGTTCGGGCCGTTTCAGGAAATAGAGCTTTTGTTCGGCCAAAGAGCGGGAAAATTTGGGCTGTTTGTGAAGTAATTCGGAAATTGCAATCCGTGCCTCGTCGTCCCGACCGAGGTGTCCCAGCGCGGCGACGCGATGAGCGTAGGCCCAATATTGGCAATGAGGATAGCGGATCGCCTTCTCCGACCAGTCGATCGCCGTCTCGAAATCCCCTGAGAACAGATGCGCCAAAGCGCCATAGCCGAGGTATCCCCATCGGACCGGATCGCGCGGGCCCAGTTGCAACGACTTCTCGAACTGCTCGATTGCTTGTTCGTAATGACCCTCGTAGTTCAGGGCATCACCCATGCCGCAATAGATGCCGGCGATGTTGGGGTTGAGGTCCATGGCGATTTCCATTTCTGCCATGACCTTGGTGTATTCCCGTTGCGCCAAATAAACCCGCGCCACAAGCATATGAAACATGGCATTTTGATCATCGATTTCGACTGCTCGCTGGGCGGCCTGCAGGGCCCGGGCAAATAGTTCGTCGCTCGGCTCGGTATCGAAATAGAAGGTCGACAAAACGTTCATGTAGGACCACAAAGCGTGGCCTTCCCCGAATTCGGGATCGAATTCGAGACTTCGCGCGAACAAGCGCTGCGCCTCCAGGCAATCGTTGCTGCTGTGTTTGTGATAGTGGGCCATACCGAGGTGGTAACAATCCCAGGCCCCCATGTTCCGGGTCGAGGTGCCCAAGACACGCCGACGTTCGCTGCTGCCGATCTCGATGTCGATGCAGCCGGCGATCATCCCGGTGATCTCGTCCTGAAGTTCGAATATGTCCTCCAGTTGCCGATCATAGCTTTCCGACCAGACATGTTCGCCGCTCTCGGACTGGATCACCTGAACGCCGATGCGTAGGCGGTCGCCGATTTTTCGCACGTTGCCGGTGACCATATAGTCGACATTGCTTTCGATGACGTGATCATCAGCGATCATGGAGAAACTTCCGATCCGCATCATGTTGGCGGCACTGATGACGGCAAGCCAACGATGGCGCAACAGCGCCTGGATGATGTCGGAGGTGATGCCGGCGGCAAAATGATCCTGGCCGGGCTCGTCGCTTAAGTTCTCGAAGGGCATCACGGTAATTGTCGGTTTGGCTTTGGGGCCGGGTTTTTCTGCTGGCTTGGCGACGGGCTGTTCATGATTTGCCGTGAATCGCCGTTTGCCCTTGATCTCGCGAAACAGTTCAACCGTCTGTTCGCTTGGCCCCAGACCCAAATCCCGGTCCAGAACATCGCGACAGTCGAAGAACTGCTTGAGCGCCGCGTTGTCCCGTCCCTGGACCGAGAAAGTGCGCATCAAGGCCCGGTGGGCGGCTTCGTTGCAGGGGTCCAGTTGCAAAAGACGGGTGGCCAAGGCGATGCACCGCTCCCCGCCCTGGGCAGACTCGAGTCCCTCGCCAAGGAGTTCGATGGCCGAGGACCGAAGCCTTTCCCGCTGCGGCCGCAGCCAAGCCTCAAAACCCTCTTCCTTCAAACGGACGCCGTCCAACAGGTCGCCGCGATAAAGTGCCAGCGCCCGCTTCCGGCCCTCGTCGCAGTTTGATGACACGGCCGCTTCGAAAGCCGCAACGTCGAGTTCTATCCAGGTCTCGTCGATGGCGATCTGCGCCGGCCCGGCCGCAAGGCAATCGCGATGGGCTCCCAAGGCCTTGCGGATAGCTGCCAAAGCTTGGCGCAGGCTGGCCTGGGCCTGTTTTTCGCCGCTATCGGACCAAAACAGATCGACCAGCTTTTCCCGCGAGAGCCCCGACGAACCGGCCAAGGCAAGCGCAGCCAGCACCGTTTTGTTCTTGCGCGCCAGTACCAGTTCGCCGTCATCAACGCCGATCGAAAGCGCTCCCAACAACCGAATACCTAACTTTTTCATTTTCCTCCCCGTTCCCCGAAACCTGCCCCGGAACTATTTTACGAAAAATTCACGCGACGGCGAACAGCGAATTTACCCGCCCAGGCGACACTTGGCCGGCAATGGACGATGAAACCAATACGGGGAGGAGAAAAATGACGACCATCGACTGGAGCATCGAAGGACCGCATTTTAATAACTGTAACTGCGACTACGGCTGTCCCTGCCAATTTGTGGCTCTGCCCACCGACGGTACCTGCAAGGGCGTCCTCGGCTGGCGCATCGACAAGGGTCATTTCGGTGAGATCCGGCTGGACGGTCTGCTGGCGGTAACCACCTACGCCTGGCCTGGCGCCATCCACCAAGGTAACGGAGCCATGCAGTGCATCATCGACGAAGGCGCGGATGAGGCTCAACGCCAAGCCTTGATCGCCATCCTACAGGGCGAGGGATCGGAGCCAGGGGCGTCGATGCTGAAGATCTATCGTGACATGTGCTCCACTTGGCATGAGCCCATCTTCTCGGAGATCGAGCTTGAGCTCGACGTCGAAGGTCGGACCGCTCGGCTCAGCATCCCGGGGTTGCTGGAAACTTCGATCGAATCGTTGAAGAACCCGGTCAGCGGGGCCGACCACCGCGCCCGCATCGACCTGCCCATGGGCAAGGAGTTCCACCTCGCCGAGGTTGCCAGCGGCACTTCCAAAGCTACAGGCGCGGTGCCGTTGGAATTCGCCAACAGCCACGCTCATTTGTGCCAGAGCACCTTCACTTCGGGCGGACTCTCGGCCTGAGGTCGGGGGCTCGACGATGTCCGTCGAGACGGCGGCGCTGGAGGCTGTCCTCAAGCGCGATCGGGCCATCGTCGTCGCCGGCTTGATCGTCGTTAGCGCCGTCTCCTGGCTCTATGTCTTGGCCGGTGCCGGCATGGACATGCACAGCATGGACATGCACGGCATGAACATGCCCACGGTTTGGACGCCCGGCTACGTGCTCCTAATGCTGGCCATGTGGTGGATCATGATGGTGGCGATGATGCTGCCCAGTGCCGCGCCGATGGTGCTGCTGTTCGCGGCGATCACGCGCCAGGAAAAGGCCCGAAACGGGGTCCAGGTGCCGGCCGGGGTTTTCGCAGCTGGCTATGTGCTCGCCTGGGGCGGCTTCAGCCTCGTCGCGGTGGTGCTGCAGTGGGGACTGGAGCGCCTGACGCTGATGTCACCGATGATGGCGACGAACAGCGTGGCGCTCGGTGCCGTCCTGTTGATCGCTGCCGGTGTCTATCAGTTGACGCCGCTCAAGCATGCCTGCCTGCGCCACTGCCGTTCACCGGTCGAATTTCTGGCCGGGCACTGGCAAGCGGGCGCGGCCGGTGCGCTGCGTATGGGCTTTGCCCACGGAAGCGTATGTCTCGGGTGCTGCTGGGTGCTGATGGCGCTGCTGTTTTACGGCGGCGTCATGAACCCTTGGTGGATCGGCGGTTTGGCGCTCTATGTGCTGATCGAGAAGTTGGCCCCCACGGGCCCCAATATCGGCCGCTTCACGGGTCTGTTGCTGATACTGTGGGGGCTCTGGCTGCTTATGGCTTCGTTGATTGATGGCTGACTGGATGTTCTGGAGGCGGGAGAAATGACCGGCATGAGCAGTTCCCAATCTGAACCCAACTACCGCTGGGTGATCGTGGCGGTTTCCTCCGTAATGCTGGCCATCGCCGCAGGCGTGATGGTCAGCGGCATCTCGGTATTTTTCGAGCCGCTGAAAGAAGAATTCGGGTGGCAACGCGGTGCCGTATCGCTAATCAATTTGGCCGGTTTGATGGGCTTGGCACTGGGCGGGGTCATCATGGGCCGCGTGGCCGATCGCATCCAGATCCGTTGGGTCTGCCTGTTTGGCGCGGTGGTATTCGGTCTTTGTATTCTGGCCGCCGCCTGGGCCGAGGCGCTGTGGCAGTTCTATCTGCTGTTCTTCGTGGCGGGATTTCTCGGCGCCTCGTCCCTCATGGTTTCGCTGATAGCGAACGTAGGTAATTGGTTCAAGCCGACATTCCCCAGATAGTCTCCTGGTTCGCGGAAATCATAGCACCGTGCCACCGTCGAGGGAACGAGATCATTTTCGCGGCCGCCTGATAACCTG
>NZDS01000231.1 GCA_002690215.1 Rhodospirillaceae bacterium | reverse complement strand
GCTGTCACTCAACATGATGAACGAGGCCCGCACCGGCTTCCGCGCCTTCAACGAGGGCACCAAGGACGACCGCGAGGCCGACTTCGTGGCGCTCAGGCAGGCCCTGGCCGAGGGCACGCCGTGGTCGGTCGAGCTGATCGAGAGCCTGATGCCGAAAAACCGCCGGGACGACCGATGAGCGATCCCGCCCTCAAAGTCTGGCTCGACCGCGACATCTCGGCGGGTGCGGTCACCTGTCAATTCGGGGGTAGCCAAAGTCCGGAGTGGGTCACGAACGACGTTTCGGCCCCACCGCTAGCATGCTCGCTGTCCCCCCGACACCGGACCTCCAGGCGGCGAAAGCGGAAATGCTGGCGGACACATCTGGTAGTGGGGCAAAGCGGTCATGCGTGGCGTCTGGCTGAACCGTCGATCCTAGCCGGCAACAGGCTCTTTTGATTGACCGACTAAGTCGTTTTTCAGCTCTCGTGCCTTACGACAAATCCATACTCAGAAAGACGAACTTCGTTGCGATTTCCATACAGTCTCGTCCGTTTCCTATGCAGGAGCTAGGATGGCAGCGATGTCGATGTTCCTCATCATTTCGACAGCTTGGGCGGTCATCGCACTGGCGCTACTCATCGTGGCTTGGTGGCTGGCCAGTGTTGGCAGAATTGTACCGCACAGGAACATCATGATCCTGCTGACTGTTGGCGCCTGGGTCTTCATCCTCAACTACATATTCGTGCAGCGGTATGGCGGGGAATTCGGGTCATTCCCGAGAGAGTACGTTCCTTGGATGGCATTGCACGGGTCTTTGGGGCTGGTTCCGCTGATCGGCGCGACCTGTTTGGTTGTTGGCAGGTTGATGGCGGGTCGGAACAAGTTCAGCACCCATTTCAATCGGCACCACAAAGCATATGGCCGCACGTTCATCTTGGTTTGGTTCTTCACCCATCTCGGCGGCATATTCAACGCGATCTTCCTGCGCTAACGAGCGATGCCGAGCGCGCGTGCTTCGCCCACCCAGCGTACTGGGCTCGATTTATCGCGGCACGGGAAAGCGGGGTATACAAAGTCGAATAATTGGCTCCTCTGGGTCACGAACGACGTTTCAAGCCCGTCCCCGGCATGCTCGCTGTACCCCCAGCAGCGGACGCCCAAGCGGCCAGCCGACAACCGAGCTGGAAGATCTGCTTGCTGGGTCAAAGCAGGCGTGCCGGGCACCGGGCTGATCCGTCGTTCCTAGCCAACACCGGACTCAAGACGTCCTGGGTAACAACTGGTATCTGGCACCAAACGATGCAGGTGGCGGGAGTCGTCCACAGCATCAAAACCGGACGCGCCAAGCGCTATGTTCCACCTCACGGCCTTCCCTAGTCGCGTTCAAGTGTGCATGGTATCTTCCACCACTCTTTACCTTTGATGGTGCCAACATGTATTGGTTCGCCTTTTTGAATCGTCTGTCGAAAGAATGGGCAATTGTCTCGAAGAACGAAGCAAAGCAAAACCAGTATTTTGGATTTCGGGGTTGGCTGCTGATTCTCTACCTGGTGTGGGCTGCGGACGTGGTCCTGGACTTGAAGGTGGTGTTCGGCTCGCCAGACTCGGATTTGTTAGATTATTTTGGCGGGAATCAAGACGAAATGCGGGTTGCATATTTTCTTACGGCGATAGTGTGGGTTCCTTTCCTTGTACTCGCACCACTAAAACATTGGTTGACGCCTAAGGTATGGATCGGAACCTCATGGATAGAGGTGATTGTTTTTGCCGCAGCACCTGACATGTCGGGTCGGGTTGATGCAAAGATCGGCGCAGACATAGTTGGCGTAGTTGGAGCAATATTTGCGACTTTGTATGTTCTTAATTCGAAGCGTGTGAACGTAACCTATCTCAATAGAGTACCCGCCGGGGAGGGCATTAGCTAATTTCAATTCCCTCCGACCTGCCCATGTTTCCCGCCAGTATGGCGAGGGAGAGGGGCGTGGAAACAACTCTAGTCTTGGACGCCGGAAAGGACCGATGCATGCCTGGGGTCGTGCATGCCTGGGGTCGTGCCTGGGGTCGGGTCTTGAATTGTGAATTTGACCGATCGGAGAATCCTGTGAGCCGTAACGAATCCCGTTGCGAATAAACGCCAGCGCGTGAAGTGGCGGACAATTCAAGAACTGACCTCAACCGCTGTTGAGTAGGCCCGCGGTTTTGCTTGATTTTGGCCAAACGCCGTTCGCCACCCGGCCGCTGGACTGGCTTCTGGCCGGCAGCTACGCTGAGCTCTGGAATGACCGGTGAAGAGCCGCGCCATGCTTGACATCAAGCGCGAGAAAACCGACGTCCTGATCATCGGCAGCGGCGGCGCGGGATTGCGCGCCGCCATCGAAGCCCGCCGTTACGGCGTCAAGGTCACCCTTGTCGACAAAGTCGTTATCGGCATGAACAACAGCACCCGGTTTTCGGGTGGCGGTATCAAGGCGGCTTTGCCGGGCATTCTCTCCACTGCCTATACCAGCCAGTACGACGATCCGCGTGAGCACTTCCGCGAGGCCATGATTCACGGCGAGTACCTGAACGACGAGGCGCTGGTCGAGATCATGACCTTCGAAGGACCGGCGCGGGTGCTGGAGCTCAAGGGCCTGGGGGTCGAGACCTTCGACGCCATGTACCTGAAGGTGCATTATCCGCACGGCAGCGGCCTCGTAGGGCCGCTTATCAAGACGGCGCGCAAGATGAAATGCGCGCTGCGCCCCGGCATGGTGATCACCAGGATCCTGGTGGATGGCGGGCGAGTCGTGGGGGCAGCCGGCGTCGATATCTACCGCGACAAGATGGTGGTGTTCGAGACGGGCGCGGTGGTGATCGCCACGGGCGGCGCGGGCGAAACGTTTTCGCGCAACGACACTTCCGTGAACACCACGGGCGACGGCTATACCCTGGCGCTCGACGCGGGCGCCAGCCTGCGCGACATGGAGATCGTCCAGTTCGAACCATACGTGCAGGCGGAACCTGACTTGCCGATGATGGACCGCCACGAGTCCGAAGCCGAGTTCCACGGCGTGCTGCGCAATGCTCTGGACGAGGATTTCCTGCCCAAATATCTGCCCGTGGCCAAAGAGGGCCAGGTTCCTTTCGAAGAGCAGTTCGGCATGGCGCTGACCGACATCCGCGAGCGGGTGGCGCGCTCCATGGTCAGCGAGGTGGCGGCCGGGCGGGGCGATAACGGCGCGGTGCTGTTCGACCTGCGCCAGGTACCGGCGGACAAGTGGCAGGCCGATTTCGCCTCGCAGTACACGCGCAAGGTGCTGCTGCGCGGCTTCGACGTGGAAAAGAAACCGGTTCACGTGATGCCGGGAGCGATCTGCACCCTCGGCGGCATCGCCATCGACGGCGACTGCCGCACCGATGTGCCCGGGCTATTCGCAGCCGGCGAGGCCACGGGCGGTGTGCACGGCGCGGCACGGCTCGGTGGCGACGGCCTGCTCGATCCGATTGTTTTCGGCGCCCGGGTGGGACGCTCAGCCGCCATGGCGGTAGGCGATACGCCTCGGGTTTCGCAGGACGCCCTGGAGGAGGCCCGGGCGGCGGTGGCCGGGACGCTCAGGGACGCTCCAGCGGATCTCGAAGCCCTCGCCAGCCTGCGCGATCGGGTCAAGCGCACGATGTGGGAGCAGGTGGGCATCCTGCGTGACGGCGAGGCCATCACCGCGGCCATTGCCGTGCTGGATGAGATGACGGAGCAGATAAAGGCAACCAAGGTCCGCAGCCTGCGCCAGTTCAAGACGCGGCTTGAGGCGCTGAACCTGGCACGTGTCGGGCGCGTCATCGCCGGCGCCGCGCTGCGCCGCACAGAAAGCCGCGGCGCGCACTTCCGCACGGACTTCCCGCAGCGTGATGACGGCCGCTGGCTGGTCAATCAATTCGTCCGTCAGGAGGGCAAGGACCTGCACTACACCGAGCGCCCAATCCGGTTGCGCACCACGGAGCTGCTCAATCAGAGCAAGTTCGGGATCGAGGTGAAGTAGCCGTGCTCGAGATCCAGATCGACCATAGCCGGTGCAACCTCTGCGGCCACTGCATCGATGCCTGTCCAGCGCCCTGCCTCGACTTCGACGAAGCCGAGACCGTGGTGCAGATATTCGACTTGAACCTCTGCCTGATCTGCCGCAACTGCGAGATCCATTGCCCGAAGGACTGCCTCATCGTCGACTTCAGCGAGTGGGAAGCCACCCGCGAGTTTCGCAGTATGGTGCGACGCATGCCGGGGCAGGGGCGATCCTAGAGCCTGTCGCGGACACAATGGGAAAGCTGCGGTACCGTGATCGCCTCCGGCGACGACAAACCTGAATGGGCAAGTAGCAGGCACTTCATGGCTGACGGCACTTTCGAACTCGACGCTCGCGACCTGGAATTCTACGGCGAAGGTTTGCGTCGGCCCGAATGCGTGCTTTGCCTGGGCGATGGCAGCGTGATCACTTCGCACGGCGAAGGCGGCGTCAGCGTTATCGACGCCCGAGGTGCGCGGCGGGATGTGCTGGGCCGGCGTGCCGACGGGCGGCCACCGGTGATGACCAACGGCTTTGCCCTGACGAAGTCGGGCGATTTCTTGCTGGCGGATTTGGCTGGCGAAGGCGGCGGTGTTTGGAGGTTGTCGCAAGATGGCGGGATGCGGCCGCTGCTGCTGGAACTCGATGGCATGGCGCTGCCGCCGACGAATTTCGTAGGCGTCGATCACGGGGAAAGAATCTGGATAACCGTTTCCACCCGCCATAGGCCCCGCAGTCTGGCCTACCGTGCCGATATCGCCGACGGGTTCATCGTGCTCATCGACCAAAAGGGTCCGCGAATCGTGGCGGACGGTGTCGGTTACACCAACGAAGCCATCGTCGATCCCTCAGGTGAGTGGCTCTACGTGAACGAAACCATGGCCCGGCGTACTTCGCGGTTCCCCATTGGCGACCAGAACAGCCTGGGGCGGCGCCAGACCTTTGTCGAATACGGGGCAGGCACCTATCCCGACGGCCTGGCATTCGATGAAGACGGTGCCTTCTGGATGACCTCGATTATCTCTAACCGCGTTATCCGCGTGACGCCCGAGCGGGAACAACACACCGTCATCGAGGAAAACGATCCCGAACAGTTGGCCGCCGTGGAAAAATCCTACCTGGCGGGAGAACTGGGGCCTGAGCACATCGACAAGATCCAGAGCGACGTCATGCAGAGCATTTCGTCCATCGCCTTCGGTGGACCGGACCGGCGCACGGCCTATCTCGGCAATCTCCTGGACAGTAAGCTCTATACCTTTGCCAGCTCGGTGGCGGGTTTTGCGCCTTCCCATTGGAACGTTCGACTTTGACGAACGTGCCGTCGCGGACCTGACCTTTCAGCGTATCGATGGGGGAACGGGCAGCGATACGCTGACGCTCGACGGCGCCGGCCACAGCCTCGACCTCACCAGCACTTCGAACCTCAAGATCACCAGTATCGAGAAGATCGACATCACCGGCTCCGGCGCCAATACGCTGACGCTCAAGCTTGCCGACGTGCTCGATATCTCGGACACGATAAGCAGCAGCAAGACCCGCTTGCTCGTCGATGGCGGGGCCGACGACACGGTCGTGGCCAGCGATTCCTGGACCGCAGGCAGCACCACTACGGTGAACAGCAATACCTACAATATCTACACCTCGGGCAACGCCCAGCTGCTGATCGACACCGACATCGGCACCCAGACGATTACTTAGGGAATCGGACAAAAAAAGAAACCCCGCCACCAGGGCGGGGTTTCCGTCTCGTTCGCTGAACGGGGCAGCTACGAGCTGACGTTGATCGAGCCGATCGAAGTCTGGTCCGTCACATCGCCACCGGCAGCCCCGGCACCAGCGCCGGCGCCGGAGTAGGATCCGGAATGCGTATCAGCCTCGGCGCCCCAACCGCCGCTCTGGCTGGTGTGAGCGCTACTGTACGAGCTTGAGCCGGCTCCGGCGCCTGCGGCGGCATCGCCACCAGATTTGCCACCCTGGGAGATGCCTGCACTGCTGTCGTCACCCATGTTCTATCTCCTGCTTCAGTTGGATTATTGACCGCTCTCACGGCCCCGGGGAATGTTCGCAGCCCTTCAGACCATGATCCACCTCTTCTGTAAGAGGCCAACCCGAAACTAGTTGAGTGATTTCAGCATGTTATGGTTCTCTCCGTTGTGTCAAAGCAATGGAAGGGCACAACATGTGGACTGAAATCACT
>NZDS01000230.1 GCA_002690215.1 Rhodospirillaceae bacterium | reverse complement strand
CCACATCAGGCTCGTCACGCGACGCCTCGCAAGGTATTGTTATCAAACATAGAGTTTCGAGTTAGACTCTAAGAGCCAACAGGACCAATAGATCCCCGGGCCGCGCACCTCGCGTCGTGCTTCTCGATCCTCGATCCGGGGTGAAGAGCCAAGCTGATCAATGAGCCGTGTACCGCGGCCCATGGCTCATGGCCCATGGCCCCCGGCCCAAGGCCCAAGCCTGATCGTTCTTAGGGTAGGAGCCCCGCCCGTCTGCCCTGTAGGATGACCCGTCGCAGTTCGGCGTTGATCGCCTTGACCCTCTCGATATGCGCCCTGGCCCAAAAGACAATACCCAGCGTCATCGCCGGAGCCAGCAACGACGATCAGTTGGAGCAGAACCTAGAAGCCGTAGGTTGGACTTTGACAGCTGACGATCTCGTGGAGATCGAGCGCCTGAGCACCGACTAACGGCTCGTGTCGTCGTTGATCGGCGAAGTGATCGAGCCCGGCAGGTTGGTTGCCCCACCGCGTGGACGCCCGTCGGTGGTCAGGTCGGCAAGTTCGGTCGCAGTCGGTGGTACGCAGCGTGACAGCCTATCGTCGCCCAGAAAGAAGATCCGATAGTACTGTTGTTGGTGTGCGCACTGAACAATGTTGGCAGCGGACCTTCTACTGCATTTTCCCTTGTCATCCAGTTTTGTATGGCGAAGGACCGATATGGTTCCGTCGTCGTGAATTCTGAGTTGTGCGTCTGCCTCGAAAACCTCCCGTCTCGCTTTGATCAAGCCCTCTCCGGCAATCACCTCGATCCTGTCGAGCCACCACCGCGTGACGTCCATCTGGCCATCCTGAAAGGTGACGGATTTGGGCCCAATGACGAGCTTTCGCGTAAAGAAGAGCGATTCACAGTCGTTCGCCCAAGTTCCGAGCAAGTCAGCGGGTCGCTGCGGCACGGGCTGTGAGAGCCGTTCAGGTGCGGATTTCGGGACGAGCTTCGAGGGCTCGGCGCGCTGACGATCGGGCGCCAGTGAGGCCATTTTCTGGCTCTCGGTGCCGGCGCTTCGGCTCGAGCCAATTCCGCGCTCTCTTTAGCGGCCCTGGCGTCGCTTTCGGCCTGCTCTTTCTCGATTCTCAGTCGTTGACGCTCGGCCTCGCGTTCCTGTTCTCGGTGCTGTTTCGCGTCGGCTGCCCGGGCTTGTGCTTGCTCGGACCTCTGGCGAGCCAGAGCAGCAAAGCGGCCCGCCGGGTAGAGATTGAGATAGGTCTCGTAACCGGCCGCTTCGTCCCTCACCGCCACTGATTTCCAGAGTTGCTCTTCGGCCTCGGACCTGGCTCGAGCCAAAGCCGCCATCTGATCGGCCTCCACCTTTTGCCTGGCCTGAGCTTCCGCTCGGCTCTTCGCCTGCGCCGCCGCATCGTCGCGTGCTTTGGCTTCTTTCTCTTTCCGATCCTTGGCTGCGGCGCCGCCCAAATCCCTTATCTTGAGCTTGGCAATGGCGGCAAACGTGCCGTCGGGGAACTGCACGAGATAGGCCTCGAAAGCAGCAGGATCATCGCTGTCCTTGATCGAGTTCCAAAACGTGATGTCGAGCGCTTCCCTTGGTACCGCCGGCACTTGCGGCACTTGCCTCACTTGATGCTGTTTGGCAGCGGCAGGGGCGATGCCTCGCCCGGAAATGCGCTGGAAAAGAAAGTCTCCACCGTCGTGACCCGAGCGACGAATATCCGAATACTGTGGCGTTTGATCCGACTCGAGGGCTACCGGGCGTTTGATGGCGGCAAAGACCGTTTGGCCATCCATGATGCCGTTGTTTTTCCTCAGCGCAGACAGGAAGGCCTTGGCGAAGACCGAGTTTGCGCCGCCTCCCGAATCAATGACCGGTTCGA
The DNA here is from genome assembly GCA_002690215.1 of Rhodospirillaceae bacterium. Lineage (GTDB taxonomy): Bacteria > Pseudomonadota > Alphaproteobacteria > UBA2966 > UBA2966. The sequence continues at coordinate 10,841 of NZDS01000230.1, read as the reverse complement.
GGCCGCCGGACACCAGTGCCGTTCGCGAGCGCTTTTCAGCCATGCGCCTGATCCAGGCGTCGGGCGCCGTTGCCGTCCTGATCTTTATCGGTGCGGCCCGTACCAGAGTGCCCGAATAGCACGAGTCCGCCACCACCATCACATGCTTGGCCCGGATGGCCCGCAGCAGGTTCGTCAAATTGGCGTTCGAGATCCAGTTCGCCGGATTGTCCTGTTCGGCATCGACAGGCAGCCAGTAGCCCTCTTCCGCATAACTGTCGAGAACGCCGTGACCAGCATAGTAGATGAGCAGATTGTCGTTGGGTGTGAGATTGGCCCGCAGTTTGGAGAGTGCCCGGATGACATCGCTTCGCGTGGCATTGACCAGCAGATGAACCGCGAAGTCGTAATCACGCTCCAGCAAGTCGGCGACATGTCGGGCGTCGTTGACCGCCGACCGCAGCTTGCTCAAATTGGCATAGTCGTTGTTGCCGATGACGATGGCGTGGTAGCGGCCGAGATCGATATCCGACGCCGCCAGGGACGGTGCCGCCAGCGCCGCCAGCGCCAGCAACAATGTGACAAGCCGTACCAAAGCCATATGACGCCACCCCAATTGAAGGCCACGGCTCCGGCAATGCTACCCGTGATCACGGCGAACCGCTAGGCGTTGGCGGCCAACTCGTTCTCTATTGCAGCGATGGCCTGGTCGGCCTGGTCGCCGTCAGGGCCGCCGGCCTGGGCCATGTCGGGGCGGCCCCCGCCGCCCTTTCCGCCCACGGCTTGCGAGCCGGCCTTGACCAGATCGACAGCGTTATGCTTGTCGCTCAGCTCGTCGCTGACGCCGACCACCAGCGAGGCTTTGCCGTCGTTGACGGCGACCAGTGCATAGACGCCGGGGCCGGTTTTCTTGAGGTCGTCGACCATGCCCTTGAGGTCGCGCGGCGCTACGCCGTCGAGACGCTGGCCGACGAAGCGCACGCCGGCAATCTCTTTGGCCGCCGGCCCCTCGGCAGCACCACCTGTAGCCAGTTTACGCCGAGTATCGGTCAGTTCGCGCTCCAGCCGCTTGCGTTCGTCAAGCAGCGCCTTGACGCGTTCGGGAGCATCCTCCGGCGTCGATTTGAGCACCGCGGCAACGTCCTTCAGGTGGCGCTCCTGTTCATTGGCGAAGGCGATGGCGGCGGCCCCGCTGAGCGCCTCGATGCGCCGCACGCCAGCCGCCACGGCACCTTCGGAGACGATCTTGAAATACCCGATGTCACCGGTGCGACGCGCATGCGTGCCGCCGCAAAGCTCCACCGAATAGCGCGCCTCGACATCGTCGCCCATGCCGACGACCCGCACTTCGTCGCCATACTTTTCACCAAACAACGCCATGGCGCCGGCCTCCACCGCCTCGTCGGGACTCATTTGCACGGTGCCGACGAGCGAGTTGCCGCGAATGCGATCGTTGACTTCGGCTTCGACGGCCGCGAGTTCCTCGTCAGTCATGGCCTTGGGGTGCGAGATATCGAAGCGCAGCCTGTCGGGCGCCACCAGTGAGCCCTTTTGCGTCACGTGATCGCCGAGTTGGCGGCGTAGCGCGGCATGCAAAAGATGGGTAGCCGAATGGTTGGCACGCAGCGCCGCCCGGCGATTGCCATCGACCTCCATGGCGAGCTCGTCGCCGACCTCGAGCGCGGCGCCCGAGAGGCTGCCGGCGTGGACGTGCAAATCGCCGAGCTTCTTGAGTGTGTCGCTAACGGCGAAGACGGAATTGCCGCCGCTCATGCTGCCGCTGTCGCCGGCCTGACCACCGGATTCGCCGTAGAAGGGGCTTTGGTTGACCACCACCAGGCATTCGCTGCCGGCCGGCGCCTGGTCGACACGGCTACCGTCGACGACGATGGCTTGGACCACGCCCTCGGCGACGTCGCTGTCGTAGCCCAGGAAGTCGGTAGCGCCCACTTCCTCGCGCAGGTCGTACCAGATTTCCTCGGTGGCGGCGGCGCCGGATCCAGTCCATTTCTGCCGGGCGGCGGCGCGCTGGCGCTCCATGGCGGCTTCGAAACCGGCCAGATCGACTTCGCGGCCCTGGCTGCGGAGTGCGTCTTGGGTGAGGTCGAGGGGAAAGCCGTAGGTATCGTAAAGCTTGAAGGCGATCTCACCGGGTAGCGCCTGGCTGCCGCCCAACCGGTCGAGTTCCTCGTCGAGCAGCTTGAGGCCGCGTTCGAGGGTTTTCTTGAAGCGCGTTTCCTCCAGCTTCAGGGTCTCGCTAATCAGTGCCTCGGCGCGGCCAAGCTCGCCAAAGGCCAGACCCATCTGGGCCGTCAGCGCCGGCACCAACTGCCACATCAGCGGCTCGCGGCAGCCCATCATGTGAGCGTGGCGCATGGCGCGGCGCATGATGCGCCGCAGTACATAGCCGCGACCCTCGTTGGAGGGCAAAACACCGTCGGCGATGAGGAAGCTGGAGGCCCGCAGGTGGTCGGCGATAACGCGGTGGGAGACGGCATGGGGGCCGTCCGGGTCTTGGCCGCTGGCCTCGGCCGAGGCGGCGATCAGCGCCTGCATCAGGTCGATGCGATAGTTGTCGTGCGAGCCCTGCAGCACGGCGGCGATGCGCTCCAGGCCCATGCCGGTATCGATCGAGGGCTTGGGCAATTCAACGCGCTGGTCGGGTCCCTGCTGTTCGTACTGCATGAACACCAGGTTCCAGATCTCGACGAAACGGTCGCCGTCTTCGTCGGGGCTGCCCGGCGGGCCGCCGGCGATGTGCTCGCCGTGGTCGTAGAAGATCTCGGAACAGGGGCCGCAAGGACCGGTATCGCCCATGCTCCAGAAGTTGTCCGAGGTGGCGATACGGATGATACGCTCATCGGGCGCGCCGGTGACCTTCTTCCAGATGTCGAAGGCTTGATCGTCGTCGTGATAGACGGTGATCAAGAGGCGCTCGGCAGCCAGGCCGTACTCTTCCGTCACCAGCTTCCAGGCCAGTTCGATGGCCAGGTCCTTGAAATAGTCGCCGAAGGAGAAGTTCCCCAGCATCTCGAAGAAGGTGTGGTGGCGCGAAGTGTAGCCGACGTTGTCAAGATCGTTGTGCTTGCCGCCGGCGCGCAGACACTTCTGACTGGTCACGGCGCGCTGGTAGTCGCGCTTCTCGATGCCTGTGAAAACGTTCTTGAACTGCACCATGCCGGCGCTGGTGAACAGCAGCGTCGGATCGTTGTGCGGCACCAGTGAGCCCGAGGCGACTTCGGCGTGGTCGTTGGCGGCAAAGAAGTCGAGAAACGTCCGACGGATGTCGTTGACTGTTGGCATGAGGTATCCGGGATGGTGGGCACAAAGACCTCGGCGGCGCGGTCTCCCGCTTTTAGCCCCTGGGAGAATGCCTGTCCAGAGTAGCCCGGCGGCAGCAAAAAGGGCGCCCAGCGACGCCCTTTCGCCTTTTCTGGAAGCCGTCGTTCAGGCTTTCTCGGCCACCTCGTTCACCGTGGCCAGATCGGCCTCTGTGGCGCTGTCCTCATCGGCCTCGTCCTGGGCCTGGTCCGGCGTTTCGCCGATCATGGCGTCGACGTTCAGGCCGGCGTCGCGCCGCACCTCGCGCTCGATAGCCTGGGCCACCTCGGGGTTGTCGCGCAGGAACTGCTTGGTGTTCTCGCGGCCCTGGCCGATGCGCTGGCTGTCGTGGGAATACCACGAGCCCGATTTCTCGACGACGCCGGCCTTGACGCCGAGGTCGATGAGCTCGCCGAATTTGGAGATGCCCTCGCCGTACATAATGTCGAACTCGACGACGCGGAAGGGCGGCGCCACCTTGTTCTTGACCACCTTGACCCGGGTCTGGTTGCCCACCACCTCGTCACGGTCCTTGATGGCGCCGATGCGGCGGATGTCGAGGCGCACCGAGGCATAGAACTTGAGCGCATTGCCGCCCGACGTGGTCTCGGGGCTGCCGAACATGACGCCGATCTTCATGCGGATCTGGTTGATGAAGATGACCATGCACTTGGAACGCGCGATCGACGAGGTCAACTTGCGCAGCGCCTGGCTCATGAGCCGCGCCTGCAGGCCGACGTGGGTGTCGCCCATCTCGCCTTCCAGTTCGGCCTGGGGCACCAGGGCCGCTACCGAATCGATGACCAGCACGTCGACGGCACCCGAACGCACCAGGGTATCGGCAATCTCCAGCGCTTGTTCGCCGGTGTCGGGCTGTGAGATCAAGAGCTCGTCGATATCGACTCCCAACTTGCGCGCATAGCCCGGATCGAGAGCGTGTTCGGCATCGATAAATGCCGAAGTGCCGCCCGCCATCTGGGCCTCGGCCACCGTGTGCAGGGCCAGCGTCGTCTTGCCCGAACTTTCGGGACCATAAATCTCGACCACCCGGCCCTTGGGCAGGCCGCCGATGCCGAGCGCAATGTCGAGCCCCAGCGAGCCGCTCGAGATGGCCTCAATCTCGATGGCCTGATCGCGCTGGCCCAGTTTCATCACCGAGCCCTTGCCGAAGGCTCGCTCAATTTGCCCCAATGCGGCCTCGAGGGCCTTGTTCTTGTCCATGCCTTCCTTCTCGACGAGACGCAGCGCGGTATCCGCCATGACCTGTTTCCCTGTTATTCCATACGGTGTCGGCAGTTGCAATCGACGGACAATGTGCATGTTTTGTTCTCATACGCAAGAGAAAAGTGCAAGTTGTTGTTTTTAAATTGTTTTCCAGTACATGTTAGCGAAATGTTCAGGGCGAAGTCGGCACCCTCTACGCCAACACCTCCTTCACCCGGGTCGCCAGATCCTCCAGCGAAAAGGGCTTGGGCAGGAAAGAATACGGCAGCTCGAAATCGAGGTTTTGGCGGAAGACATCCTCGGCGTAGCCCGAGATGAAGATGACGCGCAGGTCGGGCTGCACTGCCAAGGCCTGCTTGATCATGGTGGGGCCATCCATGCGCGGCATGACGACGTCGGTGATGGCCAGGTCGATGGGGCCGTCGTGTTCGTCGAGCAGCTCCAGCGCCGCCTCGGCGCAATCGGCTTGGAGCACCGAATAGCCCTTATTCTCCAGCGCCCGGGCGGCAAACAGACGCACCGGTGCCTCGTCTTCGACCAGCAGGATGGTGCCCTTGCCGGTAAGGTCGCGGGGTCCCGCTTGGACCGGCTCCTCGGGCGCCACCCGAGCCGGGGTCTGGACTTCGTGACGGGGCAGATAGATACGGAATGTGGTGCCGGCGCCAAGGCTGGACTCGGGCACGATGAAGCCGCCGGTCTGTTTGATGATGCCGTAGACCGTCGACAGCCCGAGGCCGATGCCGTGGCCCACCTCCTTGGTGGTGAAGAAGGGCTCGAAGATCTTGTCGAGATCGGCGGCGGCAATGCCCTTACCGGTATCGCGCACCTCGACCAGCACGTAATCGCCCGGCAGCACCGGCTCGGGACCCGCCTCGATAGCCCTGTCGACGACGTGATTGCTGGTGCGGATATTCAAGACCCCGCCCTCGGTCATGGCGTCGCGGGCGTTGACGGCGAGGTTGATGATGACCTGCTCGATTTGGCCCTGGTCGACCAGCACCCGGCCCAAAGTGCGACCGTGAACCATCTTCAGCTCGATGGTCTCGCCCATCAGTCGGGTCAACAGGTGCGAGAGCTCGGCCAGAACGTCGGTCAGATCCAGCACCTTGGGCTGCAGCGTTTGGCGCCGCGAGAAGGCCAGCAACTGGCGCACCAGGTTGGCCGCCCGGTTGGCGTTCTGCTTGATCTGCATGATATCGGCGAAGGACTGGTCGCCGGGGGGATGGCGCTGCAGCAGCAGATCGCTGTAGCCAATCATGGCCGTCAACAGGTTGTTGAAGTCATGCGCGATGCCGCCGGCCAACTGGCCCACCGCCTGCATCTTCTGGGACTGGGCGAACTGGGCCTCCAGCGCCTTCTGATCGGTGGTATCGACGACGTAGACGATGAGGTCGCTGGGTACTTGGCTGCCGTCCCCGGTGCGGCGGGTGTAGAACTGCACGATGCGCCGCTCGCCGGTCAGGCGCACCTCCAGCGGCGGCGTATCTTGCTCGCCCTGCTGGGCCGCCGCCATCTGATCGGCCACGGCGTCGTGGTTGGCCTCGTCGATAAGATCGAAAAAGGACGGCAGGGTTTCGTCGAAATCGGCCATGCCGATCATGCCCCGGAAGGCGGCGTTGGTCTCGACCACCATGCCCTCGCCGTCGACCATGACGATACCCACCGGCGCATAGTCGAAAAAGCGGCGAAAGCCCTCCTCCGCCTTGCGTAGGGTTTCTTCCAACTCCTGCTCGCCCGTGAGGTCGCGGACGATGCCGGTGATGGCGCCGACGCGGCCGACTTCGTCGCGCTCGACGGTACGGCTCCAGGCCGCCGGGAAGACCGCGCCGCGACTATCCTTGAGCCGCACCTCGCGCACGTTTTCCGGCATCGTCATGGGCGTCGCCGTCGGCATGGCGGCAAGGAAATCCTCGAGCCGCGAGCCGGCCGCCACCAACTCGTCAGGCGCCACGCCCAGGCTTTCGCCCAACACCCGGTTGACCAACGTAAAGCGGCCCTCGGCATCGGCGGTATAGAGCCCCAGCGGCAAGCCATCGACGAACTCGGCGAGCTGGGCCTGGCCGGCGCCGTCTTCCGGGCGGCCGGCGTCCGACAGCGCCCAGACGACGTGGTCTTCAAGCTCCTCGAAAGGATGGGCGGAAACCCCCAACAAGCGCTGGCGACCGCCGGCCGGCCGATAGCCCAGCACGTCCTGAACACTCAGACCGTCCAGCGCATTGGCTTCGAGACGGCGCAGCTTGGCACTCGCCATCTGATCATCGCCGAAAAGCGCCGCCAATTCAGCTATTCCCTTGGCCCCTGACGCCCCTGTCGCCCCTGTCGCCTCGCTGGATTTGCCGGCCAGCGCCCGGTAGGCGGCATTGGCAAAAATTACGCCTCCGTCCTCGGCGGTGACGATGCGGGCCTCGGGGAAACGCTGCATGGCGGCAAACAGGATATCGGCACGATCGTCCCGGCCCTGGCGGTCGATCAGCCGGTAGACAAGGATCCCGGCCGCAGCAACGCCGACGGCGGCCACCAGGGCCAGTCCCAGCGCCCCCGCCAGGCCGATGCGGTCGAGCATGAGAACGCCATAAAGCAAAGCCCCGGCAACGCCGCAAAGCGCCACCCCGTAGGTCCAGGGCGGCGCCGCCAATAGGCGCCGGTGGGCCTCTATCGGGGCCCGGTCGTGAGGCAATCCGGCAGGTGCATCCATCTCTGCCAACCGTTTTCGGCCAATGGTTTGAGCTCACCACCCGCTACGCCGAGGCGCCTGCCTCAGCCCGCGGCCCGCCGTTTTGGCATGCGGTTCTTGAGCTGCAAGACGTAGCTGATGACCTCGGCAACCGCCTGATAATGCTCTACCGGAATGTCCTGGTCCACCTCGACGACGGCATGCAGCGCCCGCGCAAGCGGCGGGTTCTCGACGATCGGCACGCCGTGTTCCTCGGCCACCTCGCGAATCCGCAGTGCCACTTTGTCGGCGCCCTTGGCCACCACCTTGGGCACCTCGGTTATCAGGTGCTCGTACTGCAGGGCGATGGCGAAATGGGTCGGGTTGGTGACCACCACGGTGGCGTCCGGGATAGCCTGCATCATGCGCTGGCGGGCTCGCTCCTGGCGAATGGAGCGCAGCCTGGCCTTGATCTTGGGGTCGCCGTCGGAATCCTTGTGTTCGTCCTTGATCTCCTGGCGCGACATGCGCAGCGATTTTTTGTGCTCGAATAGCTGGTAGGCGAAGTCGAGCATGGCGATGAAAGCGAGGACCGAGGCCACGCCGATGAGCAGCTTCAGGGCCTCGCTGTGCACCAGTTGCATTACCTCGATCAGGTCCAGGGTCATGATCTGGGGCAGGAACTTGCTGTCCGGCCAAATTAGATAGAGCGCCAAGGCACCGACGATAATCAGTTTCAGTAGGTCTTTGACGAATTCGGTCAGGGTGCGCAGCGAGAACTTTTGCTTGAGCCCCTTGATCGGGTTCATCTTGCTGAAGTCGGGCTTCATCTTTTCGGTCGACAGCACCGGTTTGTGCTGAATGACGTTGGCCGTCAGCGCGGCCACGACGAAGGCCAGCAGCGGCAACGACAGAATGCCAAAGAACGCCAGCCCAAGCTCCGCCACCAGCGCCATCATTTGGCCCGGGTCGAAAGGCATGTCGTGGGGCGTGGCGAGAAAGACTCTCAGCGTGGTGCGCACATTGCTTACCAGCCAGGGACCGAAGGCGCCGATCACCAGGGCGCCGCTGGCGATCATGAACCAGTTGTTGACTTCCGTGGAGCGGGGCACCTGCCCCTTCTTGATGGCGTCCTCTAGCTTGCGCGCAGTTGGATCTTCTGTTTTTTGCGCCGGATCTTGATCGGACTGCGACATGCCCTAGCCCACCATCAGGAGCGCCACCATGCGCCCCTCGAAATAGTTCAAAAACCAGATCATGGAGCTCGACAGCACGATGGCCAGGATGATCAGGCTGGCGGTGATCTGCAGCGGCATGATGACGAAGAAGATGGGCAGCCTTGGCATCAGCCGGGTCAGCAGGCCGACGCCGATGTAAAAGGTGATGCCGTAAACGATGAAGGGCGCGGCGATCTGCATGCCCACGCGGAAGGAGCCGCTGAGCAGACCCTGGGCCATGGTGGCAAGGTCGCCGGTATCGGGCACCCGGCCCGGGGGAAACAGCGCGTAGCTGTCATAAAGCGCCCGCAGCATCATCTGATGCAAATCGGTGGCAAAGATCAGCACCACGCCCAGCACCGAAAAGAAGCTTGCCACCATGGCGCCCTGGATACCCTGGGTGGGATCGACGAGCTGGGCGAAACCGAGGCTCGACTGAAAGGCGATGACCGTGCCGGCGGTATGCAGCGCCGTCATCATCAGCCGCCCGGTGGCGCCGATGACCAGGCCGATGACGGTTTCGCCGCCCACCAGCAGGAATATCTCGAGACCCGAATCGGGCTGGGCCGGAATCAAGGGTACCACCAGCGGTGACAGTGCAAGAGTTATGAAGAGCGCCATGCTCAGGCGGTAGCGTGCCGGTATCGAGGGTTCGCCGAAACCCGGCATCACCATCAAGGCCGCGCCCAGGCGCACGAAGACCATCATGAAAGCGAAGATCTCGACCGAGAGGATCTCTCCCAGCATGACGGCTCAGGGAATGCTGGCGATTCGTGCCGCCATGCGCTCCATGAAGGCGTTCAAGGTGCTTCCCATGAAGGGCAGAAAGAGCAGCAGCGAGAGAAAAGTGGCGAGGATCTTGGGGATGAAGGTCAGCGTCATCTCCTGGATCTGGGTCAGCGACTGAAAGATCGCCACCACCAGACCGACGCCGAGCGCCACCATCATCAGGGGGCCGACGACCTTGACCAGCACCCAGATAGTGTCGCGGGCAATATCGAGGAGATCGGGTCCGGACATACGCGAATGAAATCTGCTTGTGAGTCCCTGTGAATCCCTGGGTCGTCCCGATGGCGCTCAGATCGGCATCTTGACTATTTCCTGGTAGGCCTGGATGACCCGGTCGCGTAGCGCCGTTACTGTCTGCAGCGTGATCTCGGCGTCGCTGACGGCGGTTACCACGTCGACCAGTTCGGCCTTCTTGGCCGCTGCCAGCAAGCTGGTCTGCTCCGAAGTGCGGCTGGTTTCCATGGAATCGGTGGTGAACTGCTCCACCAACTGGGTGAAGCTCTGGCCCTGGGCCCCGGTCTTGCCGTCGGCACCACCGACCTTGGGAACACTGGCAACCGGCGTCAGACCGATGGAGGAAACGTTTTCAGCCATGTTGGCAACCCCTTTGAGTTCTAATTCCCGGCGCGCCTTAGTTCCGGATGATTTCTATCGTCCGCATGAGCATGCCCTTGGCGGTCTCGATCATGCTTAGGTTGGCCTCGTAGCTGCGCTGGGCCTCGCGCATGTCCATCATCTCGATCAGCGCGTTGACGTTGGGCAGGTTGAGGTAGCCGTCGGAACCGGCGGCCGGGTGGTTGGGATCGTAACGCTTGCCGAACTCGCCATTGTCGGTGCCGATCTTGTGCACCTCGACCAGCTTGATGCCGAGTTTGTGGTCGAGCTCGTTCTTGAAGGTGATGGTCTTGCGCCGGTAAGGATCCTCGCCGGCTATGGTGGGTACGGAGGAGGCGTTGGCGATGTTCTCGGCCACCACCCGCATGCGCCGGCCCTGGGTGCGCATGCCCGAGGCCGAGATGAGAATTGATTTCAAGAGTTCCATAAACCGTTCCCTAAAACAAACCCCGAGCCGACCCTAGCGACCGCCGCGCCCGAGCGCCATCTTGAGCATGCCCACATGCTTGCGGTAGAGCGAGGTCATCGTCTCGTAGTCGATGCGTGTCTGGGCCACTTTGAGCATCTGTTCTTCGAGCACCACGGCGTTGCCGTCGGGGCTCTTCTCGTAAGTATCCTTGGCCTTCTTCACTTCGAACTGAGCCTGGGTGCCGTGTTTCTTCAGAACGTGGCTGGCGTCGGTCGCGGTCATCTCAAGACGCGATTTGCGTCCCACCAGATCGCGGAACCTGAGTTCGGCGATGTCGCTGGGAGTGAAATTCGGCGTATCGGCGTTGGCGACGTTGTGGGACAGCACCTTTTGGCGCTGGTTGAGCCAATGTATGCGCTTGGTCAGCGCCGCGAAAATCGGCAGTTCTTTGAGATCCATGCCGCCTCGGCCTCCTTCGGCCCGCGCTTGTCCTTAAGTCTGCGCGCATTCTCCGCCTGCGCCGGTTAAGATAGGGTAAAACCCTTGAAAATAGGGAAAAAAGCCGAATCTGCCGGTTTCACCGCGATTTTCTAGGCTGGGCCACCTTCGGGTTCCAAAAGCGCGATCAGCTCGT
>NZDS01000229.1 GCA_002690215.1 Rhodospirillaceae bacterium | reverse complement strand
GTTGGCGATTTCGGGGCTGCACGTCGGTCTCATCGCGACCGTTATCTTTTTCGCCGTACGCGCCCTCCTGGCCACCAGTGTCTGGCTGACGTTGCGCCAGCCGATCAAGAAATGGGCCGCCCTGGTGACGATTTGCGGTGCCTTCGCCTACCTCATGATGGCGGGTGCCACCGTCCCCACCCAGCGCGCCTTCCTGATGACCGCCCTGGTGCTAACCGCGGTGCTGCTCGACCGCCTGGCTTTTTCCATGGGCCTGGTGGCCTGGGCCGCCACCATCATCCTGCTGATTTCGCCGGAAGCCTTGCTCGGCGCCAGCTTCCAGATGTCGTTTGCTGCCGTGGTGGCGCTGATAGCCACTTACGAGATCGGCCGCCAGGGCTTGATCGAACGGCGCGGCCGGCGACGAGGCTGGCGCTGGCCGCTGATCTATCTGGGCGGCATCGCGCTGACCACCCTGGTGGCCGGTCTGGCCACGGCGCCCTTTGCCCTGATTAGCTTCAATCGGGTGGTTTCCTATGGCCTGGTAGCCAATCTGGCCGCCGTTCCGTTGATGGCACTGTGGATCATGCCCTTGGTGGTAGCCGCATATGCTCTGATGCCCCTGGGCCTGGAGGCCCTGGCGCTCTGGCCCATGGGATTGGGCATCGAGGCTGTACTTTGGGTGGCGGAAACGGTGGCTTCCTGGCCTGGCGCCGTAAGCCTGTGGCCGGCGTTGCCGCCGCTGGCGTTGGCTCTGATCGCCGGTGGCGGCGTCTGGCTCTGTCTTTGGCAGCGGCGCTGGCGGTATTTCGGGGTGCTGCCGATGCTGGCCGGTTTGGCGCTGGTTTTCGTGGTGCGGCCGCCAGACGTGCTGGTCGATGGTCGTGGCACGTTGATGGCCGTGCAGGATGGGGCCGGCAGGCTCATGATGTCGCGCAAAAATCCAGGATTCGGTGGCGAAATCTGGTTGCGCCGGGCCGGCAGTCAGGCTGGCCCGCTCTGGCCCCGCCGCGGCGCCAGCAGCAGCGACGGCCGGCTCAGTTGCGACCGTCTGGGTTGCCTCTACCGGGCCCGCGGCCAGGTCGTTGCCTTGGTCCGCGATGCCCGGGCACTGACAGAGGATTGCCGGCGCGCCACTGTGGTGGTCAGCACCGTGCCGGTGCGCCGCGCCTGTCCCTCGGCGGAGACGTTAGTCGATCGCTTCGATCTTTGGCGTCAGGGTACCCACGCGCTTTGGCTCGAACCCGACGGAGTGCGTGTAAAAAACGTTGCCGATGAGCGTGGCCATAGGCCCTGGGTGGTGCGCCGGCGGAGAAACGGCTCGAAATCCGCTCAGTAGCGCCGCATGAGATAAACAAGGCGGCCTTGCACCTGCACTTGGTCGGGACCAAATATGCGGGTCTCGAAAGCTGGGTTGGCGGCCTCCAAGGCCACCGAATTTCCCCTGCGGCGCAGCCGTTTCAGGGTCACTTCCTGATCGTCGATGAGGGCCACCACGATGGCGCCGTTGTCGGCATCCTCGCCGCGTTCGATGATCGCCGTGTCGCCATCGAAGATGCCGGCGTCGATCATCGATTCGCCGGACACCTCGAGCGCGTAGTGCTCGCCGCGGCCAAGCATCGAGCCGGGCACGTCGACGAAGTTGGTGCTGTCGCGCAGCGCCTCGATCGGCGTGCCGGCGGCGATGCGGCCGTAAAGCGGCAGGCTGACCGCCTCGCTGGATTCGACGCCTTCGGGCCGGCGTCCGGCAAAGCGTGCCTCGATGACGTTGGGCGAAAAACCCGGGGCCTCGCCGGATCCCCCAGCGACCGCCGATTCCGGCAGTTTGAGTACTTCCAATGCCCGCGCCCGGTGAGGCAGGCGGGCGATGAAGCCACGTTCCTCCAAGGCTGTGATCAGGCGGTGAATGCCAGATTTCGAGCGCAAGCCCAGCGCGTCCTTCATTTCGTCGAACGAGGGGGATACCCCATGTTGGGACAAATACTCGTTGATGTAACTGAGGAGCTCGTGCTGCTTGCGTGTCAACATGCCCATACCCCGTTCGGTTCGCCGCTGTCGATCATCAACGACACCATATCTGGAACAAAACAAAAACACAAGCACATGTTCTAGTTTGGTTCCCGAGGGGCGTCAAGCGACTATGAGGTCAGAATCCCCGCGCTGAGACATCATCAAGCGCTCCGAAAGCGATGATGTCGACCCGGCTGCCGGCCGCGGCGGCTGGGGCGAAGGGTGGCCGTATGACCAGGCAATCAGCCTTGGCCAGCCGCGAGAGCATACTGGAATCCTGTTTGCCGAAGGGCTGGGCCAGCCATTCGCCGTCCGCATTGCGCTCGAGCCGGGCCCTGAGATAGTCCTGGCGCTGGTCGTTCTCGGGCAGGTCGCTTGCCAGCAGCGCACTGGAAGTGGCCTGGCCGCTGTCGGTGAAGCCTTGCAGCGCCGCCAGCGCCGGTTTGACGAAGACCAGACCGCAGACCAGGGCCGAAACCGGATTGCCCGGCAGGCCAATCAATGGGATTTCTCCGATTTGGCCGAAGATTAGCGGCTTGCCCGGCCTCATGGCGATGCGCCAGAAATTGACTTCGAGGCCTTGGTCGCCCAGCACGCTTTGCACCAGGTCGTGATCGCCGACCGAAGCACCACCGATGGTCAGCAAGAGGTCGCTGCCGGCTGCCGCGGCCGCCAGGGCGCGCAATGAATCGGCGTCGTCGCGAGCAATACCGAGGTCGTTGGGGATGCCGCCTTGGGCGCGCACGAAGGCCGCCAGGGCAACGTTATTGGAGGAGACGATCTGATTGGCAGCCAATGGCTCGCCCGGCATCACCAATTCGTTGCCGGTGGCCAGAATCGCCACCCGTGGCCGGCGACGCACCCTGAGCCAGGGCACGTTCATGGCGGCGGCAAGTCCGAGATCGCGGGCCGACAGCACGCGGCCTGCCTCTAGGCCGACCTCCCCGGCGCGAAAGTCGAGCCCGGCCGGGCGGATATGGTGGCCGGATGGCGCCGCGAAATTCATCGTAACGGTGTCTCCGTCGTCCGAATTTTCCGTATCCTCCTGCATGACGATGGCGTCGGCGCCGCGGGGCACCGGGCCGCCGGTAAAGATGCGCACGGTCTGGCCGGGATCCACCTCGCCGTCAAAGGCGCCGCCGGCCGGTGCCTCGCCGATACGCCTCAGCGTTGCCGGTACTTCGGCCACGTCGGCGGCGCGCACCGCGTAGCCGTCCATGGCCGAGACGTCGGCTGGCGGCTGCGTGACCCGAGCGTTCACGTCCTCGGCCAGCACCCGACCCAAAGCTTCGGACAGGCTGATGGTTTCGCTGGCCACTGGGCGCATGGCGGAAACAATGCGCTGGCGTGCCTCGGCGACGGGAATCAGCGTCGGTTTCATATGCTGGCTCCCGGCTTCTCAGGCCGCGTCGTATGTGCCGGACTTGCCGCCCGACTTATGCAACAACCGCAAGCCGTCGATGCGCATGGCGCGGTCGACCGATTTGCACATGTCGTAGACCGTCAGGGCCGCGACGCCAGCCGCTGTCAGCGCCTCCATCTCGACACCGGTGCGGCCGGTGACGCGGCAGGTGGCAGTAATGTCGACGGCGTTGCGCTCGCTGTCGCATTCGAGGTCGACGCTGACCGAGCTCAAAGGCAAAGGATGGCAGAGCGGGATAAGCTCGGGTGTGCGCTTGGCCGCCATGATGCCGGCCAGGCGCGCCACTCCAAGCACATCGCCTTTGCCGATGTCGCCGGCCAGCACCAGCTCCAGGGTTTCCGGAGCCATGGTCACCGTGGCCCCGGCCGTGGCCAGCCGCTCGCTTTCGTCTTTGGCCGAGACGTCGACCATGTGGGCCTTGCCCTCGGCATCGAAGTGGCTGAATTCGGACATCGCGGGATTTCCTCGTCAGGCGCTGGGTCAGGCGCTGGCAACGCGGGACGGTGTGGCCGGCGCTTGCAACAAAGCGGCCGTAGCGGCGGCCACGTCGGGCTGGCGCATCAGGGCCTCGCCAACCAGGAAGCAATCAAGGCCGGCCGCCGACATGCGGGCCAGGTCGGCGGGCCGGGAAAGGCCGCTTTCACTGACCGCCAACACTCCGGTGGGCAGCCGTGCCGCCAGACGCTCGCTGGTGGCCAGGTCGACGTTGAGGGTCTTGAGATTGCGGTTGTTGATGCCAACCAGCCGGGCATCGAGGCCAAGGGCGCGCTCGAGTTCGGCTTCGTCATGCACTTCGACTAGCGCATCGAGGCCCCATTCGGCAGCGCTGGCCGCAATTTCTGCCGCCCGCACATCGTCGAGGGCTGCCAGGATGAGCAGCAAACAATCGGCGCCCAGCGCCCGGCTTTCCGCTACCTGGTAGGGGTCGACGATGAAGTCCTTGCGCAGGACGGGCAGAGGGGCAGCGGCACGGGCCTGGTCCAGGTAATCGTCCCGGCCCTGGAAATATGGCGTATCCGTGAGCACTGATAAGCAATTGGCACCGCCCTCGTGGTACGCCCGGGCCAAACCCGCGGGGTCGAAGTCGGCGCGGATCAAGCCGCGCGAGGGTGAGGCTTTCTTGATCTCGGCGATCAAGCCGTAGCGGCCGGCCGCAACGGCCTTGGCCAGCGTCTTGGCAAAGGGCCGGAGAGGGGAAGCGGCACGGGCCGCGGCCTCCACCTCGATCAACGGCATCTCTTGACGGCGGCGCGCCACGTGCGCCCGCTTGTCGGCCAGGATGCGCTCCAGCACGTCGCTCATTCTTCGTCGCTCTCGTCCGCCTCTTCGCTCTCTGGCGCCGGCGGCGGGCGCTGGCTGACGGCAATCAGGCGTTCCAGGGTGTCTCGCGCCCGGCCGCTGTCGATGGCCTCGGCGGCCAGCGCGGCGCCGTCCTTCAGGGTTTCGGCCTTGCCTGCCGTGATCAGCGTGGCAGCGCTGTTGAGCAGCACGATGTCGCGGTAGGGACCGGCCTCGCCGTCCAGCAGGGCGCTGAGCGCCCGGGCGTTGGTCTCGGCGTCGTCGCCCTTGAGGGCCGCCGGTTCGGCCAGCTCGATACCGGCCTCGGCAGGCGTGATCTCGAAGCTGGTGACGGCGCCTTGCTTGAGTTCGGCAACAAATGTGGGGCCCGTCGTGGTGATTTCATCCAGACCGTCGCTGCCATGCACCACCCAGACGTGTTCGGCCCCCAGACGCTGCAACACCTGGGCCAGGGGCTCGACCCATTCTTTGGCGAAGACGCCGACCATCAAGCGGCTGACGCCGGCCGGATTGGCCAGCGGCCCAAGCAGATTGAAGATGGTGCGCGTGCCCAGCTCGACCCGGGTGCCACCGACATTGCGCATGGCGCCATGGTGGCGCGGCGCCAGCATGAAGCACATGCCGGCTTCCCACAGCGCCGCTTCGACCAGGGCCAGGTCGCATTCGATCTCGACTCCCAAAGCCGCCAGCACGTCGGCGGCGCCGCTCTTGGACGACATGGCGCGGTTGCCGTGCTTGGCCACCGGCACGCCGCAGCCGGCCACCACCAGACCCGAGGCCGTCGAAATGTTGAGGGTGCCGGAGCCATCGCCGCCGGTGCCGACCACGTCGACGGCACCTTCGGGCGCACGGATGCCGTGAGCCTTGGCACGCATGGTAAGTACACCACCGGTGATCTCGTCGACGGTCTCGCCGCGCACCCGCAACGCCAGCAGAAACCCGCCCATCTGGGCCGGCGTGGCATCGCCCGACATCATGATATCGAAGGCGGCACGCGCCTCGTCGACGCTCAGCCGATGGCCGGCGGCCACCCGGGCGATCAGGGACTTCATATCGGATAGGTCGGCGCTCATGGCAGTTTTCTCAGCTCCCCTGGCGGTGCGGCGCAGAAAACAAGGCCCGCCTCCTTACGTCAAGGTATCTTTGCCGACTGCGGCGTCCCTCAATCCGGGAGTCCGGTCTGGCGCAGGCCGTCGAGATAGCACTCCATGATGTCAGGGTTCTTGATCGGCACCGTTAGGCGCACGTCGGCAAGGCCTAAATTGGGCACCAGGGCAAGCAATGCATGGAGTTCGGCGCGGGCATCGTCGGCTCGTCCAAGATGGCTGAGGCTGGAGGCCAGAACGCGATGACCGGCGGGGAAATGCGGCCGGGCCTGCAGCAGCCGGTGAGCCCAGTCCACGGCTTCTTCGTGGCGTCCCGCCACCGCCGCCGCGTGGGCTATGTGGTTGTACCAAGAGGCCAGAAAGGGGTCTCGCGGACTGTGCCGGATAGCCTTCTCGACATTCGCCCTGGCGCCTTCGTAATCGCCGGCATACCCCAACGTGCCCCCCATAATGGCAAAACCGTCGGCGTCATTTGGGTTGAGATCGACGGCCTTCTCGATGCTACGCAAGGCCTCGTCGTGACGTTTCAGATAGAGCTCCATGATCGCCAGGCATCGATACCCCATGGAGTCGTGATCGTCGAGCGCCACCGAACGCAATGCCGCCTCGTGGGCTTCCCGGATCGAGCGCCAGCGATCGTCGCCCCAGTCGTACATGAATTCCATGTGCAGCGCGAAGCCGAGCAGGGCGTAGCAATTGGCGTCGTTGGGATCGAGCTCGATTCCTTGACGCGCCAGCCGCATGGCTTCGGCATTGTCGTCGGCGGTGAAACGGCCGTAGCGCCAAAGTCCATGCATGTAGCAATCGCGGGCGCCGGGATTGGGCGCCTTGCGGCGCCAGGCGCGGTGCATCTCGGCTGACAACAGTTCCTGCGCCAGGCCGGCGACGATGTTAAACGTGATCTCGTCCTGAACGGCGAAGACGTCGTCCAATTGGCGGTCGTATTGCTCGGCCCAGACGTGCCGGCCGCTACCAGCGTCGATCAACTGGGCGGTGACACGGACCTGGTCGCCAGCCTTGCGCGCGCTGCCCTCGACCACATATCGCACGCCCAATTGCTGCGCCACTTCCGTGACGTCGACGTGGCTGCCCTTGTAGGTGAAGCTCGAGTTGCGGGCGATAACGAAGAAGCCGCGGTATTTGGAAAGCCGAGTGATGATGTCCTCGGCAATGCCGTCGACGAAGAACTCCTGCTCGGCCTCGCCCGACATGTTCTCGAAAGGCAGCACAGCGATCGAGGGTTTGCCGGGAAACGCCGGGGCGGCTGCCGGCATTGCTGTTGGCGCCAGCGCGGCATCGCGGACCGAGGCCACCAGGTCGTCCAGGGCCTGACACAGGTCGTCCCGCTCGGGCGCCAGCTCGACAAGCTTGCGGGCAAAGGGTAGGGCCTGTTCGGGCTGCTCGGAGAGTCGTTCCAGCAAACGCTGCAGGATGCGGATCCGCAGAGTCTCTGCCTCCTCGCGCTGGGCCAGGCGCCAGGCCTCGAATTCCCGGCAATCCGCGAGCTCCAGATCTTCGAGAAGATCGCCGCGAAACATTCCGGCCAATTCCTGCAGACGTTCGGTGGTCAAGCGACCCATGCCGGCAGCACAGGATTCTCGGATGGCCAGGATGTCGACCAGGGCGCCGTTCGGCTCGAAGGCAACGCTGTCGCGGTTGCTGACGATGCGTTTGGCGGTGGCGTCGTCGACCAGCGGGCGAAGTTTGCTCAGGCTCCAGCGCAGCGCCGCGCGAGGATCGTCCGGCCGCTCCCAGAGCACACCACATAGCTGATCGCGCCTTTGGCGGCGGCCGGTCAAAGCTAAATATGCCAACAATGCCAGGGTCTTACGGGACTGGGGTAAAGTCAAGCGCTGACCCTCTCGGGTCACTTCGATTTCTCCCAAAAGTCGAATTTCCAGCACCGCCAGCTCCCCCGACCGGCCTGATATCGGTCAATCGTAGCACTTTTTCGCTGCCGACGTCGTTTCAACGCCGTTCCAACGCTTTTTGCACGCCCGTACCAACGCCCGCTCAAACTCCGCCCGGCTAGAGCGTTCTGTAATTAGATTGAAGCATACCCGGAGTTTCTGAAATAGTTGGCGCATTCCTGTGGCGTGAATTCGTC
>NZDS01000228.1 GCA_002690215.1 Rhodospirillaceae bacterium | reverse complement strand
CCATGCCAGCCTCCTTCTCCAGCTAACATCTTGAATCACAAATTATGACTCTTGGGAATCCCCTTGGTCGATTCGGCCTATTCACAGAACGCTCTAGTTCCCGGCCTCGGCCTCCTCGGCAAAGTCGCCCGTGCCCTGCATGCGATCGGGCTCGAAGACGTGGCCGTATTCGCCGAGCCAGGATTCCATGATCTCGTCAAAGGGCACGTCGGGCCTTGGGCCGTGGTCGCGCAGGTATTCCATGTGTTGCTGACCGGAGAGGTCGAAAGGATGGAACATGGCGTCCTGGCGGCCATCGAAATCCAGCGTGCCGATGCCGGCCTTGTCGCAGAGCCGCTGGTCGAACGTCGGCGTCGCCTTGACCCAACGGCCCTCGAGCTTGAGCTCGGAATAACCGTGGTGGACGAAGACGTCCGAGCCATTCATGAGCTTGCGCAGCCGCGGGCTGGTCAGGTGGTTGCGCACGTCGGCAAAGCCCGGCCGGGCGGGTATGCCAAGCGAACGGGCCGAGGCTACCAATAAGGCCGCCTTGGTGACGCAGAAGCCGTAGCCGTTCTTCAGGCAATAGCTGGCCCTGAGACCGGGGCGCGAGATCTCGACATTGTAGGGGTCGTAGCGGATACCATCGCGCACGGCATAGAAGAGCCGGCAGGCACGGTCGATGTCGCCGTCGGCCCCGGCAGTGGATTCGGCCGCAAAGTCGCGGATGGCCGGATCGTCGTGATCGAGGAAATAGGTAGCGTCGAGGAACTGTTCGGTCATGGTTCGCTACGCTGGTTATGGCTGGCGGTCTTACCTATCATCCTTTTGGCCACGAGGGTACTCGCGTCTGGAGCAAGTAATGCTACGGAGGGCGGCATGAACGACAACGGCATTCGAACCCTGGTCGACGGCCTGAGCTTTGCCGAAGGGCCGCGTTGGCGCGAGGGTAAGCTCTGGTTTTCCGATTTTTACACCCACCGGGTGCTGACCCTCGATGGTCGAGGCCAGATCGAGATGATCGCAGAAGTGCCGGGACGACCCTCGGGCCTGGGCTGGACGCCGGAGGGAAAGCTCTTGGTGGTTTCGATGGTTGATCGCCGCCTTTTGCGTCTGGATGACGGCGGTCTAGAGACCGTGGCGGACCTATCTCACCTGGCCAGCGGCCCTTGCAACGACATGGTTGTGGATGCCGCCGGCCGCGCCTATGTCGGCAACTTCGGCTTCGACCGCCACCAGGGCGAGGCCGAACGCACGACCTCGCTGGCCCGGGTAGACCCGGACGGCTCGAGCCGCGCCGTGGCTGATGAGCTTTTGTTTCCCAACGGCGCCGCCATCACCCCCGACGGCGCCACCCTGATCGTCGCCGAAACCTTCGCCAACCGGCTCACCGCCTTTAGCATTTTGGCCGACGGCGGCCTCAGCGACCGCCGCACCTTCGCCCAGTTCGACGACGTCTTTCCCGACGGTATCTGCCTCGACGCCGAGGGCGCCGTGTGGATCGCCGATCCCCGCGGCAAGCGTGTGCTCAGGGTATTCGACGGTGGCCGTGTGGCCGAGACCATCTCGACCGGCGAGCGTGGTTCCTACGCCTGCATGCTGGGCGGCGACGACCGCTGCACGCTTTACATTTGCACCAACGTCGATTCGGGCCCCGGCGTGGCTGAGGCCCGAGCCGGACAGATCGACGCCGTGCGCGTCACCGTGCCCGGTGCCGGATTGCCTTAGGGAGACATCATGAACGATTTGCAAATTCCCGACGGATTGGGCTTCGAGGGCCGTGTGGCCATCGTCTCGGGCGGCGGCGCTGCCGGCGACGGTATCGGCAACGGCCGAGCCGCAGCGATTTTGTTGGCGCGGGCCGGCTGCAAGGTCTGCGTGGTCGACCAATTGGCAGACGCCGCCGAACGCACGGTCGAGATGATCGCAGCGGAGGGCGGCGAAGCGGCCGCCCTGGCCGCCGACGTCACCAGCGAAGACGATTGCCGGGCCATGGTGGCGGCGACATTGGAACGTTTTGGCCGGCTCGACTTCCTCGACAACAATATCGGCATCGGCAGCCGCGGCAGCGTCGTCGACGAAGATCCTGAGATCTGGCGCCGGGTCATGCAGGTCAACGTCGAGACCATGTTTCTGGCCGCCAAGTACGCCATCCCGGCCATGATCGAGAGCGGCGGCGGCGCCATCGTCAACGTCTCCTCGATCTCGGCGCTCAGGCCCCGCGGTCTGACCGCCTACACCGTTTCCAAGGGAGCTGCCATCGCACTGACCCGGGCCATGGCCGTCGACCACGGCGGCGAGGGCGTTCGTGTCAACTGCGTGGCCCCGGGCCCGGTCTATACACCCATGGTCTACGCCGGCGGCATGAGCGACCAGGCCCGCGAGCAGCGCCGCCTGGCCTCGGTCCTGAAGATCGAGGGCACGGGCTGGGATGTCGGGCACACGGTGCGTTTCCTCCTCTCAGACCAGGCCCGCTACATCACCGGCCAGACAATCGTGGTCGATGGCGGCGTTACACTATTGGCGCCCGAGCGCGACGCCCAAGGTTAAGGAGCCATTCCATGGCAAGGGTCCCCTACCTCACCAAATCCGATCTCTCGGCCGATGACCAGGACCTGCTGGCACGTGACCTCAACCTCTACCGGGCGCTCGCCAACAGCCCCGGCGGGGCGCGCAGCTTTGGCGGGCTGGGCCAATACATCCGCCATCAGAGCCCACTCGATACACGCTTGCGCGAGCTCGCCATTCTGCAGGTCGGCTATCTCACCCGGTCGCCTTACGAATACAGCCACCATATCGAGATCGGCCGCGACTTCGGCGTCAGCGACGACGATTTACGGGCCTTGGCCGAGGAAAGCGCCGGCCGCCAAAGCACGATCGAGCCGCTGGCCCGCACGGTGCTCAAGGCGGCTCGCGAGATGACAGAGAATTTCACCATCTCGGACGGGACCTATGCAGCGCTGGAGCGCGACCTCGACAGCGAATGCCTCACCGATCTGGTGCTGACCATCGCCTTCTACAACGGCGTCGTGCGCCTGTTGGCCAGCCTGCAGATCGATGTCGAGGACAGGTACCTCGGGTACCTGGAGGAATTTCCCCTGCCCGAAGGTTAGAGCTTACCCCAGCGCATCGAACCTCGAAGGATCAACGACCGATGACCGAAGAAGAACTTGCCACGCAGCATATTTGGGTGCCCAAGGTTAGGGCCGCCGTCAAGGATCGCGCGGCCTGGTTGCTCTATCTGTACCGCGCTTTCAGCGACGTGCTGCCGCCCGAGGAGGTCGAAAAGCGCCTGCGCCAAGGGGTGCGCGAATTCGGTCACCTAAAGGGACGCAGGGACGGCGCCGGCTTCACCTCGCGCCAGTGGATCGACGGCCACGAGAACAAGGGCTCGAAGTTGGTTTTCGATTCAAAGCTGGTGCGCGGCAACGGAACCAACGAACAGCAGATGGGCTTTTGCCCGTTGGTCGAACTGTGGCGCGACGAGGGCTGCACACCCGAGGAAACCTTGCTGTTGTGTGACATCGCCATGGAAGGCGACCGCGGTCGCGCCGAGGCGCACGGCATGGACATGGAACTCGAACAGACCCTTGCCGCCGGCGATGCATGTTGCCGCCTGATCATCCACGACAATAAATGACAGCCACAGAGGAGCTGCCGAACCTCTATCTCGCGGGCATGATCGGCTCCGGCAAGACGACACTGGGACAGATCATCGCGCGCCGGCTGTCACGCCCGTTCATCGACTACGACTGGGAACTGGAAAAGGAGACCGGCCTCGACTTGCACAGCCTGATCCGCGAGCGTGGCTGGCTGGAATTCCGCGAACACGAATACACCACCATCAAGCGGCTGTCGCAACAACGCGGCCTGGTGGTCGGCCTCGGCGGCGGCACGGTGCGCTATGAGTGGAACCGCGACCTGCTGCGCGGCACAGGTCCTGTGGTGCTGTTGACGGCCGACCTGGAGGTACTGTCAGCGCGAGTCCGCGCCAACGATAGGCCGCGGGTCAATACCGAGATGACGTTGGAAGAAGAACTGCAATGGATGTGGGACCAGGGTCGCGAAAAGTACCTGGCCGCCGCAGACGAGGTCTACGACACCGGCTGCGGCCTGAGCCCGGACCAGGAGGCCGACCAGATCATCGCCCTGGTCAAAAAGTTCTTTTGATAGTGGCTAGCTCGCCGGCCGAGCCACCGGCACCGTGACATCGTCGTCGATGTCTTCGAATCCAATTTCCACTGCCATACCCATGGCGATCTGGTCTGCCGCCACGTCTCGCAAGCGGCAATTCAGCCGCACGCCCTCGTCGAGGTCGATGATGCCTAGCAAGAGCGGTAACTGCTCCTTGAAAGAGGGGTGGAAGGCGTAGTGCGAGACAGTCCAGCTGTGGACCTTGCCGCGGCCCGAAGCCTCGACCCAGTCCGCCTCCATGGCGTGGCACTGGGGGCAGACGGGCCGCGGGTAATGGCGTACGGCGCCGCACTTGCTGCAGGTCTGCAGCACCAGGCGGTGATCCTTCAGGGCCTCCCAAAAGGGTTTGCTGTCTTCGTTGGCGGGCGGCAGCAAAGGCTCGACCATGATCAGGCTCCCCGCATGATGGCGACCGAGCCGTCACCCATGTCGCCGTAGCCGGTGACCAGGCCGACTTCGGCATCTGCCACTTGGGCCTCGCCGCCCTGTCCGCGCAACTGGCGCACCAGTTCGACGACGTGGTTGAGGCCGATGATGTGGGCCTGCGACAAGAGGCCGCCATGAGTGTTGATGGGCAGCTTGCCACCTGGGTCGATGTGGCCGTCGTCGATGAAGGGGCCGCCCTCGCCCTTCTTGCAGAATCCCAGATCCTCGAGCTGGCAGAGCACGGTGTAGGTGAAGCAATCGTAGATCTCCGCCACGTCGATGTCGTCGTGGCCGACGCCAGCCATGGCGAAGGCCCGCGGCGCCGCCTTGGCCAGGCCCAACGTGGTCAGGTCGGGACGCTGGCTTATGGCGCTGGGCGAATCGGGATGGCCTTCGGCGACGCCCATGATGGTGACGGGCTTCTGTTTCAGGTCACGGGCCCGCTCGGTGGACGACACCACCACGGCGGCGCCGCCGTCACTCTCGAGGCAGCAGTCGAACAGCCGGAAGGGTTCAGAGATCATGCGCGACGACTGGTGCTCCTCCAGCGTCAGCGGCTTCTTCATGATGGCATTATCGTTCTTCAGCGCATTCTCGCGGGTGTTCACGGCGATGCGCCCGAACTGCTGGCTGGTGGTGCCGTAGAGTTCCATGTGGCGGCGCGCCATGGGGGCGTAGAACTGGGCCGGCGCGACAGCGCCCGAGGGCATCTCGTACTCGCCGACGAGGCGGAACTGGGGTAACTGCTGCATGCGCATGCCGACCCGGGTCTGGGAATAACCATTGCGGCCCAGCGGGATCAGCACATGGTTGGCAACGCCGGTGATGATGGCCATGGCCGCGGCCTGCAAGGCGGCCACGGAGCTTGCCCCGCCCAACGGCGTGGTGGCGGAAAAACGCAGATCTTCGAGACCGAAGTTGGTGGCGAAGTCTTCGGCCACAACCTCGTTATTGGCATAGGGAATGATGCCGTCGATGTCGCGGGGCGATAGTCCGGCATCGGCAATGGCCGTCAGCGAGGCCTCCATCTGCAGCGCCGTGACGCTTTTTCCCGAGCCGCGCACATAGGCGGTTTCACCGATGCCGGTAACGGCGCATTTTTCACTCAAGGTATTCATGATGCCCTCCGCTTGCCCCCCGGTATTCAGGTGTCTTCGACAAGAGTGACACGATAGCCGACCCGCGGGAAGTGGACAGAGACGTGGCCGATGCGAGGATTTTCATGCCGGATGGCGATGCTCTCGCGGTCGCAGCCGTGGACCAGCCCCGTGACCTCGGGATCGCCGCCGTCGACGTCGGGCACCACGGCGACGCGGCGGCCGGCCAGGGACTGGGGATCCGTGGGGTCGGCAAGCGGCGGTGACGGGTCTGCGGCCCGGGCGACGTCCAGGGCCTCGGCCGCCGTCATCTCTGCTGGCGTGCCGTGGCCGATGTCATCGACCCGTGTCTCCCAGGCCTTGAGGGACGGGAACTCGGCCAGTAGCTCGGGGCCACCCGACCAGCGCCCGCGCACGAACCAGATCAGGTAGTAACCAAGAGCGTCGGCCAGCCCGGGGCGGGTGCCAGCCAGGAAAGGGGATCCAGCGAGCCGGGCGTCGAGCCAGCCGAACTGGGCTCGCACTTGGGCCACGATCAATGGCAGCTCGGCCGCCACCTGCTCCAGGTTCCAATCCGGCCCGAGGTAGAGGCGGCCGCGGTCGGCGGCGAACTCGGGCGGCAGGTCGACCAGCGAGGCGCCCAGCACCAGCTTGACGCAAAGATCGAAGAATTCGCCGTCCGTCCAGCGGCTGAGGCCCCAGCTCAAACCGCCCTCCGGCTCGAAGCTGGGCTCGGGGAAGCGCCGCTCGAGCTCACGCAAAATTGCCAGACTGTCGCAATAGACGTCGGCGCCGATCTGCATCACCGGCGTGCGCCGGTAGCCACCCGTCAGCGGCACCAGATCGGGCTTGGGTGGCAGGCGCGGAATTTCCACCGAGCGCCACGCCAGGCCCTTGAGGCCAAGGCCGACGCGCACCTTCTCGGAAACCGGCGACTGGGGATAGTGGTGCAGGATGATCTCGCTCATCTCGTGACCCTTCACAGCTGGCCGCCCTTCGTGGGCACCCTAGCAAAGGGGGGTGCATCTGCGCCATGCTTACGGCCGGCCCGAGTTGTCACGCCGCGAAAAGGAATCCCATGACCGTCATCGAGCGCATTGCCGAGTACCACGCCGAACTCACCGAGTGGCGGCGCGATCTGCACGCCCACCCGGAGATCGGCTTCGAGGAGGAGCGCACCTCCGAGCTTATCGCCAGCCGGCTCGGTGAATTCGGCTGCGAGGTGACGCGAGGCCTGGGCAAGACCGGCGTCGTCGGCAGTCTGCAAGTCGGTTCAGGCAATCATGCCATTGGCCTGCGAGCCGACATCGACGCCCTGGCCATGGACGAGGACAATCAGTTCGACCACCGCTCGCAGATTCCCGGCCGCATGCACGGCTGCGGCCACGATGGTCACACGGTGATGCTGCTGGGCGCGGCGCGCTATCTGGCCGAGACGCGGAACTTCGACGGTACGGTTCATTTCATCTTCCAGCCTGCCGAGGAGGGCACCGGCGGTGCCGCCGCCATGGTTGCCGACGGGCTGTTCGAACGCTTCCCCGTCGACGCCGTCTTCGGCATGCACAATCGCCCGGGACTGGCCGAGGGCGAATTCGCCGTGCGCTCCGGGCCGATGATGGCCGGCGGCGGCTTTTTCGATATCGCCATCCAAGGCCGCGGTGCCCATGGCGCCCGACCCGAGACCGGAATCGATCCGGTGATCGTGGCGGCCCACATCGCCACGGCTCTGCAAACCATAATTTCGCGCAACCTCAGCCCCTTCGAGACCGCGGTGATCAGCGTCACCCGCATCGAAGGCGGCGACGCCTACAACGTCATACCCGACCGGGCTTATCTCCGCGGCACCATGCGAGCCTTCAGCGACGCGGCCATGGCCGCCATCGTCAAGGGCTTGAACGAGATCGCCCCGGGCATCGCCGGCGCCATGGGTGCCATGGCCGAGGTCGAAACCCAGGTGCTGTTCCCGCCGTTGATCAACGACGACGCCGAGGCCGCTTTCGTGGGCGACGTCGCCGCCGCCCTGGTGGGCGAGAACAAGGTCACGCGTGACGGGCCGCAGGTCATGGCGTCGGAGGATTTCCCCCACATGATGCAGGGCCGCCCGGGCGCCTACCTCAACATCGGCACGGGCCTCGAGGCCTGCACCGTGCACAACCCGAACTACGATTTCAACGACGCGGTGTTGCCGCTGGGTGCCAGCTTCTGGGCCCGCCTGGTCGAGACGCGCCTGGCCAAATAGGGAATACCGTTAGCCCGCATTTCTCACCGGGTCATGGCCTGCGCGTCACTGTCGCGCCGACAGGGTAGGAACGCTGCGCCGCGCGATGTGGGACATCGGGCAAGCAGCGTGACGCACCCTGTCGGTGCGACAGCGACGCCCGAAGGGTCGCACCCAGGCCGTGACTCGGTGAGAAATGCGGGCTAGACGACGATCGTATCGTGCTTGTGGGTTTCGAGGCGTTGCGAAACTTTAGCCGTAACCTTGTCCATGCATTCGCTCATTGGCTGATCTATGCCATAGGCCGAAAGGGAGAACTTGAGCTGTTCCTGGATTGCCCATATTTCCTCGTGCAGATCGGCGCTGAATATGCGTGCCGGATTCCCCACCGCGATCCAGCCTATGGGAACGGTGCTCTGGGGATCGAGAACAGAATTTACGTGAACGATGCCGTGAATGCGAACCACCGAGCCACGGCCCAGACGGCTGCCGTGGAAGACGGAAGTGCCGGTAGCCAGAAAAACCCCATCCTCGACGGTCGCTCCAACGACGTGTGCCGTGGGCCCAATCAGAACGCCGTTTCCGATCGAACAGTCGTGACTGACCGTTGACCGCACCACGGCGTTCTGCATGACGATGCTATTTTCGCCGATGCGGATGCTGCCGCCTTCGGCGACGATCCTCGCGCCGTGCATGACGCGTGCGCCCCGGGCAATGATGACATCGCCGCACACCGTTGCATCCGGAGCGACAAAGGCATCTCCATCGACGGTGGGTGAACTATCCAAATGTTCCAAGAGCATCGTTCATTCCTCGCTTGAGCCCGCGACAACCGCGAGACGTTCAATTTCGCCGGCACGTCTGTTGATCGGGCAGCCATCGCCCTGGCAGACGCCATGATCGCAATAGCGGCAGGTAGTTCTGGCCGCCGTTCGGCCGGCGGCGGCGGCGTAGAGAATCTTGTCGACAAATCCAGCCAGCAGCTCGCGCTCGCGGGTAGCAAGCGGTTTCGCGAGCTGGCGGGCGACGTTTGCTCGCGCTCGCTGAAACCTACCCGCCGTCTCCCGCCCGGCGGTCGTCAGGGAGACGATGACGACCCGGCCCGCACGCGGCTCACGTCGAACCAAACCACGATTCTGCAGGCCGTCGACGAGCCGCGTTGCGGTCGGTTGGGAGATACCGACGATTTCGGCGGTTCTCGATATCGGCAGCGCTCCCCTGCTCAGCAGGGTGAGGAGGATCGATGCCGCCCGCGGCGAGACGTCCTCGAAGGTCAGTTCCATGCGATCCTGGAGCAACGTCCCCAACGCGGCGAGTTGATTTTCCCATTTCATATGCATAGCCTATGCAATTATCAAATTTTGTCAAGAAACTTCGCCCCTCCTCCAAAAAAGGGGACAGGTATCTTTTCTTGAAAAAGGGGACAGGTACCTTTTCTCGCCCATTTTATCTTGGTCGATTACAGGGCGTCGCCGCCCCGTCCCAGGAACGTCTCCTCTGACAGATAGAAGGCGGAGAACGCATCTTCAAAATCAGGCGCGACAGATTTTTCCGCTATTCCAGTCGCCAAAAGATTCTTTTGCCAATTCTTCAGCTTGGGACGGTCACCGACAAAGTCGTACCCTGACCGTCTTTTTATGATTTCTGCGCGATGCAGAAGTGCCAGCCAGGCAACGTCGACCGTACCAATTGCCTTGCCGCCGAAGAACGGCGTGTCGCCAAGCTGATCCTCGATTTTATCGAATGCTTGCCCAAGCTTTTCGCTGCGTTCTTTCAAGGTATTTGCATCGGGACTGCGCTGCGCGACGCACTGAACCAAATAGTTCTTTGACGCCAGGTAACTCCAAGCCCTGTTTGACGCTTTATCTTCCGGCGGCAGTGCCGGCTGAAGCGGGGGGAAGACCTCTTCGAGATATTCAACGATTGCTTCCGATTCAAAAAGCGCCTTTCCGTTGTTAGTGATCAGCACCGGAACTTGACCGTTCGGCGAAATATCCAAAAACCACGGCGGTTTGTTGGCCTGCCCCCCGAAAACTGGTCCAGCCCGGATGTTAGGATTGGGTTGGCTTGAAGGAGGGCAAAATGGCGAAGAAGAATCACACGGTTG
>NZDS01000227.1 GCA_002690215.1 Rhodospirillaceae bacterium | reverse complement strand
TTGGTCTTGGTGCAACGGGAGCGACCGCGACCCGCCGCACCTGCGGCGCGCCCGCGCAGGCAGCGGACCGCAGGTCCGCCGCCGTGAGCGACAAAAAGCCAACGGGAGCGACCGCGACCCGCCGCTCCTGCGGCGCGCCCGCGCAGGCGGCGGACCTCAGTTCCGCCGCCGTGAGCGACATTTGGTAGCCCCTCACCGGGCGGGCGCATCCGCGCCCTTGGCCTCCGCCCCCCATGCGGGGGGCGGCTTAGCGCCTCCGTTACCAAGTGTGTTTTTTTGCTGCTTGGTCTTGGTGTGACGGGAGCGACCGCGACCCGCCGCCCCTGCGGCGCGCCCGCGCAGGCAGCGGACCGCAGGTTCGCCGCCGTGAGCGATAAAAAGCCGCCGTGAGCGACCTTAAGAAGCGCCGGGTCGCCAACTCGCCAGCCAAATCCCCAGCACCACGCCGGCCAAGCCTAAGCCGAACAACAACGAAACCGTCTCGCCCAGCAGCAAGGCCCCGGCGGCCGTCGCCACGATGGGAGCCAGCGGCACGAAGATGGCGGTGCGTAGGGGCGAGAGGCGGCGTAGCGACCAGTTGAAAAGCACGAACGAGAGCGCGCCGCCGCCGATGCCGAGGAAGGCGACGGCGCCCCAGCCCGAAGGCCGGAGCGTGCCGAGGTTGGCGCCGATGCCCTCGATGCCGGCCAGCGGCAACAACAGCACTACGCCACTGGCCATGGCCATAGTGCTGACGGCGGCGGCGCCATGGCGGGCCAAAAGGCCGGGTGAGAAGGCGTTGTAGGTGGCGCCGCACATGACGGCGCCGAAGAACATCAATTCGCCCGTCCAGGTGCCGCTGTCGCCGGTGGCAAAGGCTTTCTCGCCCAGTGCCAGGCTGACGCCGACCACCGACATGACGGCGGCCAGCAGCTTCAGTGCGGTGAAGTGTTCGTGCCCGCGCAGTGTCGACAAGGTCATGGTGAGCAACGGGATGAGGGAAAATATCACGGCGCCGCGCGAGGCTGGAATGTGCTCCAGCCCCGAGTTCACCAACCACTGGAAGATGCCGAACTGGAAGACGCCGAGCAGCACGATGCGCCAGAGGTCGGCCCGGCCCAAGCGGCCGATGCCCCGCAAGCAGAAGGGCAGCAGGCAGAGCGCCGCCAGGCTGTAACGTAGCGTCGCCAGGGTGGCCGGTGAGGTCTGCTCCATGACGAAGCGGATGGCGACGAAGGAAAGCCCCATCAGCACACCGCTCATGGTGGCCGCCGCCATGGGTAACAGAGTCTGGTTGTCGGCCCTCAAGGCAGCAGCACGGTTTTGACTACAGCGCCGTTGTCGGCGTCCTCGCGAAAGGCCTGGGCGGCCTGGGCCAGCGGGAAGCGGCTGTTGATCAGAGGCGCAATGGTGACGCTGCCCTGCACCACCGGGCGCAACGCCCAGGGTGTCCAGATGCGGCGTTCTTCGGGCGTGTGGTGGACTAGACCGGTGTTGACGACGGTCAGGCTGTCATGGTGCAAGCGGGAGATGTTGAGCGTCACGTCCTGGGTCAGCCAGCTGTAGAAGACCAGCCGGCCGTTGTGGCGCACGCATTCGATGCTTTGGTTGACGGTCTCGGCGGTGCCGGCGACCTCGGCCACGACGTCGGCGCCGCGGCCTTCCGTGAGTTCGAGGATCTCGGCCACCACGTCTTGCCGGCTGGCATCTATAGTGACGTCGGCGCCCAGGCTGCGGGCGAGATCGAGCTTTTCGGCCACTACGTCAACCGCCACCAGCGTTGCCGCACCCTTCTTCTTCATCACCTGGGCGATGATCTGGCCGGCAAAGCCTGTGCCGAAGACCACCGCCACGTCGCCCAGTTCGACCCCGGAGTGCAGCCCTGAGAACATGGCGCAGGCCACGGCCTCGCCCAGGCAGGCGATCTCTGGCTCAAGCCCCTCGGGACTGGGTTCGAGGTTGTTCTCATGGGCCACGAAGTGGCTCGCCATGGTGGCGTTGACGCCGAACGATATGACGTGATCATCGGGCTTGAAACGGCGCACTCGGGCGCCCACCTTGCGCACCAGGCCGCCGCCCTCGTGGCCGATGGCGTAGGGGAAGCTGCACAGCGGATCGTCGGGGGCATAGCCGGGGCCGTTCATGCGCGGCAGCCGGCCGAGGTAGAAGTTCTTGTCGGTGCCGCAGATGCCGGCCAGCCCGGTTTCGACCAGAACGTCGTCGGGGCCGATTGTCAGTTCCCGCTCGACCACTTCGATGCGGCCCGGCTCGGCCAGCACGACGCCTTGCGTTTTCATCACATCACCTCCGCTCGCTCGGCTTCGGTTATGGCGCGATTTGCCCCGCCGCACCACTTGTGATTAGTTGACGCCATGAGTGCAGAGTTCCTTTTGACCTCTCTGATCGTTGTGCTGGTGCCGGGTATCGGCGTCGCCTACACGCTGTCCTGCGGCCTTTTCCGCGGGCGCTTGGCCAGCGTCGTGGCAGCTTTCGGCTGCACCATGGGCATCCTGCCCCACATGGCGGCCGGCGTCTTCGGCCTGGCGGCGCTGCTGCATGCCAGCGCGCTGGCCTTCCAGGTGGTAAAGTTCGCCGGCGTCGCCTACCTGATCTACCTGGCCTGGGGCATCTGGCGCGACACCGGCACGCTCAAGTTGGCCCAGCCAGAGGGCGCGGCGGGGCTTGGCGCCACCGCCGTGCGGGGCTTCTTGATCAATATCCTCAATCCCAAGCTCTCGATCTTCTTTCTCGCCTTTTTGCCCCAATTCGTGGCCGCCGACGCGGCCCGGCCCGTGGCCCAGATGCTGGGCCTGGGCGCCGTCTTCATGCTCATGACGCTGGTAATATTCGTGATCTACGGCCTGGCCGCAGCCAGTGTGCGGACATACGTCATCTCGTCGCCCGGCGTAATGAACTGGTGCCGCCGCGGCTTCGCGGCCACCTTCGCGGCGCTGGCCACCAAATTGGCACTGACCGAGGCTTAGGGCGCGCTCCCGCTAGCCCGGCTGGGCCGTTTGCGCCGTGTGGCCCATGTGGCGGGTGCGGTGGTGGTAGTCCTTTTCGCCTTTGACCTGGCGGTGGTAGGCCGTGTTGAAGACGCTGTAGGCGCCGCAGCGCGTGCAGTCGACGTCATTGCCATAGCAGCAAAAGGTGCGCTCGAAGCTGCCGCCGTCACCCATATATAGCGGCAGCGTTGCCATCATCAGGCAGTTTTCGCCGCGCTCGCCGGTGAACTCCATGCAGCGGTCGGATTTCATCAGCTCGAGCGTGCCGACGTGTGATTTTACGACGTTGGGGTATTTTTGCTTGAGGGCGATGAGGCGGTCGATGACCTTGTCACGGTCCCGCAGATCGTCCCAGCCCAGCCCCGTATCGTCGTTCTCCCGCGGCACGTAGAGCGTAAACGCTACGCCGTTGACGGGCCAGTCCGCGACTTGGGCGACGAAATCCTCCATGCCTTGTTCGTTCTGGGCGGTCACCGTCATCTGCAGCATCACTGTGGTGCCGTCGGACATGTTGCGCTTGGCGATCTCCTCTTTCACTTTCTGGAAGACGCCTTTGCCGCGGATGCTGTCGTTGAGATCTTCCGGTCCGTCCAGCGATACCGTGACCAGGCCGCCCGGCAACGTGGGAATGCCGTAGAAGGCGTTTGTGACGATGGCCGGTATTTCGAAGAGCTTGGTTGCCTCCATCACCAGGTCCTTGCGGATCATCGGCTCGCCGCCCATGAACAGCATGGATTTGATGTTGTGCTTGTCGCGCAACTCGCGCAATTGGTGCAGCATGGTGGCATCGTCCATCTTGTCCCGCGGCAGGTTGGGGTTGTCGGCGCGGAAGACGAAACAGTGCGAGCATTCGAGATTGCAGGCGTTGGTGACGTTGACCAGCGCCGTGGCGTAGTCGCGCTCACCGAAATCGGTGGGATCGTCGAGTTCGATTGCTGGTGCCATGACGGGTCTCCGATGTTTCTGGCGATGCCGGAACTATTCTAATCCCGGATCGGGTGGCGGTTCGATGCCTTTTTCGGCGTGGTAGGCGGCCAGGGCAGCCGCGAATTCGGCGATCTCAGAGGCCGGCACCGGCTCGCCGCATTCGTAGCAAGCGTTTTCCTGGCGGTCGAACCAGCGGCAGCCGCAAGCCTCGCAGGCCAGTTCCGGCGCGCCCGAAGGGTTCTGGAAGATCACCGGCAGGCGCCCATGTAGGAAAGCCCGAGACGTTCGAAAAATTCCTCGAAGCCGAGCTCGGCGAGTTCGTCCAGGGGTCTCATGACGAACGACAGGATATCGCCCGAACGCACTCCGTCGCCCACCACCTTGGCCAGTTCGTCGCCAGCCCTGGCAAGTGCCGTCACGACCTGGTCTTCGGCTACCCAGAGGATATCGACACCGGCCTCGGCATAACCCGGGAAGGACAGGGTGGTGCTGTCCACGCCCGTTCCGGTTACCTCCCAGACCAGCATCGCCCCAGCGCCGCCGTCGACCACATCACGCGCCACCAGACCGATACGGGCGCCGGCTTCGAGTTCTGAAAACATCCCGTGGATGCCCGTGGCACCTAAATCCGGCAACCCAGGCGGTAGCCTTCGTGGATGGCCTGGTCCAGGCCGCGCGGCATCAGGGCGTCGCCGATACCGTGCAGCTCGTCGACCATCCATTCCAGGCTCTGGAAGAGTTCCTGGTTGGGGCGGCGCTCGGTGGCGATGACGCTATCGGCCTCGAGAAAACGCTCGCCCGAACCGTTGGCCACGGCGACGCCGCCGGGCCGAACCTCGACGACCTGGGTTTCGGTCAGCGTGGCGATGCCGAGCTCTCCGACCCAGGCGCTGTGGCGCCACTTCCAGGTCGGCGAGACGTCGCCGGCAATGCGCTTGGCGGCTTCGACCACGGTCACCTCGTGGCCCTGGACGGCGAGCGATTCGGCCAGCGTCAAACCCACCTTGCCGCCGCCCAGCACGACCACGCGCTGGCCGGTTTCGGCCCGGCCCGCCGCCACCTCGGCGCCGTCGAGCAAAAGCCCGTTGGTCTCTCCCGAAACCGGCTGGTCGAGGGCGATCCGCGAGCCGGCGGCCACTACCGCGGCGTCGTAGTGATGAAGTTTGCTGCGCATCAGCTTGGGATCGACCTCGGTATTCAGCTTGACCTCGATGCCCAGTTTCCCGGCCACCACCCGGTAATGCTCGACCAGCGTCATCAAGTCGGAGCCGTGGGCCTGGTCATGCGCGGCATAGCCCAGCAACGCCCCACCCACCGCGGGGCCGCGTTCGTAGACCGTGACGGCGTGCCCGCGCTTGGCGGCGGTAATGGCGCATTCCATGCCGGCCGGGCCGGCACCGACGACCATCACGGTCTTGGGCGAGGCCGTCGGCGTGACGCGGTATTCGGGCTCGTATTCGTGGCCCAGTGCCGGGTTGACGGTGCAGGTATAGGGCAGGTCCCTGAATAGCCTGGAGAGGCAGTTGAGCGAGCCCACACAGACGCGCTTTTCCTCCAGCCGGTCCTCACGTGCCTTGTGGATCAGCTCGGGGTCGGCCAGCATGGGCCGGCAGACTTCCCAGAAATCGAACTCACCCTCGGCGATGCAGCGGTCGGCGTCGACCGGGTCGGGGAGCCGCACGCCGAAGGCCACCGGCACGCTGGCGGGCAGCACCTCGCGGGCGCGCACGGCCAGGCGGTTCCAGTGGCCCGGCGGCACGTCGCGGCCGATCGAGGATTCCGGCGCCTCCTGCCAGCCCACGGTGACGCTGACCATGTCGACGCCGTGCTCACCGGCCGTGGCGATGATCTCGAAGCAGTCGTCCTCGTCACTGCCGCCCCACTTGTCCATCAACTCGGCGCCGTTGAGACGCACGATCAAGGGATGTTCGTCGCCGATCTTGTCCTTTATCGAATAGATGAGCTCGGTCATGAAGCGGCAGCGGTTGCGTGTCGAGCCGCCGTATTCGTCGCTGCGCTTGTTGGTGAAGGGTGAGTTGAAATTGGCCAGCAGGTACCCCATGAAGCTGGTCAGCTCGACGCCGTCGAAGCCGGCCCGGATGGCGCGTTCGGCGGTCTCGGCGTGCTCGGCGATGCAGAAGCGGATGTCTTCCTTGGTCATCTCGCGCGGCGGCCGGAAGTGGGGCAGCGTCTGCGGCACCACCGAGGGCTGCACGCAATAGCCGAGATCGATACCGCCGTAGCGCCCGGCGTGCAGCAGTTGCTGGATGGCGACCGCGCCGGCCTCGTGGATATAGCCGGCGATCTGCTCGAATTGGGGCATGAACTTGTCGTCAAACAGCGCGATCTGGCTCCAATATGCCTTGCCTTCGCCCGAGGCATCGGGCGAGGCGCCCTGGTTGGTGACGATGCCGGCGCCGGATTCTGCGATGACCTTGGTGCGGGCCAGTTCGCGCTCGCTGATGAAGCCCTTGCGGCTGTTGAAGTTGGAAACGCAGCAGGCGCCGAACTTGATGCGGTTGGCGCTCTCATAGGGGCCCAGCTTGCCTGGCTTGAAGAGGTCGGGAAGCTTGGCCAAACCAGCATTGATTCCGGGGTCGGTGCTCATGAGGCGGCCCTCTCCTGTTCGACCGTCTCGGCGATCCGTTCGCGAAGATGGCGGCGCATGATCTTGCCGGCCGGGCTGACCGGATAGCTCTCGACCACCTCGAGGCGTTCGGGCAGCTTGAATTTGGCGATCTGTTTCTGCATCAAGAAATCCACCAGATCCGGCAGTTCCATGCTCTGGTTCGGTTTGAGAATAACGAAGGCGCAGGCCTTTTCGCCATAGGTCTCGTCGGGCATGGCCACCAGGATGGCGTTCTCGACTTTGGGGTTGCTGAGAATCAGGTTCTCTATCTCGTCGCAGCTAATCTTTTCACCGCCACGATTTATTAGGTCCTTCTTGCGCCCCTCGGTGTAAACGTAGCGGCCCTTTTTCCGTACCACGTCGCCCATGTGGTAGAAGCCGCCGTGGCTAAAGGCCGAGGCGTCGGCTTCGGGGTTGTTGTAATAGCCGCAGATGGTATAGGGGCCGCGGGTCAAGAGTTCGCCGCTCTCGCCGTCGGCCACCTCGTTGCCCTGGTCGTCGACCACCATGATCTGGTTGGCCGCCCCCGCCGGTGCGCCCGAACTTTCCAGCACGTATTCCTCGTCGGCATCCAGCGGCACCATGTTTATGAGGCCCTCGGCAGTGCCGTAGGTCTCCTGGAAATGGCAGCCTACCAGATCGCGAACCTGGCGCCTGAGCTCGGGCTGCAGACGGGCGCCGCCGTTTTGCAGTATCGTCATCGTGCTCAGGTCGTAGTTCCCCGCCAGGCCCGATTTGAGCCAGCCGGTGACCACCGGCACAGCCGTCGAGGTCATGGTCACGCCTTCGCTCTCGATCAAGCCGAACACAGTCGCCGGATCGATTTCGGGCGCCAGAACGACCCGGCCGCCGTGCCACATCACCCCCAGAACGCCGGGCGAGGCCAGGGTGTAATTGTGGGCCATGGGCAAGAGCACGAGATAGACCGTCTGCGGGCCAATCTCGGCGACACCGGCGCAGAGGCGGAAACAGCAAAGGTAATCGTCGTGGGTGCGCGGGATCAGCTTGGGCAGCGCCGTGGTGCCGCCCGAAAGCAGCATCAGGGCCACCTCGTCGGGATCGGGCCGGCGCGAATCCAAAAGCGCCTCGTGATCGTCGCCGACCGGTTTGGTCAGCAACTCATCGATCGAGACTTGGCCTGGGCTCGGCTCGCCAGCCACGATGACGTGCTCCAGCACCGCGTTTTCGGTTTGCATCTCGGCCGCCATGTCGCGGTAGTCGAAATCGCGGATGCGGTCGGGGATGAGGTAGCCCCGGGCGCCCGAATGGTTGAGGAAGTGGCGGATCTCGTTGTGCCGGTGCGGTCTCAGCGCCATCACCGGGATGACGCCGATCTTCATCAGAGCGAAGAAGGCGAAGACGAACTCGGGCACGTTGGGAAGCTGCATCACCACCCGGTCCAGGGGCTCGAGTCCCAGCTTGGCGAAGTGGTAGGCGAGGCGGTCCGCGGCCTGGCGCACCTCGGCGTAGGTGTAGCGCCGCTGGCCATACGAAAGCGCCTCGCGGTGACCGAATTCGGCCGCCGCTCTGTCCAGCGCCTGGCCCACGGTCAGCCCCAGCCAGAAGCCTTCGCGACGGTAGCGGGCGGCGGCTGCGGCTGGATAGGGGGTGCAGCCCTCGAGCATAATGTCCCTCCATCGACTAGGGTCTTGGTCAACTATAGCATGGCTTGCGGCGCCGGCCTCCGGTGCCAATAATGGGCGCCGCAGAAATTTCCCTTTGTCGAGGCCCCGACATGAGCGCAGAAGATTTCACCTGGACGCCTGACCCCGCCATCGTTGCCGAGAGCAATCTCGTGGCCTTCATGAAGCGCCACGGCATCGATGATTACGATGCCCTGATGGCCCGAGCCGAGGCCGATCCGGATTGGTACTGGAACGCCGTTCTGGAGGAGAACGATTACCGCTTCTACAAGCCCTACGACCGCGTGCTCGATACCTCGAAGGGCGCCGCCTGGGCCGAATGGTGCGTCGGCGGCACCACCAACACGGTGCTCAACTGCCTCGACAAATGGCGTGATACGCCGACCTACGCGCGTGAAGCCATATCGTGGGAGGGCGAGGACGGATCAAGGCGCGTGCTCTCCTACGCCGAGCTTGACGCCGAGACCTGCCGCCTGGCCGGTGGGCTGCGCGCGCTGGGGTTGGGCCGCGGCGACGTCGTCGGGGTCTACATGCCCATGCTGCCCGAGGCGGTGGCGGCCTTTCTCGCCATCATCAAGATCGGCGGCATCGCCTTGCCGCTGTTTTCCGGCTTCGCCGCCGAGGCCGCGGCGACACGCATGAACGACGGCGGCGCCAAGGGCCTGATCCTGGCCGACGGCTCGCTCCGGCGCGGCCAGCCCATCGACATGAAGGCGGTGGCCGATGAAGTGGCGGCGGCGGTGCCGACGCTCGAGCACGTCGTGATCTATCGCCACCTCGGCCTCGATGTGGCCTGGCAGGAGGGCCGCGATCACTGGTGGTCGGACGTCGTTTCGGGCCAGTCCGAGAATACCCCGACCGAGGAGATGGGGGCCGAGGAGCCGTTGCTGCTGGTCTTCACCTCGGGCACCACCGGCAAGGCCAAGGGTACCGTGCACAGTCACTGCGGCTTCGCCAACAAGGTGGCGCTGGATCTCGGCCTGATGATGGACCTCAAGCCCAGCGACCGCATGCTCTGGATGTCGGACATGGGCTGGCTGGTCGGCCCCATCATCATCATCGGCAACCTGGTGCGGGGCAGCACCATGGTGTTGATCGAGGGCGCGCCCAACTTCCCCGAATCGGACCGCATGTGGCGGGTCGTGGCCGACCATCGCGTGACCTACCTGGGCATAGCGCCCACCGTGGCGCGGCTCTTTATGGCCTACCCCGACGAGGATCTGGTGCGGAATGACTTGAGTTCGCTGCGCATCTTCGCGTCGACCGGCGAGCCTTGGAATCCCGATAGCTGGCTCTGGCTTTTCGAAAAGGTCGGCGGCGGGCGCCTGCCCATCCTGAACTACACCGGCGGCACCGAAATCGGCGGCGGCATCCTGACGACCACCGTCATCCACCCCATGAGGCCGTGCTCCTTTACCGGCTCGATCCCCGGCCACGGCGCCGACATCGTCGACCAGGAAGGCAACCCGGTGGCCGTAGACGAGGTCGGCGAGCTGGTCATGCGCGTCCCCTCGATCGGCCTCACCCGTGGCCTCTGGCAGGATCCCGAGCGCTACCTCGATACCTATTGGAACAAGATCCCCGATCTTTGGGTGCACGGCGACTGGGCCAGCCGCGATGCTCAGGGTCTCTGGTACGTGCACGGCCGCTCCGACGACACCATCAACGTCGCCGGCAAGCGCACGGGCCCGGCCGAAATCGAATCGCTGCTGCTCAACACCGGCCGCATCGCCGAGGCCGCGGTTATCGGCGTGCCCGACGACATCAAGGGCTCGGCGATCGTCTGCGTCGTGGTGGCGGCGGGGGAAGACGGCTCCGACGAGCTTCGTGGTGCGCTTTCCTCGGCCGTGGTGGACGGTCTCGGCAACCCCTTCCGGCCGCGCCAGATCATCTTCGTCGGTGACCTGCCCAAAACCCGCAACATGAAGATCATGCGCCGTGTGGTGCGCGCGGTTTACAACGGCCAGGATCCGGGCGATTTGGCCTCGCTGGTCAATCCGGAGGCGGTGGACGGGTTGAAGGCGGTGCTGGAGGGGTAGGGGGTTATCCGGCGCAATTCAGTCGTCAGCGAAGGAGTTTCGTCATGCGCCTCGTTCTCGCCATGATGCAACATGAGACCAATACCTTTTCGCCTGTGCCAACGCCGCTGCTTCGCTTTGGCCGCGGGGACGCCCAGTCCGGGCCGCCGGAAGGCGACGAAGTCCTCAAAGCCTTTGCCAACACCGGCATGGCGTTGGGCGGCTTTATTGATGTGGCCAAAGCCGAAGGCGCGGAGATGATCTTTCCCATCGCCGCGAGCGCCTGGCCCAGCGGCGTGGTTGAAGACAGTGCCTATGACTATATGACCGCGAAAATTTGCGCTGCCGTGGCCCAAGGCTGTGATGGTGTATTGCTAAATCTGCACGGGGCCATGGTGACTGAAAGTCTGGTTGATGGCGAAGGACCGTTGATCAAACGTCTGCGGGAAATCGCGCCCGATACACCCATCGGGGTTGCCCTGGATATGCACACCAATCTTTATCCCGACATGGTGAAATATTCCGACGTCATTGCGGGCTATCAGACCTACCCCCATGTCGATATTTACGAGACCGGGGTGCGAGTGGCCAAGCCGATCATCGCCATGATCAAACAGGGCGTGCGGCCGACCATGTCCTGGGGGAACCGACCGATGTTGCCCCATGTCATGCGCCAGGGGTCCGGTGATTTCCCTAACAAGGAACTGCAGGCCATGGCCCAACGCATGGAGGCCGAGGGCGCACTGTCCGCGAGCTTCTTTACCGGCTTTCCCCATGCCGATATCGAACTTGCAGGCTCCAGCGCCGTGGTCGTCACGGACAACGATATGGCCCTGGCGGAGAAACTGCGCGACGAGTTGCTCGATTTCGCCTGGTCCAATCGCCAAGAATTCGTCTATCAGATCGAGCCGTTGGCGACCTCACTGGCTCGGGCCCAGGCGATGGCTGACGATGACGGGGCAACCGGGCCGGTGGTTTTGCTCGATCATTACGACAACGCCGCCTCCGGTGGATCGATGGATACCATGAAGGTGCTAGAAGGCATTCTCGACGCCGGACTGGAAGACGTCGCTTTCTTCGCCATCTTCGATCCGCAGGCCGTAGAAGACATGATGGCCGCCGGGGTTGGAGCAGAGATTACGCTGGCGCTTGGCGGCAAGACCGATCTCGAGGCCATCGAGCACAAAGGCACGCC
Organism: Rhodospirillaceae bacterium; assembly: GCA_002690215.1. Classification (GTDB taxonomy): domain Bacteria; phylum Pseudomonadota; class Alphaproteobacteria; order UBA2966; family UBA2966. The sequence goes on along the minus strand of NZDS01000227.1, from coordinate 3,309 downwards.
CCTGGAGGTGAGCGGACGGGTCAAACTGATTTCCGACGGACGCTTCGTCAACCATGGCCCGATGGCGGCCGGCGTGCAGATGGACATGGGGCCGACAGTGGTATTCGACACCGGCAAAGTCGAAATCATCGTCATTTCGAACCATATCGAGCCCCACGACGAAGCCGCTTTTCTCTCTCTCGGTATCGACCCCGCGGGTAAAAAATTTCTCGGCCTGAAGAGCCGCGTGCACTGGCGCGCCGGTTTCGAACACATCATGCGCGAAACCATCGACTGCGCGGGCGTCGGCGTCTGCACCTCGGACTACGACATGCTCGATTTCAAACACGTCCGCCGCCCGATTTACCCCCTGGATCAGGTGAATGACCCGCGCTCGACGAATGGGTGAGCTTGGGTTTATGGCACGGACGTGAATGGCGTGATCGCTCTACCCGCATCACTGGACGCCCAGGGGTCGAAAGCGGAAGCCCGAGCTAGAAGGTCAGCTTGCTGGGTCAAAGCAGGCGTGCCGGACGCAGGGCCAATCCGTCGCGAGTAGCCACGTATGGACGGCTCTCTGGAGGCAAGGGATTGTTTGACTTCGTTGCGAGCTGCTCGAACGGGTATACTTTTGAAATGGGCGGAACAACAAGATGACCCTTCGTTCATGAATTTTCTCTGGTTCAAACATTTTCTTGGCACACTTTGCATGCTTATTTGGGCAGGGAGCCTTCTTATTCTCCAACCGGCGGCGATGTTGGTTTTTGCGACATCTGCGTTGGCGGCGGCAGAAAACATCAAAGGCAGACCCCGTGTCGTCGACGGTGATACGATTATCGTCAGAAAGACCCGTATTTGGCTGTATGGCATAGACGCCCCCGAAAATAAACAAAAGTGTATCGTTGATGGCCGCGTATGGTCATGCGGTAAAGCCGCCAAGACTGTTCTCAAGCAGGCAATCGGAACCAAACGAGTTACCTGCATTTTAAAGCCTATGGACGAAGATAAGCACGGCGATAGACGCGGGCGAGTGCTAGCTGTGTGCCGGGTCGGACGGCTGATCTTAAATGAATGGATGGTCAAAATGGGTTGGGCTATAGCTTTTCGGCGTCATAGCACCGATTACGTGGACGAAGAACACACCGCCAAGGAGAAGCGCCGGGGCGTTTGGATCGGAGCATTCGTCAAACCTTGGGAGTGGCGTCGTCAGAACTCCAAATAACTTTGGCCCAAGACCTCATGATGAAGGGATATGTTGACGAACACTTTATCCTACCAGAGTCCGGTGTGGGTCGATCACGTCTATTCGGCGCCTCGCCCCGGTCACATCTGCTTTCAAGTACACAGCGGACAACTGAAAGCTAAGAGCCGACTTTGAGCGCAATTTCCGCGAAGGCATGCAGTCGACGGTGGGCGGCGGCACCTCGCAGATCCAGCGCACCATCATCGCCAAATCGATGGTGTCCTAGAGCAAAGCGAGCAAACGGTATCAGGGATTCAGTATGCAGCTGCCAGTGACGTCGCCGTCGAACTTGGCGCGCACCGCTTCACGGAAATCTGCCAATGGGAAGCGGTGTGAAACATATGGCCGCAGCTTCCCCTCTTCCGCCCAGGCCAGAACCTGTTGCAATTGGGCTGCCCGCAATTCGGGGTAGCGTTGCGAATAGATGGCCATCGGTGAGCCCATGACCTGCAAGCACTTCATCTGCATGATGTTGGTCGGCAACCTGTCGGGTGCAAAGGCTGCCCGACCGCCGCTATCGGGGACGTTGCTGGCCCAGCCGACGATCACGTAGCGGCCACCGAAGGCCAGGGAGCGCAGAGCCTCCTGTCCGACTTCACCGCCCACGGAATCGTACACCACGTCGACGCCGTTGCCGCCGGTGCAGGCTTTCACGGTCTCGCGGAAGCGGGGAACACCATCTTGCCCTTCGATCGACGACGTGTTGATCACGTGGTCGGCACCGTATGCCTTTACCGTGGCCAGTTTCGCGTCCGAACGGCCGGTGACGATAACGCTCGCCCCGAGCAGCTTGGCTATTTGCACCGCCGCCATCCCCGCGGCGCCGGAAGCGCCGGTGATCAGAACGCTTTCGCCCGGCTGGAGATCGGCGCGTTTCACCAAGGCAAAATAGGGAGTCTCGTAGTTGACAAGAAGAGAGCAAGCTTCGTCGAAGTCGTACTGCTGGGGCACCGGATGCAGCCCATGCTTGGGCGCCACCGCGTAGCTCGCCCAACCGCCGTAGTGCTGATAGTCACCCTTGCTGCGCGGCCCCACGGCCATGAAATCGCTCATCACCCGGTCGCCGGGTTTGAGGTTGTCCACGTCGCTTCCCGCCCAGACCACTTCACCCGAGTATTCCAGCCCCGGCGTATAGGGGGGGTCCGCCATATGCTGATATTGACCTGTCATCATGATCAGATCGACGTACGCGACCGAGGTGCTCTTGACCGCGACGACCACATCCGTGGACCCAAGCTCCGACACGTCCGGAAAATCCATCTCCTGCAGGGTCAGAAGGCTATCGATCGCCTGGCCCGGCGAATCTGCGTATCGGGGAAGGATGATCTTCCTGCCTGTGTCGTTCATGGTTGAAAGCCTCTGGTGATCGTCGATGAAGGTTACTGCAAAAAGATCCAACGCCACGCCCTTGGTGGCTCAGCCGACAAAGAGGAGCTTGACGTAGGACCGCAACAGGAGGACCTGGTCCGGCAGTACCTGCCGGTCGCGCAGGATCTTGGACATGGCGATGCCGCCTTCGAAGGTGCTGGAGACCATGTCTGCTAGGGCCACGATATCGACGTCGTCCTTCGGCGGATACTTGGCGGCGATCTCCTCCAGAATTTCCTGGAAGCGGGCTCGCCAGGCCAGCGCGGATTCCTGGCTGAGCGAGCGGATCTCATTTTGATAGAGCCGCTCGTTGTAGCAGTAGACGGCGATCAGGCAGCCGGGATGAACGGAGGGCAAGTCACCCATCATCTCGGCAAATAGCTTGAGGCCGATCAGGAAGGCATGCAGGGGGTCTTCATGGAGCTCCGCGGCGCGGCTGAAAAGGCTGTCGAACAAGGCCTCCTCGCGGTCGATGTAGCGGCGCAACAGCGCCATCGCCAGCACGTTCTTGTCTTTGAAATGATAGAAAAAGCCGCTTTTGGTGATTTCGGCTTCTTCTACGATTTCCTCGATCGAGGTGGCCTCGAACCCCTTGGACAGTATCGCCGCTTCGGCGATATCCAGGGCTGCAGGCTCGCTGTATCGTGTGCCGCGGACCATCATGGCCCAGGCGATGCGGGCGATCTTGTTGGCCAGCGCGATGGCTGCGACCTTCGTCG
>NZDS01000226.1 GCA_002690215.1 Rhodospirillaceae bacterium | reverse complement strand
TTGCCCAGCACTACGGCATGGGTTTCTGGGTCTGCCTGCCTTTCGCCGGCGCCATGGCGGCCACCGCCGGGGTGGTGCTGGGCTTTCCCGTACTGCGCTTGCGCGGCGATTACCTGGCCATCGTGACGCTGGGCTTCGGCGAGATGATACGCATCATCCTGCTCAACTGGTACGACTTCACCAACGGCCCCGACGGCATTTCGGGCATTCCCCGGCCCAGCTTCTTCGGCCTGCCCTTCACGCGCTATCCGGCCGAGGGCAGCGAGAGCTTCCACAGCTTCTTCGGCCTCGAATATACGCCGCTCGACCGCATCATCTTCCTCTACTATTTGATTCTGGTGATGGCGCTGGTGACCAACTTCTTCACCATGCGCATCCGCAGGCTGCCGGTGGGCCGCGCCTGGGAGGCGCTGCGCGAGGACGAGACAGCCTGCCGTTCGCTGGGCATCAACCCGCGCAATACCAAGCTCACGGCCTTCGGCATCGGCGCCATGTTCGCCGGCTTTGCAGGATCCTTCTTCGCCACCCGCCAGGGCTTCATCAGTCCGGAAAGCTTCACCTTCATCGAATCGGCGGTGATCCTAGCCATCGTCGTGCTGGGCGGCATGGGCAGCCAGATCGGCGTCGTCGTTGCCGCCGTGCTGCTGATTGGCCTGCCTGAATTCTTCCGCGAATTGCAGCAGTTCCGCATGCTGGCTTTCGGCGCCGCCATGGTGTTGATCATGATCTGGCGGCCGGCCGGCCTCTTGGCCCACCGCGAGCCCACGATGCGGCTGTTCGGCAAAGGCTCGGGACCGCCATGAGCGCCCAGATCGAAACCGAAGCCGTGGCCGCACCAGCCGGTAACACCTTGCTCGAAGTCGAACATCTGACCATGCGCTTCGGCGGCCTGGTGGCCATCGACGACGTTTCGTTCAGCGCGGCCGACAGCGAAATCACCGCCATCATCGGGCCCAACGGCGCCGGCAAGACCACGGTGTTCAACTGCTTGACCGGGTTTTACGTGCCCAGCGTCGGTCGACTGACGTTGCATCGCGCCGAAGGACCGCTCTATCTCGAGCGCCTGGAGGGCTACCGCACAGCCCAAGAGGGAGTCGCCCGCACCTTCCAGAACATCCGCCTGTTTCCCAAGATGTCGGTTTTGGAAAACCTCATCGTGGCCCAGCACAACGAACTCATGCGCGCCTCGGGCTTCTCGATTCTGGGGCTGCTGGGCTTCAAGTCCTACACCACCGCCGAGCGCGAGGCCGTCGATCATTGCCGCTACTGGCTCGAACTTGTGGGCTTGGTCGATCAAGCCGACAACGACGCCGCCAGTCTGCCCTATGGCGACCAGCGCCGGCTCGAGATCGCCCGAGCCATGTGTACAAAACCCAAACTCCTCTGCCTCGACGAGCCGGCGGCCGGCCTCAACCCGATCGAATCGGCCGAGCTCAACAGCCTGCTGCGGCAGATCCGCGTTGAACACAAAATCGGCATCCTGCTGATCGAGCACGACATGAGCGTGGTGATGGAGATCTCCGATCACATCGTTGTGCTCGACTACGGCCGCAAGATTTCCGACGGCACGCCTGAATTCGTGCGCAACGACCCGGCCGTCATCCACGCCTATCTGGGTGAGGACGACGACGACGAGTTGCCGCCGGAAGTGGCAGCCGATCTGGCCCGTGACTTCGGCCCCGACTCTGGTAAGGAAGACTTCTGATGCTGACGATCTCGGGCGTCCATACCTTCTACGGCCAGATCGAAGCCTTGCGCGGCGTCGACATCAACGTCGAGGAAGGTGAGATCGTCACCCTGATCGGTGCCAACGGCGCCGGCAAGTCGACGCTCTTGATGACGATATGCGGCAATCCCCAGGCCAGCCACGGCAGTATCAGCTTCCAGGGCCAGGACATCACCCGACTGCCGACCTACCAGATCGTACGCCAGGGTATCGCCCAGTCACCCGAAGGCCGTCGAATTTTCCCGCACATGACGGTGCTGGAGAACCTGCAACTCGGAGCCACGGCTGCACCCGAGGAGCACTTCGAGGACGACGTGGATCGCGTCTTCAGCCTCTTTCCCGTGCTCAAGGAACGCAGCGATCAGCGCGGTGGCACGCTTTCCGGTGGCGAGCAGCAGATGCTGGCCATTGGCCGCGCCCTGATGAGCCGGCCCAAGCTGTTGCTGCTGGACGAGCCCTCACTGGGTCTGGCGCCGAAGCTGGTGAAGGAGGTCTTCCAACGCATCCGCCGGGTCAACCAGGAGGAAAAGGTGACGGTCTTCCTGGTCGAACAGAATGCCTACCACGCGCTCAGGCTGGCCGACCGCGGCTACGTCATGGCCAACGGCCGTATTCTCATGACCGGCACCGGCCAGGAATTGCTGGCCGACGAGCAAATCCGCTCGGCCTACCTCGAAGGCGGGCACTAGGATGGACCTCAAGAAGATCCATCCTAGTTATTTGTTCGCTCACGGCAGCGGACCTGAAGGTCCGCGGAATCTTGCGCCCTGGCGCGGGCGCGCCGGACGACCGGCGGGCCGCGGTCGCGGCCTTGCGCGATTCGCATCAAGTGCGAATCGCTATGGGATACGGGTATGATCGAACTTCTGGGGACAACGCTTTTCGTCTTCGTGATCATCACGCTGCTGGTCATGGGTTTCGCCTCGTTCATGACGGGCGCGGCCATTGCCAACACCTGGCGGCCGCTCTGGCAGGTCGTCTTTTACGGCTTGTTGCTGGGCCTGGCCGACCGCTTTCTTACCTTCGCTTTATTCCAGGGCGAGCTTTTGTCGCTCACGGGCTATCTCATCGACACGGCCGTGCTGATCGCCATCGCGCTCATCGCCTATCGCTTCAACCGGGTCAACAAGCTGGTCAATCAGTACCCCTGGATTTACCAGCGCTCGAGCCCCTGGAGCTATCGCGAAAAATCCTAACTGCCGTTCCCTTTCCCCGCGAATCTGCTTACCGCGGACGGTGCAAGTGCTAGAGTCCTGACAACTGCGCATGAGTCGCAGAGCCGGCGCTTGCGTCAATCCATATCAGAGAGAGAGGACTTCCCATGACTGGTTTGAGGACATCATTCCTGGTTGCTGCGGCTGCGGCCCTGGGCCTGGCGGCTGGCAGCGCCAACGCCCAGATCAAGATCGCCACGGCCGGCCCCATGACCGGGCCCTACGCTTCGTTCGGCGAACAGATGGCGCGAGGCGCCAAGATGGCGGTCAAGGACATCAATGCCGCTGGCGGCGTGCTCGGCAAAAAGCTCGTGCTTTCCGTCGAGGACGACGCCTGCGATCCCAAGCAGGCCGTGGCGGTGGCCAACAAGGCGGTCAGCGAAGGCGTCGTGTTCATGGCCGGACACTTCTGCTCGGGCTCGTCGATTCCGGCCTCCAACGTCTACAGCGAGGAAGGCATCTTGCAGATTTCGCCGGCCTCGACCAATCCCAAGCTGACCGAAGAAGGCGGCCCCAACGTCTTCCGCGTCTGTGGCCGTGACGACCAGCAGGGCCTCGTCGCTGGCGCCTTTTTGAAGGAAAAATTCGGCAAGAAGCGCGTCGCCTTCCTGCACGACAAGACGGCCTACGGCAAGGGCCTGGCCGATGCCACCAAGGCCCAGTTCAACAAGCTGGGCGGCAAGGAAGTGATGTACGAAGCCTATACCGCCCAAGAAAAGGACTATTCGGCCATCGTCTCCAAGATGAAGGCGGCCCGCGTCGATGCCTTCTACGTCGGCGGCTATCACACCGAAGCCGGGCTGATGATCCGCCAGGCCCATGAGCAAGGCTACAAGCCGCAGCTCATCTCGGGCGACGCGCTGGTCACTGACGAGTTCTGGAAAATTACCGGCAAAGCCGGTGAGGGAACGCTGATGACCTTCAGCCCCGATCCCCGCAAGAACCCCGATGCCGCCCCGGTGGTAGCCAAGTTCCGGGCCCAGAACTACGAGCCCGAGGGCTACACGCTTTACACCTACGGTGCCATCCAGGCATGGGCCATGGCCGTCAAGGCGGCCGGCAGCACCGCTACGCCTAAGGTCATCGCAGCGCTGCGCGGCGGCAAGTTCGGCACCGTGCTGGGCAAGATCGGCTTCGACAAGACGGGTGACGTCACGGCGCCCGGCTATGTCTGGTACGAATGGAAGAACGGCAAGTACGACTACGCCGCCGGCATGTAGTCACCGTTCCATAACCGAAAATGAGAGCCCGGCGCCTTGGCGCCGGGCTTTTTTTGGCCTCTACATATTCCGCCGGTACTGGCCGCCGACTTCAAAGAGCGCGTTGGTGATTTGGCCCAGCGAACAAACGCGCACCGCCTGCATCAACACCTCGAAGACGTTGTCGCCATCGGCCGCCGCCTGCTTGAGGCGTTCCAGCATGGCCGGCGCCTGTTTGGCGTGGCGCTTGTGGAAGGCCTTGAGGCGCTTCAATTGCGACTTCTTTTCCTTTTCCGTCGAGCGCGCCAGTTCCAGCGTGGTCTCTCCGGCCACGTCCTGGGCGTCCGGATTGACGAAGGTGTTGACGCCGACGATGGGGTAGGAGCCGTCGTGCTTGAGCGTTTCGTAATAGAGCGATTCGTCTTGTATTTTGCCGCGCTGGTAGCCCGTTTCCATGGCGCCCAGCACACCGCCGCGATCGCTTATGCGGTCGAATTCGGCCAGCACGGCGGCCTCCACCAGGTCGGTCAACTCCTCCATCACGAACGAGCCCTGGTTGGGGTTCTCGTTCTTGCCCAGCCCCCACTCGTTGCCGATGATCAACTGGATGGCCACGGCGCGGCGCACCGATTCCTCGGTCGGCGTGGTGATGGCCTCGTCATAGGCGTTGGTGTGCAGGCTGTTGGTGTTGTCGTAGGTGGCGACCAGGGCTTGCAGCGTGGTGCGGATGTCGTTGAAGGCATACTCCTGGGCGTGCAACGAGCGGCCCGAGGTCTGGGTGTGGTACTTGAGCTTCTGGCTGCGCTCGCCGGCGCCATACTTGTCGCGCATGGCAACCGCCCAGATGCGCCGCGCCACGCGGCCCAGCACCGAATATTCCGGGTCCATGCCGGAGGAAAAGAAGAACGAGAGGTTGGGCGCGAACTCGTCGATCTTCATGCCCCGGGCGAGGTAGCCTTCGACGTAGGTGAAGCCGTTGGCCAGCGTGAAGGCGAGCTGGCTGATCGGGTTGGCCCCGGCCTCGGCGATGTGGTAGCCGGAGATCGAAACCGAATAGAAGTTGTTGACCTGGTTGGCGACGAAATATTCCTGAATGTCACCCATCACCTTGAGGCTGAACTCGGTGGAAAAGAGGCAGGTGTTCTGGCCCTGGTCCTCCTTGAGGATATCGGCCTGGACGGTGCCGCGGACGTTTTCGTGCACCCATTTTTCCAGCCGCTTGGCCTCGCGCTTGTCGGGCGCCCGGCCGTGTTCGGCCTTGAATTGCTCTAGCCGCTGGTCGATGGCTGTATTGAGGAACATGGCCAAGATGGCTGGCGCCGGGCCGTTGATGGTCATCGAGACCGAAGTCAGGGGGTGGCAGAGGTCGAAGCCCGAATAGAGCACCTCCATGTCGTCCAGCGTGGCGATGGAAACGCCCGAATTCCCTACCTTGCCGTAAACGTCGGGGCGGGGATCGGGGTCATGGCCGTAAAGCGTCACCGAATCGAAAGCCGTCGACAGGCGCTTGGCCGGTTGGTCGTGCGACAATAGCTTGAAGCGGCGGTTGGTTCGGAAGGGATCGCCCTCGCCGGCAAACATGCGCTTCGGGTCCTCGCCTTCGCGCTTGAAAGGGAAAACCCCGGCGGTGAAGGGAAAATGCCCGGGCAGGTTCTCCTCGAGCAGGAACCGCAGAATCTCGCCCTCATCAGTGAATTTTGGCAACGCCACCTTGGGAATCTTACTGCCGCAGATGGTGGTGCTACTGAGTTGGGTGCGGATCTCGCGTTGACGCACACGCGTGACCAGTTCGTCGCCGCTATAGGCGGCGGAAAGCTTCGGCCAGGCGGCCAGGGCGGCCAGCGCCTCGCTACCGATCTGGGCTTCGCGCTCCTTGGCCAGGGCGGCCAGGCGGTCGAGCTCGGGCTTGCCGGCCTGGCCCTTCAGCATGCTGCGGCTGGCCAACAATTGCTGGCGCTCGCGCGCCGCCGCGGACTTGCGCACGGCATCGCCGCGGTAGGCCCGCACCGTCTCCGCCACCTCGCCCAGATAGCGCGTGCGGTCGGTGGGCACGATCAGGTCACGGCGCGACGACTTGGGGGCAGCCCGCGGCAAAGCCGAGGACCAATCGGCCAGGCCTCGCGCCGCCAGCTCTTCCAGAATCGCCTGGTAGAGCGCCGTCACACCGTCGTCGTTGAACTTGGCGGCGATGGTGCCGAAGACCGGCATCTCATCGGGTGCTGCGTCGAAGCGTTCGTGGTTGCGCTGATACTGCTTGCGCACGTCCCTGAGCGCGTCGTCGGCGCCCTTGCGGTCGAACTTGTTGATCACCACCAGGTCGGCGAAATCCAGCATGTCGATCTTTTCGAGCTGGCTGGGGGCACCATATTCCGGGGTCATGGCGTAAATCGCCAGGTCGACGTGGGGCACGATGCCGGCGTCGCCCTGACCGATGCCCGAGGTCTCGACCAGCACCAGGCCATAGCCCGCGGCCTGGCAACAGGCGATGGCGGCGGGCAAACAACGCGCCAACTCGCTGCCCGAGCCGCGGGTCGCCAGCGAGCGCAGATAGACTTGGCCGGCGCCACTTTGTGGCCCGATGGCATTCATGCGGATGCGGTCGCCCAGCAGTGCGCCGCCGGACTTTCGCTTGGAGGGATCGACGGCGATCACGGCGATATCGAGATCGGGCCGTTCGCTACGGAAGCGGCGGATCAGCTCGTCCGTCAGCGACGACTTGCCGGCACCACCGGTGCCGGTGATGCCGACCACCGGCGCCGAGCCCCGGGTCTTGACCAGGGAGGCGATCTCGCGGCCCAGTTTTTTCGTGGCTGTGCCCGCCTCATGGGCCGTAATAAAGCGCGCCAAGGCGCCGCGCTCGCCCTTCTTGAGAGCGGCCAGAGATTTCGGCAGCTTGCGCGAGAGGTCGAAATCGGCCCGCCCTACGAGGTCGTCGATCATGCCCTTGAGGCCAAGCTTTTGGCCGTCCTCGGGCGAATAGATGCGGCACACGCCATAAGCCTCGAGCTCGCTCACCTCCTCGGGGATGATGACGCCGCCGCCGCCGGCAAATATCTTGATATGCCCGGCCCGGCGCTCCTTCAGCAGATCGACCATATACTTGAAGAATTCGATGTGGCCGCCCTGGTAGGAACTCACGGCGATGCCCTGGACATCCTCGTCGATGGCCGCCGTGACGATTTCGTCGACCGAGCGGTTGTGGCCCAGATGCACGACCTCGGCACCGGCCGCCTGGATCATGCGCCGCATGACGTTGATCGAGGCGTCGTGGCCATCAAACAGGCTGGTTGCCGTGACGAAACGCACGGCGTGCTTGAGGGCGCGCTCGGCACTCGTCTTACGGGACCGCCGGCGGCCCTTGGCTGCCAAGCTTCTGCCCAAGGTCGTGTCGTCCAACTGAGATACCTCCAAAGTCTTTCACTTTCTCCGTCCGAGCCTTCCTTAGAGTCTAACTCGAAACTCTATGTTTGATAACAATACCTTGCGAGGCGTCGCGTGACGAGCCTGATGTGGGC
>NZDS01000225.1 GCA_002690215.1 Rhodospirillaceae bacterium | reverse complement strand
TGGTAACTTCGGTCATAGGACGGCTCCCTCCTGGCGGTTAACAGCAACTGCACTTTGGCACATCGTGATGCCGGTGGCGGGAGCCGTCCACAGCATCACAAACTGACCTCGACGAGGGCAGACAATCTCCATGCCAATGGAGCTTTTTCGCTCGGATTCGCCCGAGGATCATAGATCGAGTACTATTCCATCCTCAGGTTTGGGGGGATGTTGGCCCATGAGCAATGGTGGCGACCAGAAACGGCTTGCCGCGATTCTCGCCGCGGATATGGTTGGCTACACCCAACGCATGGAGCAGGATACGGACGGCACCGTTGCGGCCTGGAAAGCAGCCCGTTCGGAAATCATCGATCCCACAATATCCGGTCACGCCGGCCACATCGTAAAGCACACCGGCGACGGCTTTCTCGCTGAGTTCCCGACAGTGCAGGCGGCCGTTGAATGTGCTGTCGCCATGCAGGACAGACTGGCGACGAGTCGGCTCGACTTCCGTATGGGGGTCAATCTCGGAGACATCATCGACGACGGCGAAGACATTCACGGGGAGGGCGTCAACATTGCGGCGCGGATCGAGGCGTTGGCCGAGCCCGGCGGCATCTGCATCTCCGGTAGCGTCCATGAACAGGTGCGCAATCGGTTGATGCAGAGCTTCGCCGACATGGGCGAAGTGGAGGTCAAGAACGTATCCGACCCTGTGCGAGTGTTTCGCGTGTTGTTCGATTGCCAAATGATCAAGGCGCCGCGTCGCTCCGCTCTGGCAGGAAAATTGCCTGCCCTGGCCGCTGCTATTGTGCTGGTGGTGATCGCCGCCGGTGGCTCTTGGTGGTGGCAATCCCGAATGCTGGATACTACCCCCGTCGATCCAGCGAGGATGGCATACAAGCTGCCCGAGAAGCCCTCCCTCGCCGTGCTGCCCTTCGACAATTGGAGTGGTGATCCGTCGCAGACTCACCTGGGCGACAGTATGACCGAAAACATCATTGCCGTGCTGTCCACCTCACCGGACCTTTCCATCATCTCCCGTAATTCCACGTTTACCTTCAAGGGCAAGGCGACGAAAGTGCAGGAAGTCGCCGAGCAGCTTGGCGTGCGTTACGTCCTTGAGGGTAGCGTGCAAAAATCTGGTGACAGTCTTCGCGTTACGGCTCAGCTCGTTGACGCCGTCGACGGCAAACACCTTTGGGCCGAGCGTTACGATCGAGATGTGAACGACTTTTTCACGATACAGGATGAGATCACGGAAAAGATCCTTGTCGCGATGCATGTAACTCTAACTGCGGGTGCGTCGGCAAGACAGGCTTGGAACAGTCTCCAGGATCTGGAGACCATGCTCCTCTACCTTCAGATCGAACCACTCTTTCAAAAACGCACCGTCGACGGTAATAGTGAGGCTGGGCGAATTATTCGGCTGGCGTTAGACCGCCAGCCATTAAATGCTGGACTGATTGCGAGCTTGGGTCATGTTTATTTGCAGCGTGTTCAGATCGAGATCAGTAATAATCAAAAAAGGGATCTTGCGTTTGCACGCGCTCAGGCGAAAAAGGCGATTGCGCTGAATGACTTATCGGATTCGGGCCACGGTCTTTTGGCTTCGATCGAACTCCAAGAGCGTAACTACGTTGAAGCCATTCGCAACGCTGACCGAGCGCTTAGATTGGGTCCCACAAGTGGTCGAAACGTCATATTGGCGGGCATGGTCAAGACCCTGAGCGGTCAGCCTTTGGAGGGGGCCGCGCTGCTACAACGAGGGATGCGACTTGAGCCCTATCACGCCAACTGGGTGCCGGGATTTCTGGTCTTGAACTACATGATTCTTGGACAATTCGAAGAAGCGAAAACCATCAATGATTCCCTCTTAAATGCGCATACAAAGGATCCATTGGTTCGCCCAAATGCATTAGTGAAGAGCGCCGCCATTTCTGTGTTTGCCGGCAATCTTGAGGAAGCACGCGAATCCATCGACGAACTAATCAGGATAAATCCAGGTGCGAACCTCATAGATGCGAAGCTTCCCATTGCGGCAATCAAGGACCAAGCCTTTCTGACCCGTTATCTGAACGCGCTGCTCCAGGCAGGCTTGCCAAAGAACCCGGCTCCCGCAACGGTTCGTATCAGCAAGGATCTAGGTAATTCGGCCGACAGCAACAAGGAGTTGGTATCTGTTAAGGCCACGAAACCTGCAATGAAGACGCCTTTGTCCAAAGGTACATCAGCAAAGGAAGGCGAATCTGTTGTCAAGAAAACTCTCGGGGGAACCCAGATCGTCCAAAAGCTTGATGGCAAAGCCAACAACGATGATTCTGGAAAAATCGGAGCCCTTATCACACTGGGCCACCAATATCTCGACGACGGCAAACTCGAACTTGCTCTGCGAAGTTTGGGAGATGCGTATAAGTTGCTTGGTGGATTCAATAATCCGAGCAGCGCTGGCAAGGCCGTCGCCGAAACGATGTCAACCATATTTGAAAGATTGTTCCTGAATCGTGACGCCGATTTTATGGATGCGACGCAGGCGCTCATGTTGTTTTATGAATTTCGGCAATTCACCCCCCTCGGCTCGGACGGCGATAGGGCGATACAATATCTCGCGGAGATATTGGTGAAAGCGAAAAAATACAATAGGGCGGCGCAACTACTGAATCATCAAATGTTATATCGGCTGCGAGGAGAAGAACTCGCTCGGATCAGTATGCGTTTGGTAAAAAATTTACTTCATGACGCACGAACCTGCCAAATCGCTAGAGGTTCTCAGGCGCACGGAGGTCGTGACGGCCTTGCCGTCCGAGCTTCGTTTCGAACATCGACAGCTCATGGATCGCGCACTTAAGGATGTTTCCGCCAAGTCTCGGGAATGAGTGGCGGCATGTCGTCGTTGGGAGAAAGCTCTATCCTCTCAACAGCGAACCGGATCGAACGTCTCCTGTGGGGCAATCGCAACGTGTCGCGGCCCTACGCCGCGCGCCTGCTTTTCTGCGAATACCGGGCACCGGACCGGCAAAGAGGAAGTCAGGGGCGTGGGGCGGTGGCGAGGGTATCGTCTCGGCCTCCTACCAGAGGCCGCGGGCGATGAAACTGGCTTTGCGCAGGCGGGTGAAGCTGTCCATGTGGAAGTTGGCCTGTTCGGGGCGGTAAAGGAATTCCGGGTTCACCGGGCAGGCGCGCCGGGCCTGGCAGCCGCGCTGGATGCAGTCCTCGCCGTCGGGGCCGTCCATGTGACGCACGCAGGTCAAGAGGTCCAGGCCTTTGCCCGAATGGGCCTCGACCGGGCAGGTACTCATGCAGGGCCGGTCGCGGCAGGTGGCGCAGGGGTTGGGGCGTTCGTCGCGTGGTGGCACGGCGAAGTTCTCGGCAAAGGCCAAACTGCCGCGATAGGCGTGCCACAACCCATAATCTGGATGGATGAAGGGCCCCAGCGGTGAGGGATGCACGGCTTCCGACTTGCGCGCCCAGCGCTGGAAGGGGTGGTAGGGCGGGCCGTCGAAGGAATAGATCGGTACACAGTCGGGGCTGCCGCCGAAGCGCTGGCTGGCCTCCGTCAATACCAGCCGCGACCAATGGTCAAGCGGATGACCGCCGTCGTTCTCGGCGGTCCAGCCGTCACGCGCCGCGCTGAAGGCCTGGAACATGTTGGGCCCGACGTTGCCGGCCAGCACCAGCGTCGCCACCGGCCGGCCATCGGGCAGCGCCGGCACGCCGTCCTCGGCTTCGGGATGAAAGGCGCCGCGGGCCGCCAGCCCGACCTCAGATAGTGCCGCCACTACGGACTCGTACATCTCCAAGCTCATTTCCTACTCCCTCTCCAGAGGCACCAGCATAACCCGCGTGGCGAGGGCGTAAAGCGCCAGCGCCGACAGCACCACCGCGGTGAGGCCGAATTCGATGGCCAGCAGCAGCGCCAGCACGGCGCCCAGCACCGAGGCGCAGCCGTTTATTGCCCAGGCCCAGGGCAGCAGCGCCGCCGCCTCCCGACCCAGGCGCGAGAGACCCAGCGGCAGGGGCAGCCCCATGGGCAGGGCCAGCGGCGCGATGAGGCCCAGCGCGGCGATGACCTTAATGGCCTGGGGCAGCGGCGCCAGCGCGGCGAAAAGCGCCGGCCAGGCCAGCAATTCGAACGTCGCCACGGCGACGATGACGACCACCGCCAGGGTCACGGTGGCGCCTCCGAAGCGCTTTTCCAGGGCCTCGGCAAAGCCACTGCCCAGGCCGGCGCATACCAAAAACCCAGCCAACACCACGGCGACGGCGCTGATGGGATGGCCGAGCAGCAGCACCAAGCGCTGCATGTAGGCGATCTCGATGAACAGGAAAGCCAGGCCGATGGCGCCGAAATAGAGCACCAGGGCTGAACCTGCGCGCGCCCTTCGCACCGGCCGCGCCAAGGCCAGCGGCGCCACTACCAGGATCACGCCGAAGACCGCCGCCTGGGCCAGGGTGGCCAACAGAATGACGTAGCCCCACTCGATCAAGGGCACCGCCCCGGCCGCCCGTAGCGCCGACAACTCCGGCAAAGCCCGCCAGCGAAAGGCATCGTGGAAGTAGGGCCGGTCGTCGCGGGCCGGTTCGATGTCGAAGGCATAGCCGGCCGTGAAAGCGGCGCGCTGGGGCCCCAGCAGGGCGATCGTGGCGGTATACAAGTAAGGCTCCGGCAGCCGGTTGAAACGGTTGGCGTCGCTCACCCGCATCCCCGGCAGGTAGGCTAGGTCGAAGGAATGGGCGGCTGCAAAGTGCCGCACGGCGGCCAATTCGGCGGGGTCAAATTCCTTCTTGGCGACCAAAAGCGTCGCCGTGTCCCAGCCCCGAATCAGGGCCAGTCGGTTCGCCGGGTCGAGGTCCAGGGCTTGCAGCGCGGCGATGGCGGTGGCTACCAGCTTGAGGCTTTGCCGGGGCGGCAGGCGGAGACGCAAGGTGATGCCGAGCAAGCCGCCCGGCGCCAGGCGGGCCAGCAGGCTTTGTAAGCCCTCGACGGTGTAGAGCGTGCTGGCGTTGAGGGCCAGCAGGCCGGCCGCCCCGGCGGTGAAGGAATCGGCGGCCGCCAGCTGGATGAGGTCATAGACGGTCTGGCTGGCGGCGACGAAACTACGCCCCTCGGCCACGTGCAGGCGCCGCCCGGGGGCAGCGAACAGGTTGCCGGCATAGGCGGCAAAGTCCTCTGTCAGCAGCTCGGCGATGGCGCCGTCAAGTTCGACCGCGTCGATCGCCCGGGCGCCGTGGTAGCCGGCCAGCAGCACTTCGGCGCCGCCACCGGCCCCGAGCACCAGCACCCGCGGCTGCTGCAGCAGGTGGTAGGGCAGCGCTGCCGTGCGCCGGTCGAGGTAGGCCAAGGTATGGCGGTCACCTTCAAAGCGCGCGATCGGGGTCGGGGCCACCCCGTCGCTGAAGACGGCAAGTTGTTCGGCTATCGGAGCCGGCTGAGCCAGGCTTAGCCCCGGCGCCAGGCGCCACGGCACCTGCGGGCTCTCCACCACCGTCACTAGGCCGAGAGGGCTCGAGCGGCGCGCCACGATGCGCCGCCCCGGCACCTCGAGGGCCTGGCTCAGAGCCTTGTACGGCGAGGGCCGGGGGGCCGTCAGGGCGGGCGGCCAGATCAGTGGTGCGGCCAGTCCGGCCAGCAGCAGCAACCAGCTGGCGCGCCATTTCGAAGCCAAACAGCAGAGTCCGGCGGCCAGCAGGCCGGCGCTGGCGAAGAGAGTGAGGGCTGCGGCCGGCAAGACGGCGAAAAGCGTCAACATGACGGCGCCAGCACCCAGGCCGGCCCCTACCAGGTCAGCCCGGTAGAGGGCGCCGATGCGGCCTTGTTGCTGTGCCAGGGCCAGGCCGATGGCCAGGGCGACGCATGCGAAGGGCAGCGCTAGCACCAGGTAAATGGCGGCCAAACGCCAGAGCTGGCCACCATCCCAGATGATCTCCAGGGGATTGAAGGGGATGCGCTGGGCCAGGGCAAAAGACAACACCGAGGTCACGCTGAAGAGCCCGGCAGCCGTGGCGAAGGCCGCCGTGAAGTGGGCCAGCAGGCGTTCGCGCAGCAGCGCCAGCAGGGTGCCGCCGATACCGTATCCCAGCAACGCCAGGCTCACCACCATGGTGGCGAAGTGATGCCACTGGACGATGGCGAAGAGCCGCATCAACAGGATCTCGTAGCCGATGGCGCCGGCCGAGAGCAGCGCGATGGCGAGGCCGAGCACGGTTCAGCGGCCGGTCAGCGGCACGAAGCGTACCGGCAGGATCTGGCGTGTGCGCACGCTGCCATCGGTGTCTTTCTCCACCAACACCAGTTGTTGGGTGAGAAATCGTGGGCCGACCGGAATCACCATGCGTCCGCCGGGCTTGAGCTGGGCCACCAGGGGCGGCGGGATGTGATCGGCGGCAGCGGTTACGATGATGCCGTCGAAAGGCGCCATCTCGGGCCAACCCTCGTAGCCGTCGGCTTGGCGCGCCGTGACGTTGGCGTAACCGAGATCGGCCAGCCGTTTCTTGGCCTGTCGGGCCAGGGGCGCAATGATCTCCAGGCTCAGGACCCGCGCCACCAGGCCGGCCAGCACCGCCGCCTGATAGCCCGAGCCGGTGCCTACCTCGAGCACCGTATGCCCGGCCTCGGGTTCCAAAAGGTCGGTCATCAGCGCCACGATGTAGGGCTGCGAGATAGTTTGGCCGTGGCCAATGGGCAGCGGCCGGTTGAGGTAGGCGAAGGGACGCGCCACGGCCGGCACGAAGCGGTGCCGTGGTACCTTGGCCAGGGCCTCGAGCACCATTGGGGCAAAGCGCGGCCGGCCGGTAAAGGCGGCCGTCATATTGCCGTCGGCGACGATCTCAGCCAGTAACTCTTGCCGCGCCGCGGCAAAGACGTCCTCGGCGGCGAGACCCGGTTGGGCTGCCAGCAAAAGCAAAAAGGCCGCTGCCGCGCGCTTCATGCCGCTCCCCATCGCTTCGGTCTTCGCCTTATAGCACTGCTGCGTCCGGCGATCAGGTTCCGGCACGGCATGCAGCGGCGGTACAAACGTGAGACAATGGGCTCGCCATGAGGATCGAACGGGCAGTCGGGGGGCGACGAATGCGTTGGGCGTGCGCCCTCTTGCTGGCCGCCGTGCTGGCGGCGGCGCCGGCTTGGGCGGCCGGCGATCCGGCGGGGCGGACCGAGTTGGCGCCGAGCCTGACCGGGCAGTTGCTGATTGCGGCGCCCGAGATGGCCGACCCCCGCTTTCGCCGCACCGTCATCTATATGGTGAGCCACGATGCGAGCGGAGCCTTCGGCATCGTCATCAACCGCTTGCTGGGGAAGGGCCCGATCGCCAAACTGTTGCAAGGCCTGGAGTTGGAACTGGACAAGCCGCCGGCCATCGATGAGGTGCCCATCCACTACGGCGGGCCGGTCGAAATCAACCGCTTTTTCGTATTGCACAGCCGTGACTACGTCTCCCCGCACACCCGCGCTGCCGTTGGCCCGGCGCTGCTTACCTCGGATGCCGAGATCGTGCGCGCCATCGCCACCGGCAAGGGACCCCGCTTCAGCCTGTTTGTCATGGGCTATGCCGGCTGGGCGCCGGGGCAACTCGAAAGCGAATTGGCGCGCGATGACTGGGTGGTGGCCCCGGCCGAAGAATCGTTCGTTTTCGAAAGCGATATGGAAGAGATGTGGAAGCGTGCCTACCAGCAGCGCCAGCTGGAGCTCTGAGGTGGTGGCGGGGAGCGGCCTTGTTTTTGCAACCGGGCGGGCAATATGGGCTGTTCGATGGCCTACTTCATGTCCATCAGTAAATCCCGCTTGCGGCGGGCCCCAATCGGCGCCGTGAGTCCGGGCGACCAACCCCCCAATATGACACTTCGGGCATCGACCTATGCCGTGGTGGCGGTGGGGCTGACGGTAGGATTCCTGCTCGGCCACGGTTCGGGCTGGCGCGGTAGTGCCGAGCTTCACACCCTGATGGAAGCGGTGGCTACTTTGCTGGCGCTGTTGATCGGCGCCATGGCGCTGGTGCGCTACTACAGCAAAAAGTCGAACACTATTTTGTTCATCGGTGCCGGTTTTCTCGGCACGGCTTTTCTCGATGGCTACCACGCAGTGGTCACGTCGGCCTTTTTCCGGCCCTTCATGCCCTCGGACCTGCCCTCGCTGATTCCCTGGAGCTGGGTCGCCTCGCGCCAGTTCCTGGCGGTCTTCATGCTGCTCAGCTGGCTGGCCTGGTTGCGCCAGACCCGGCTCGGTGATGCCGGGCGAATAGGCGAAGGCACGGTATACGCCTTCAGTGCCGCCTTCACCCTGGCCTGCTTTTTGTTTTTCGCCTTTGCGCCGCTGCCAGCAGCGTACTATCCGGAGATCTTTTTTCACCGACCCGAGGAATTCGCACCGGCGCTGTTTTTCCTGTTGGCGTTGATTGGTTACTTGCGCAAGGGAGCCTGGAAGAGCGATCCCTTCGAGCATTGGCTGGTGCTGTCACTGGTCGTTGGCCTGGTTGGGCAGACCGTCTTCATGTCCCACTCGGGCACCCTCTTCGACTACGAATTCGATGTCGCCCATAGCCTGAAAAAGGCGAGTTATGTATGCGTGTTGAGCGGTCTGTTGATCAGCATGTACGCCACTTTCCGGCGCGAGGAGGAAAGCGCCGAGCGAGTACGAGCCATCGTCGACACCTTGGTCGATGGCGTCGTCGTGATCAACGAGCGGGGGCAGATCCTCAGCGCCAACCCGGCCACCGAGCAGATATTTGGCCACGCCCTCGGCGATCTTATCGGCCGCAACGTCAAGATTCTGGCTGCCGCTCCCTACGCCGCCGAGCACGACCAGTACATCGAGAACTACCTGACCACAGGCCAGGCTCAGATCATCGGGTTTCGCCGCGAGGTCGAAGGGCGCCACCGTGATGGCAATACCGTGCCGCTGGAACTGGCGGTGGCCGAGATGCGGCTGCCCGGCGAGCGGCTGTTCGTCGGCATTCTGCGCGACATTTCCGAAAGGCGCCGAGTGGATCGCCTGAAGAACGAATTCGTCTCCACCGTCAGCCACGAGTTGCGTACGCCGCTGACCTCGATCAGCGGCTCGCTGGGGCTGCTGGCCGGCGGGATCGGCGGCGAAATGAGCGAGCAGGCAAACAATCTGATCGACATCGCGCGCAACAACAGCGACCGCCTGGTGCGCTTGATCAACGACATCCTTGACGTCGAGAAGATCGAATCGGGCCGCATGGTATTCAACATGGAACCGCTCGATCTGCTGCCGCTGATCGAGGAGTCGCTGAGCGACAATGCCGGCTACGGGACCCAGTTCGGCGTCGACTTCCAACTCGCCCAAGAGGCGGTTGCGGGCAAGATCATCGGCGATCGCGACCGATTGACCCAGGTCATGACCAATTTGCTTTCAAACGCCGCCAAGTTCTCGCCCGAGGGCGGCACCGTGCGGGTCTCGGTAGAACGCCAGGATCATTTGCTGCGTGTTTCAGTGGCGGACAGCGGCCCCGGCGTACCCGAGGAGGACCGCGGCCGCATTTTCGAACGCTTCGTCCAGGCCGATTCCACCGACAGCCGCAGCCGCGGCGGCACAGGGCTCGGTCTGAGCATCTGCAAGGCTATCGCTGAGCGCCACAATGGCATCATCGATTTTGAAACCACTACCGGTGACGGCAGCGGCACCACTTTCCACCTGCGCCTACCGGAATGGCATGCCGGCAAGGCCACGCTGTCGCCGGCCCGCGGGCCGCTGCCGCGGATTTTGATTTGCGAGGACGACGCCGACACCGCCTTCCTGTTGCAGGGTATTCTCGAAGGCGGCGGTCTGGCGGCCGACATCGCCCGCGATGCCGAGGCCGCCAAGCGTCTGCTGGGAGAACGCGACTATCTGGCCATGACGCTCGACATCGCACTGCCGGGACAAAGCGGCATCGAGTTGATTCGCGAATTGCGCCAGGACGTATCCACCCGTGAGCTGCCCATCGTCGTGGTTTCAGGCCATATTGGCCAGAGTCGCGAAGATCTTGGCGGCCAGGAATTCAATGGCGATGCTCTGTCGGTGGTCGACTGGCTCAGCAAGCCGGTCGACGGCGACCGTCTTGTGGCGGCAGTGCAGACGGCCTTGCGGCGGCGCCAGAGCGATGTCCGGCCCTGCATCCTGCACGTCGAGGACGATGCCGATGTGTGTCGGGTGGTGGCCACCCTGTTGGATCAGACCGCCGACGTGGTGGCGGCCGCCAGCGTCGACGAGGCGCGGCGCAGGCTGACCGAGCGGACCTACGACCTGCTGGTGCTCGACCTCAGCTTGCCCGACGGCTCGGGTCTGACGCTGTTGCCCGATTTGCGCCGCCGCATGCCGCTGGTGCCGGTGCTGGTCTTTTCCGCCCACGAGAGCGGCGAGGAGGTGGCCCGCGAAGTGGCCGAGGTGCTGGTCAAGTCACGCACCAGCAACGATCAATTGCTGGCCGCCATCAAGGCTCTGATCGGCAGCGAATGAAGTCCTGCGGCGCACGCCAGCCATGGTGGCCGGCCTGCCAGGCCGCCTCGCCCATGTAGCCACGGACCCAGTTGGTCGGCGTGTGAACGGTTTGCCGGCCGGCCGCCGTGGTGATTGTGGCTTCGGTCTGGCGGCGCTCGGATTGCACCACCCGGCCCAGGTAGTGAACGCCCTCGAAGCGGATATCGATCAAGGCGCCGGGTAGCCAGACTTGCTGATAGGGGCCATCGTGGATGGCGAAATGAAGGTGTGCCACGTAGCCGCCGTTCTCCCAGGTATAGGTGCGGCCGACGACGGCGACCTTGTCGCCCCTATCTACGGTCTGGCCGGCGTTCACCGAGACGAAGGGGCCTAAGTGGGCGTAGAGCGAGCAGAAGATTTCGTTCCGTCCGCCAGGCCCGCGAGCCAGATGCTCGATGATCACCATGTAGCCCCAGGTGGCACTGCAGCCGACGTAGCGCACCAGGCCATCGCCGATGGCAACAACGGTGGTCTGGCCTTGATTCCAGGCCACGTCGTCGGCGACGTGGACCATGCCGCCGAAGCCCTCGATGGCGGTTTGATCTTGCTGTTTGCCGAAGGTGCGACGCTCGGCGTCGAAAAAGTCGCGCAGCGGCGCCATCAGGCCCTTGCCGGGCGGCACTATGTTGGCACCGTCGTGACTGTTTTCTGCCGCCCCCCGACCCGGCATGGCAAACAGTTCGGCGAGCTGCTCGAAGCGGGCCTGGCGGCCGGCAATGAAGCCTGCATCGGCGGTCTGCCCGCGATAGGCCCAGTGGGGCTCGAGGGGCTCGGCCCGGGCCAGGTCGGCCAGTTCGCGCGTCCTGCGGCCGGGATCAAGGCGACTTCGCTGGCGCCGGGAAATGGCGCCTTCGGCCTGGCGCATGGCGGCCCGGGCATAGGGGTCGGTCTCGTCGGAAAGTGCCGCTGTCAAAGCCTGTTGTTCGTCCGCCGAGCCGTGCCAGGAAAGGTACTCGGCAGCGAATTCGCGGCTAGCTGGGTCGCTGTCGGCGAGCCTGGCGGTGATCTGTTCGCGGCTCGCCGCGCCGGCCGCGTTCTGGTGTATGAGCGCCGCCATGGCGGCCTGCGATTCGCTGCCATCGCCCGCGGCCATCATGGCCAGCGTGTCGGCGGTAAGGTCGGCGCTGCGGTATCGCAACAGGTGTTTGCGCAGGTGGGGCCAGAAGCGGCGCTCGGGCAGCAAGCGGCGGGTGCGCCCCAGATCCGGTGCCTCGCCCTCCAGGTTCTGCAGCGCAAAGCCGGCGACGCCGGTGCGCGGGTCATCGAGCAGCGGGCGGCTGAAATGGGCCAGGGCGTCGAAGCCTTCGCCCCGCACCAGGGCGATGGCGGCCATCTTGCGCAATTCCTCGTCGTCGCCGGCCAGCAGCGCCGCCACCGGCTCGACCGCAGTCGCCGTCCAGCAGTGTTGCAGGCCGTAAAGCGCGATGGAGCGGCGGGCGAAATCGGCTGCCTCCAGATGCCGGCAGAGTCGCGCCGTTGCGGCGCCGCCGAGGTACTTGAGCTCGGCCGTCGCCGCTTCTACCCGGCGCCGCGCCAACAAGTCATCGACGCAGACGTCGATGCGGCCGTCGAGGGGGTGCGGACTGGGCATCGCGGGATCTGAAGGTGGGGCTAGCCCGAATCAACGCCGAACTGGCCTCGGCGCGACATCAAGGTTGACCGCTGTCACCCGGCGGTGACAGTATCTGCGCCTTCGCTCACATAGCAGCGCAGCGGTCTGGCGGGGCCCGCAACGCGGCCCGGAATTCGAGACCCATGTTGTCTGCAAGCAGAATTCTCCTCACCTGGATAGTGCTCGCCCTCGCCGCCGGCCGCGGCGGCCAAGGGTGCGCTGTTCTCCTGCGACAAAATGCCGCACTTTGATGAAAGTCAAGCTTCCTCCTGGAGCCCTCGGGAAAAAATGAGTTGATAGACTAATGAAAATTGGAAGCAAAATACTTCTCATCTGGATCGGTCTCGTCTTTGCGCCCGGATTGCCTTCAGCGCCGCCGGCTCAGGCAGCCGAGGGGCTCGCCATCGGCCGCATGCGGGTGATGATCTGGCCCGAACACGACGATGCCGGCGTATTGGTGGTGCACGACGGCCGCTTCACCGACGATACGCGCTTTCCCACCACCACCCGCTTTCTCGTTCCCAAGGGCGTCGTCATCAACGACGTTTGCAGCCTGTCACCGGGTGGGCAGCATTTTTGCCAGCTCTACGAACTATTCAGCGGCGAGAGCATGGACGAGGCTGTCTTGTCGTTGCCTTATTCCAATTTTTATCTCAGTTACCACCTACCGCCTCTTGACCTGACCAAGGAGCGCCGCCAGATCGATTTCACGCTGCGTGCCAACCACCCCATCGCCAAACTCGAGGTCGACATCAAGCAGCCGCTACGTTCGAGCGAATTCAGCATCACCCCTGCCGGCGGCAAACTCTCACAAAAGAAAGGCAGCAATCATTTTGCCTACCAACAGGGGAAGCTTGAGCGCGGTGAGGAACGGCTGTTCCGCATCGGCTACCTCAAGTCCGACCGCCTGCCCTCTGTCGAAATCAAGTTTTCCAACATGACCGGACCGCGCATCTGGGGCTCGCCCTACGACACCCAGCGCCAAGCCAAGACCGTGATCTATGGACTCTTCGGCAGTGGCCTCGCGGTGGCCGTGGCCGGGCTGGGCTGGCTCTTTTGGCTGCGCCGGCGGCGCCGGGTCGAGCAGGGGGCCTGACATGAAGCGAATGCTCACATCGGTGCTTGCGGCAGCTCTGCTAGTGGGGCTGCTGGCTTGGTCCCCCGCTGCGCAGGCGCTGACCGTGGGCGAGGTGGTGAAGGATCTGGCCTGCCCTTGCGTCTGCCCGCTGGTGCTCGAGGACTGCAACATGTCGTGCGGGCTGGAATGGAAGGAAGAGGTCGGTCAACTGGTTGCCAAGGGCATGACCAAGCAGGAGATCATGGACTATTTCATCGCCACCTACGGCGAGGAAGCCCGCCTGACAATCCAGCAAAAAATCGAGGGCAAGGTCTACCAGTACACGCGCAGCTTCGGTACCACGGAGTGGGCCTTTCTATGGATCGGCGTGGGATTTTGGACCCTTATTTTGTTCGCCGGATGTTTTTTCGGCGTGAGAAGACTGTTTTTCAGGGCCGAAAGCGCCTAATAGACCGCCCCAGGGAGTTTCGGGGGGAAACACATGAAGGAAGCCGGTTTATGAAAACCATCCAAATCGTTTTGACGGCAGCATTGTTTTTGGCAGGCGGCGTGACGACCGCGGTCGCGGCCAATAAGACCAAGGAGCCCGACCCGACGGCGCAAAAGGCCTGGAGTGCCGATATTTTCGCTGGTGAGGGCAATTTCCAGAGCTATTGCATGGGCTGCCACGGCGTTGAGGGCAAGGGCGATGGCGTGCTGGCCGAGAGCCTCGACATCAAACCCCGCAACCTATCCGATGCCACCTTCACCAGCAGCAAGAGCGACGCCCACCTTTTCAAGGTGATCAAGGAAGGGGGCGTCTCGGTCGGGCTGAGCGAGAACATGACGCCCTTCAACGAGATCCTCAGCGACCAGGAAATCAGGAAACTGGTGGCCTACCTGCGCTCCGGCATCTGCCGTTGCCAGGCCAAGGGGCAATAGCGCCAGCGCCGGGCGCGGCCCGACGTGCAAGCCCCCGCCTTGCCAGCCATGGTGCGGCCGCTTCTGCTCAGTGCCGGTCTTTTCCTGGTACTGCTGGGCGGCGGCGTGCTGCTGGCTGGGGCTTATCTGATCGAGCCCGGCCCCGAGGGTCGGCTGGCTTTCCTCAATTCCACCAGCCTGCTGTTGCTGCACCGTTATGGCCTGGTCGAGGAACTGACCCCGACCGAGAGCGCGCAGCTCTACCGCTCCTCCTGCACCCGCAAGTGCCACAGCAAGGACGTCATTGAGCTGACACCGCGCACGGCCATCGAGTGGGAGCAGATTGTGGACCGCATGGGGGTGCCGGACCGGGCCGATCTGACGCTGCCGCAACGCCGGGAGATCATCGTACACCTGCAGCTCAACTATCTCAGCAACGTGCCCACCATCCTGCCCGACGCCACCATGCGATTCGTCAAAAAACACCTTTGGCGCCTGGATTTCGGCGATGACGATCTCTATTTCGACGTTATTTTCGTGCCCCGCGGACAACGCAGCCTGATGCCTTACCTTTCCTACAACAGTCGCGCCCGGGAAGCCGACAACACCTTGTTCATCGTCTACCTGAATACCCATTCGGGACGGGTGCCGCGCTGGAATCTGGCCGAGATGGTGACGCTGAGAAACCGCGAAGAGACGGTCGGGGCGCAGGGCTGGCAGGTGCTATACGAGGACGGACAGTTACATCATCGTCAGGGAATCCTCACCTTCCCCGCCCTGGCCGAGGACGGAGGAGAGTTCGAGATGGTGATCGAGCCACCCGCTCTGAAAGGGAGGGTGTTCCAATGGAAGCTGCCGATCCCGGCCGGACCGGCGCTGTCGCCACCGGCGGCAGCCGCTGCTGAAGGGTCCTGAACATGGTCATGCGTCTGGGCCATGCTGTTCTGTTGCCGCTATTGGTTCTGGCGCTGGCCTGGCTGCCGGCCTGCGACGATGGCGGCCCACGCGTCGCCGAGAAGGGGCCAGCCCCGGATTTCCAGATGCCGCTGTTCGCTGGCGGTAATTTTCGCCTGAGCGAGCAACAGGGCCACCCCGTGGTGCTCAACTTCTTCGCCTCCTGGTGCACCACTTGCGGCGCCGAGGCGGCCGAGTTCCAGGCGCTCTCCGAGGTCTATGCCGGGAAGGACGTCGTGGTCGTCGGCGTGGCCGTCGAGGACACCGAAACGGGCGCCAGGGCCTACGTCGCGGAGAAGGGTTTTACCTTTCCTGCCGGGCTCGACGCCGAGGGCACGATCAAGAAAGCCTATGGCATATTCGGTGTGCCCATGACCTATTTCATCGACAAACAAGGGCGCATCAATTATCTCCACGCCGGGGTCGTCAGCGGTGCTCTGTTGAAGCACGAGTTGGAAAAGTTGCTGTAGTGTCGTCATTACGTGCCCTGGAGCCGCAAGGGTTGTTGCCGTTGCTGTTCGTCGTGGTGGCACTGTTGCTGCCGGGCTGCGATGAGAACGGCGCCGACGCGCCTCCGCAGCCGGCCGCCGATTTCACCCTCGAGCTTTTTTCCGGTGAGAGCTTCCAACTCAGCCAGCACCTCAGCCAAAACGGGGGCCGGCCGCTGGTCGTCAATATCTTTGCCTCGTGGTGCATTCCCTGCAAGGCCGAGGCGCCGGTACTGGAAAAGGTCTATCAGGAATATCGCCAACGCGGCGTTCTGGTGATCGGCGTGGCGGTCCAGGACACCGAAAGTGCGGCTCGGGAGTTCGTTGCCGAGCACGGCATCACCTTTCCCACCGGGCTGGACGCCGACGGCAGCATCAAGAAGAGCTACAGCGTCTATGGCGTGCCGCAAACCTTTTTCATCGATAGCGACGGTCTTATCCGCTATGTTCACGTGGGCGGAGTTACTGAGGAATTGTTGATACATGAACTGGACAAGATGCTTTAACCGCCCGGCTTTCATCGCCCTTTTGGCGCTGCTTTTGTCAGGCTGCTTCGATGAAGTCGCCGCACCCTTGCAGGTCGGTGTCAAGGCGCCGCCCTTCGTGCTCGAGCTGATCGCTGGCGGCCAGGCCACCATGAAGGCGCCTCATGGCAACGGCCATGTCATCACCTTCATGTCGTCATGGTGCCCCTGTTCGAACGAGTCCATTCCCCTGATCAAAGATGCCCACCAACGATACGGCGAACGCGACATCACCTTCCTGCTGGTCGGCATCCAGGACCCGGAAAGCAAGTTCGAGGCCTTTGTCGAGAAATGGCAGTTACCGTTCCCGGCCGGCTACGATGCGGACAACAAGATCGCTCGCGCTTACGGTGTCAGCGCTCCGCCGACGACCATCTTCGTCGATCGCCAGGGCCTAGTGAAAAGGGTGTTTTACGGCAACATCAAGGACAAAGAGGGAGAATTCCTGGAATGGACTAACGAGTTGCTTTGATGGGAATCTTCGAGGCATTCGGACAGGGGTTCGCGTCCTTCTTTTCGATCTGGCAGGTCTGCATCTTGCAGATCTCGCCGTTCTTTCTGGCCTTTGTGACGGCACTTTATTTCAGCCGGCTGGCGGCCGGTTCGGCACCTGGCGTGCTGCGCTGGGGACTGCTGCCCTGGGCCTCCTTCGTGGTCGGCTTTTGCATCGTCTATGCGCTTTCCAGTGTCACGGGGCTGGCGGTCGGGCGGTTTCTTTCCTACTACAACGGCAGTCTCAGTTTTTTCTCCGGGCTCTACATCGTAGCCATCAGCCTGTTTCTGCTGCTGTCGGGCCGTCTGGCGGCGCTCGGCCGCTTTGACCATGCTGCCGCCGTCGGCGCCGCCACGGTGCTGCTGGGGGCTGCTTTCGCCATCGTCTATTCGCCCTGCATCACGCCGACGCTGTCGACCATCCTGGGCATGACCACGCACGCCGCGACGGCGGTGCGCGGCGGCGTGTTGGCGCTTTTCTACAGCCTCGGCATCTGCTTCGGGCTGGGCCTCAGCGGAGGGTTGCTGATCGCTTTGTTGCGCCAAATCGGGCCGCTCCGGGGCCGGCCCATGCTGGTCAAGGACATCAGCGTCGTCGGGCTGCTGGTGCTGGGCGGGCTCAACGTGTCGGGCCTGATGGTCTACTACAAAGCATTTTTCCTCGGTTTGTTGGTCTGATGGCAACATGAGCAAGTACCGCCTCGCATTCATCGTCGCCTTTGCCGGCCTGGCCCTGATGGCCGCGGCGTTGCTGGCGCTACGCTTCATCGATGCCTCCGAACAGCAGGCTCGAGGATCGGGTGCGGCGCCGAACGCCGGCTTCGTGCCGCTGACGCCGCCCACTCAGGGCGGACCCTTCAACCTGATCGATCATCGGGGGCGGGCGGTCAGCGACCGCGATTACCGCGGCAGCTTCCTGCTGGTCTTCTTCGGCTACACCTACTGTCCCGACGTTTGTCCCACCGAGCTACAGACCATCAGCCAGGTGCTGGATCTGCTGGGCGCCGAGGATGGCGCCAAGGTGCAGCCGCTGTTCGTCAGCGTCGATCCGGAGCGCGACACACCGCAGGTGCTGGCCGATTACGTCGATGCCTTTCATCCCCGCATCGTCGGGTTGACGGGTAGTGCCGAGCAAATCGCCACCGCCGCCAGGGCCTTTCACGTCGGTTACATGAAATTGCCGTTGCCCTCGGAGGATGAGGACGAAGGCAAAAGCCTGGCCGAGGGCGACGAATACGGCATGGCCCATTCGGCCACCACCTATCTGGTTGGACCCCGGGGCCGCATCCTCGCCACCTATCCCCGCGGCGTTGCGCCGGAGGACTTGGCCGGCGAGGTGCGCAAGTATCTCAAAGACGGTGCCTGAGCTACTCAAGGGTGGCTTTTGGTTGCCATTTCTCTCCATCCCCCTGCGACAAAGTGTCGCACAATGATGAAAGTCAAATTTCCCTATGGGGCGCTCGGTGAGAATGCGTTTGTTGCGAGCAGTAGCCAGAGGTCGGTGTCGAGCTCGATTTGGTTTGCGTGAGACGCCAGTGGGCGAGGGGGATTTGTCTCCCGGGCATTGGCTAGGTTAGTGAGTTGGTTGGTGAGTTGGTTGGTGAGTTAAGTGAGCGAGTTTTCGCGGTTCCGAAGTTCTAAAGAGGCGTATGGCAAGGGGGTTACCAGGATGCACAGGAAACTGGGTAGACTAATTGCGTTTAGTTTTGTTGCAGGGCTGACATTGGTCCTGGCGGGTTTGAATCCGACGGCCTCGGCGGCTGAAAAGATCCCGCCCTGGCAGATGGCGGTTCCGGACGGCAGGGATGCGCCGCTCCACGATCCGATGCTGCTTTACAACGCTGGCGGACTGGACGGCAAAGTCGCCGTCATCGGTTTGCCCAGCATGCGGACGTACCGGCACATCGACGTCGGTGTCGACCTGCATGAGCCGGTTTTCAGCGGCACCAATGCCGGCAACAAGAACCTGACCCCGGACGGCAAGTACCTCTATGTCAACGACAAGGGTGCCAACACCATCGGCGTCATCAACTTGCAGACCGGTTTTATGGAGCGCCTGATCTCGCTGCCCTTCCCGTTCGGAGTGCATCACATCTCGCTCGACGACACCGGCAAGTTTCTTTATGCCACCGGCGAGCTGACGGGCAAGATGGCCAAGATCGAGATTTCCTCGGGTAAGACCCAGGTGATCGATTGGGGCCCGGCGCCGAGCGCGCCCGACTACCTCGATGTTGACAAGAAGGGACGCTACGTCTTTTCCGGTAACTACTACCACTCGACGGTCGGTGTGTTCTCCACCAACCCCTTCAAGTACATCAAGGAAATCCCGGTCGGCAAGAACCCGCACGGGACCGACGTGATCCCCGAAAGCACGCTGGTCCTGGTCAGCGACAAGTTGTCGGCGACGATGACGGTGATCGACGTCGAGAAGCTGGCGGTCAAGAAGGTGCTGCCGACTTGCGCCGGCCCCCTGCACTCGGTGATGGACGTCTACGACAAGGACGGCGGCACCTACGAGCCGGGCAAGGACAGCGCCGAGGGCCTGACGTCGAAGTACGCCTACGAGAGCTGCTTCGTCTCGGACTCGAACGTCAAGATCGACCTCAAGAAGCTCGAGGTGGTGGACGAGATCCCGACCCATTACCGGACCGGCCACATCGCCATCTCGTCCGACAACAGCTACGTCTTGGCGCTGAACAAATTCTCCACCGGCCTGTTTAGCCCCACCGGTGTGATCTTCCCGGTCAACTTCGAGCTGTGGGACGCCCGCGAGGACAGCCCGACGTACGGCAAGACCCTGAAGATC
>NZDS01000224.1 GCA_002690215.1 Rhodospirillaceae bacterium | reverse complement strand
TGCCAACCACTCCATCAACTCCTCAACATATTGATTCTTATAGCATAATCTCCATCTCAGGGCATCGATTAACGAGTTCATCTGGGAAATGGGGGCTTAGGATCGACGGGGGCAGCCGGCGGGCCCGTCAATAGGTCGGCGACGTAACTCTCGAAGGGCTCCTCGAGTTCTTCTTGGGCCTGGATGAGGGCGAGTTCGCCGCCGCCCATTTCCGCCGTCGCCTTGAGCACGGCGTAGGTAGCTGAGACTGCCAGGCCCAGGCGGCCGCCGGGATAAAGGTCGGCCAGGTGGTAAGCGGCAAAGAGCGCCGAAAAAAGGTCCCCGGCGCCGTGAAAGTCGCCCTCCAGCTTGGGCGTCGCCACCAGCCAGGTTTCGTCCTCCACGAGCAACGTGCCGATCTTGCCATCGGGCAACGGCAACGAAGTGCAGATCACCAGGCCCGGTCCCGTCTGGCGGACGATTTCGGCCGCAGCGTGGGCGCACTCCAAAGAATCCACCGGCTGGCCCGCCAGGAACGCGAGCTCGGTGGCGTTGGGCAGCACCACATCGGCGCTTCGCACCAGCTCCCGCATCATGTCTTGAACGTCGGAATCGACGAAAAAGCCATCTTCGTGGGCCATCACCGGGTCGCAAATGTAAGGTATTCGGGCATCGACGGTCCGCACCCTTTTCACCGTCTCCAGCACTGCCCGGCCGTTCTCGGCCGACCCCAAGTAGCCGCTGAGAATGCCTTCGCATTCCCCCAACCAGCCGCCTTCGTCAAGGCCGGCGAGTAATTCGATGATGTTCGCCGCCGGGGTGATCGCACCGCGGTGGCTGCCATGGGCCGGGTGGTTGGAGAAGACCACGGTGGGCACGGCCCAGACTTCGAATCCCAGGTACTGCAAAACGAACGCCGCCACCGAGTTGCCGACATGGCCGTAGACGACATGTGACTGCAGGGAAAGTACGCTCACATTGGTGCTCCCATTGCTCCGACGGCTATTCCTTTGTAGTCTCCGCGCCAACCGCTACAAGGTCAAATTCGGTCAATCAAAAGATACAGGATTTCACGATGACCAAGCCCGTCCGCCCGCGTCGCAGCGTTCTCTACATGCCCGGATCCAACGCCCGGGCGCTGGAAAAAGCCAGGACGCTGGCTGCTGACGCCCTGATCCTCGACCTCGAGGACGCGGTAGCGCCCGACGCCAAGGATTTGGCCCGCCGCCAGGTTGCTGAGGCCGCCGGCTCGGGCGGCTATGGCCGGCGCGAAATCGTCATCCGCTGCAACGGCCTGGATACGCCCTGGGGCCGCGACGACATTGCCGCCGCGGCCGCTTCGGGCGCCGACGCCGTGCTGCTGCCCAAAATCGAAAGCGCCGCTCAGGTGCGCGAGGCCGAGGCCTTGATGGTCGACGCCGGGGCCGGCGAAGATGTTGCCATATGGTGCATGATGGAGACGCCGCTGGGCATCCTGCACGCCGAAGAAGTGGCCGGCGCCAGCCCCCGCCTGGCCGCCTTCGTCATGGGTACTTCGGACCTGACCAAGGACCTGAGAGCCCGCCATACGGCCATGCGGCTGCCCATGATGACCAGCCTCGGGCTTTGCCTGCTGGCGGCACGCGGCCATGGTTTGGCCGTTCTCGACGGCGTCTATCTCGACCTCAGGAACGAGGACGGCTTTCGCGAAGCCTGCCAGCAGGGGCTGGAACTGGGCTTCGACGGCAAGACACTGATCCATCCCAGCCAGCTCACACCCTGCAACGAGATCTTCGGCCCCAGCGTCGCAGAGGTCGCCGAGGCCGAGAAGATCATCGCTGCTTTCCAGGAGGCCGAGGCCGAGGGCCGTGGTGTGGTACTGCTCGACGGCCGGCTGGTCGAGAACCTGCACGTCGTGACGGCCCAGGAAACCATGGCGCTGGCCGAGGCCATTGGGGTTCTGGAAGCGGATGGCGCGGGGGCCTGAGGAAGGCTCATGCAGAAGACCAGCGCCGGCAATTTCTTCGAAGACTTCGCCCTCGAGCAAAAACTTCGCCACGCCACGCCACGCACGCTGTCGGCCGGTGATGTTTCGCTCTACACCGCTCTTTACGGCAGCCGTTTCGCCGTCAACTCGGCCGAACCCTTCGCCCAGTCCCTGGGCTTCAAACAGGCACCGGTCGACGACTTTCTGACTTTCCACGTGGTCTTCGGCAAGACGGTGCCCGACGTTTCGTTGAATGCCGTGGCCAACCTGGGCTACGCCGAAGGCCGCTTTTTGGCGCCGGTCTACGTCGGCGACACCTTGACCACCTCCACCACGGTGATCGGCCTCAAGCAGAATTCCAACGGCAAGACCGGCACCGTCTACGTACGCTCGGTCGGCGTCAACCAACGCGACGAACCGGTCATCGACTACGTGCGCTGGATGATGGTGAACAAACGCGACCCCGGCAGCGCCGCCCCGGAAGCCAGCGTGCCCGACCTCTCCGACCACGTTTCGTCGCAAAACCTGTGGGTGCCGGAGGGCCTCAGGATGGCGGGCTACGACACCGCTTTGGCTGGCTCGCCCCACCTCTGGGACGACTTCGTGCTGGGCGAGCGCATCGACCACGTCGACGGCATTACCGTCGAGGAAGCCGAGCACATGATGGCGACGCGGCTTTACCAGAACACCGCCCGCGTCCACTTCAACCAGTTAGCCCAGCAGGACAGCCGCTTCGGCCGACGCCTGATCTACGGCGGCCACGTCATCAGCCTGGCCCGGGCGCTGAGCTTCAACGGCCTGGCGAATTCCTTCCGCATCGCCGCCATCAACGGCGGCCGTCATGTGGCGCCGCTGTTCGCCGGTGACACCGTGTTCGCCTGGAGCGAGGTGCTCGACAAGGCCGAGATCTCCGGCCACCACGACGTCGGCGCGCTACGCTTGCGCACCCTCGCCACCAAGGACCAGCCCTGCGCCGAATTCCCAGACCGCGACGCCGAGAGCAAGTTCCTGCCCGCCGTCATCCTCGAGCTCGACTACTGGGTGCTGATGCCGCGGCGTTGAGCGCTCCAGCGCCGCCCCGGACGTTGACTTGGTCCGGTTCAGGGGCTTAAATCGGGCAGCCCGAGACCGGCGGCGAAGCCCGCCATTCCTGGAGAATTGTGCGATGTCAGAGGTCGAACGACCGCTCTCCCCCCACCTCCAGATCTACCGCCCGCAGCTCACCTCGCTGTTGTCGATCATGCACCGCGCCACCGGCGTGGTGTTGACGCTGGGGGCGCTGTTGTGGGCCTGGTGGCTGGTTGGTGCAGCCTATGGCCCGGAGGCCTTCGCAACGGTCCAGGCCTTCCTGGGCTCGTGGTTCGGGCGGCTGTTGCTGCTGGGCTTCACTTTTTCGCTCTTCTACCATCTCTGCAACGGGGTCAGGCATATGCTCTGGGACATCGGCTGGGGCTTCGATCTGCCGGTGCTCTACCGTTCGGGCTGGATAATGCTCGGCTGCTCGATTGCGTTGACGCTGCTCGCCTTCATCGCCGGCTACGCCATGCGAGGTGGGTCATGAGCACGCGCACGCCGCTTTCCATTGCCCGGGCGCTGGGCTCGGCGCGCCACGGCAACGATCACTGGTGGGTGCAACGCCTGACAGCGGTGGCGCTAGTGCCGTTGACGTTCTGGCTGGCCGCCGCCACGGTGTCCCTGGTCGACGCCGACCACGCTACCTTCACGGCTTGGATCTCGACACCGGGTCGGGCGGTGCTGGTGCTGCTGTTCATCTTCGCCACCTTCTATCACCTCAAGCTCGGTCTACAGGTGGTGATCGAGGATTACGTGCGGCCGCGCTGGATCACAGTGACGGCGCTGATAGTGAATGTGTTTTTCTGTTTTCTGGTCGGCACGGCCTGCGCCTTTGCCGTACTGAAACTGGCGATTGGAGCCTGACGACATGGCTGAGGCCTACCCGATCACGGATCACTATTACGACGCCGTCGTCGTCGGTGCCGGAGGCGCCGGCTTGCGCGCCACCTTCGGCATGGCCAATGCCGGGCTGGCCACGGCCTGCCTGACCAAGGTCTTCCCCACCCGCAGCCACACCGTGGCGGCCCAGGGCGGCATGTCGGCGGCGCTCGGCAACATGGGCGACGACGACTGGCGCTGGCATATGTACGACACCGTCAAGGGCGCGGACTGGCTGGGCGACCAAGACGCCATCGAGTACATGTGCAAAAAGGCGGTCGACGCGGTGGTCGAGTTGGAGCACTACGGCGTGCCCTTCTCGCGCACCCCCGAAGGCAAGATCTATCAACGCGCCTTCGGCGGCATGACCACCCATTACGGCGACGGCATCGCCCAGCGCACGGCCGCCGCCGCCGATCGCACCGGCCATGCCATCCTGCACACCCTCTACCAGCAATCCTTGAAGCACGAAGCCCAGTTTTTCATCGAGTTCTTCGCGCTCGACCTGATCATGGACGACGATGGCGCCTGCCGCGGCGTGCTGGCCTGGAACCTCGACGACGGCAGCCTGCACCGATTTCGCGCCCACACGGTGGTGTTGGCGACGGGAGGCTACGGCCGCACCTATTTCTCCTGCACCTCGGCCCACACCTGCACCGGCGACGGCAATGCCATGGCGCTGAGAGCGGGCCTGCCTTTGCAGGACATGGAGTTCGTGCAGTTTCATCCCACCGGCATCTACGGCGCCGGCTGCCTGATCACCGAAGGCTCGCGCGGCGAGGGCGGCTATCTGGTCAATTCCCAGGGCGAGCGCTTCATGGAGCGCTACGCCCCTAGCGCCAAGGACCTGGCGTCCCGCGACGTGGTCAGCCGGGCCATGACGATTGAAATCCGCGAGGGCCGCGGGGTGGGGCCGAAGCAGGACCACATTTATCTCCATCTCGACCACATCGACGCCGAGGTCATCGAGGAGCGCCTACCCGGCATCGCCGAAAGCGCCAGGATCTTCTCCGGCGTCGACGTCACCCGCGAACCCATCCCGGTGCTACCGACGGTGCACTACAACATGGGCGGCGTGCCGACCAACTACCACGGCGAGGCGGTTTCGCCGCGTGACGGCGACGTTGACGCCGTGGTGCCGGGCCTGATGGCCATTGGCGAGGGGGCCTGTGTTTCGGTCCACGGGGCCAACCGGCTGGGCTCGAATTCGCTGCTGGACATCGTCGTCTTCGGCCGCGCGGCGGCGCTGCGGGCAGCCGAAACCATAACCCCGGGAGCACCGCACAAGCCGCTTACCGAGGCGGCGGTGGAAGCCTCGCTGGCCCGCTTCGATGGTTTCCGTCACGCGGCCGGCGGCAACTCGACGGCCGAGATCCGCGACGACATGCAGAACGTCATGCAGGAATACTGCGCCGTATTTCGAACTGGAGAGGTGCTGGAGGAGGGTCGCCAAAAGATCGCCAAGACCTGGGCCGCCATGGCCGACCTCAAGGTCAGCGACCGCTCGCTAATCTGGAATTCCGACCTCATGGAGACGCTGGAGCTGGACAACCTTTTGCGCCAGGCGATCGTCACCCTGCAAGGTGCCGTGGCGCGTCAGGAAAGCCGGGGCGCCCACGCCCGCGAAGACTTCCCCGAGCGCGACGACGTGAATTGGATGAAACACACGCTCAGTTGGCTCGACGATGCCGGCCAGGCGCGGCTCGACTACCGTCCGGTGCATACCTACACGCTGTCCGACGAGGTCGAGTACATAGAGCCCAAGGCCCGAGTCTATTAAGCGCAGAGTGAGGAAAAGACGTCATGGCTGAGTTCACGTTGCCGGCGAATTCCAAAATCGGCCAGGGCCGGACCTTCAAAGCCCCGGACGGCGCCAAGCGAATAAAGCGCTTTCGCATCTACCGCTGGAATCCGGACGACGGCAAGAACCCTTCGGTCGACACCTTCGAGCTCGACTTGGACCAGACCGGCCCGATGGTGTTGGACGCCCTGATCAAGATCAAGAACGAGGTCGATCCGACATTGACTTACCGCCGCTCCTGCCGCGAGGGCGTCTGCGGCAGTTGCGCTATGAACATCGACGGCACCAACACGCTCGCCTGCACCAAAGCCATCGAAGACATCCGCGGCGACGTCAAGATCTTTCCCCTGCCCCATACGCCGGTGGTCAAGGACCTGGTACCGGATCTTTCCACCTTCTACGCCCAATACACCACCATCAAACCCTGGCTACAGGCCAAGTCGTCACCACCGCAGAACAGCGAACGTCTGCAATCGCGCGACGACCGGGCCAAACTGGACGGACTGTGGGAATGCATCCTGTGCGCATCGTGCTCGACCAGTTGCCCGAGTTATTGGTGGAATGGTGATCGCTATTTCGGCCCGGCCATCCTGCTGCAAGCGCTGCGTTGGATCGACGACAGCCGCGACGACCACACCGGCGAACGCCTCGACGAGTTGGAGGATCCCTTTCGGCTCTACCGCTGCCACACCATCATGAATTGCACCGCCACCTGCCCCAAGAGTCTCAACCCGGGCAAAGCCATCGCCGATCTCAAGATCAAGATGGCGGAACGAATGTAGGGTCACGGCCCTTTCACCCCCGCGGGCGGCCATGTACACACCCGACCATTTCAGCCTGGATGATTCCCGGGCACTGCGAGCCGTGATAACGGAGAATCCTTTTGCCGCGATGATCACGCCCGGCCCCGAGAGCCTGGAAATCAGCCACCTACCGCTGCTGTTCGTGATGCAGGACGTCGGCCTGGGCTGCCTGCAGGGCCATCTTGCCCGAGCCAATCCGCACTGGCGTTCCTTTGCCTCCGGGGGCCCCACCAGCGTTGTCTTCCAGGGGCCGCACGCCTACGTCTCGCCGTCCTGGTACCGAAGTACGCCAGCCGTGCCGACCTGGAATTATGTTGCGGTCCACGCCCACGGCCGCCCCACACCGGTCGAGGACCGAAAGCGGGTGCAGGCCATGCTGGAGGCCCAGGTCGACCATTTCGAGGCGGCCCTGACCGATCCCTGGCGGCTCGGCAATGCGGAAGACTTCGTGAAGCGCATGATCGACGGCATCGTGGCCTTCGAAATGCCTATCGAGCGGCTCGAAGGCAAGATCAAATTGAGCCAGAACCGCAGCGCCGAAGATCGCTTCGGCGTCATCGCCGCCTTGCGGGCGGGCGGAGACAACGCCCTGGCCGAAGCCATGGAAACCATGACGGAAGACTGACGGGGGCCCTATTTCGCCATGCCTGCACCTGTCGACGGCCCCCTTGCCGCCTACCAGACGCTGTTGCGTGACGGCACCTGGCAGCCGGATGCGACCCAAGAAAGGGTGGCCGAGAGGTTGCAAAACCTGGCCACCGAGCTTAGCGAGGGCAGACCTGAAAGGGCCGACGGCAACGGCTGGGCCCAGCGGCTGGGCTTGGCCCCCGCCCCCCCCGCCGCCTCGGGGGCTTTTCCTGTATGGCGACGTGGGACGCGGCAAATCGGCTCTCGCGGACCTGTTTTTTGCCACCTTGCCTTTGGCGCAAAAGCGGCGGGTGCACTTTCACGCTTTTATGATCGAGGTGCACAAACGCATCCACGCCTGGCGTCAGGCCCGCCAAGACACCACGCCGGGCGATCCGATTGTGCCACTGGCTCGCGATCTAGCCGCCATCCGGCTGCTTTGTTTCGACGAATTTCAGGTCCACGACGTTGCCGACGCGATGATTTTGGGCCGCCTCTTCGAGGCACTCTTCGAGCTCGGCGTGGTGATCATAGCGACCTCCAACCGGCCGCCCGACGAGCTCTACACCGGTGGCATCAACCGCGAGCTCTTCCTGCCCTTCATCGCCCTCATCAAGCAACGCCTTGATGTCGTCGTGCTTGATGGCCCGGCAGATTACCGTCTGGCCCGGCTCAACCACCAGCCGGTCTATTTCACGCCCTTGGGTGCCGAGACCGATGCCCAGGTCGAGGCCGCCTTCCAGCACCTGGCGGACGGTACGCAGCCGTTGCCACAGCAGCTACCGGTTCAGGGACGGCTGTTGGAGGTTCCGGCCGCCACCGGCGGCATCGCGCGCTTCGGCTTTACCGGACTCTGTCAGGAGGCCGTGGGCGCAGCCGACTACATCGAAGTGGCACGGCAATTCCACACCGTCTTCGTCGAACACATTCCTCGCCTCGAGGCCGCCGAGCGCAACGCTGCCCGGCGCCTGGTCAACCTGGTCGACGTGCTCTACGAACACAACGTCAACCTGATCTGCAGCGCCGAGGCCGAGCCCGATCAGCTCTACCTTAAGGGCGACGGCACCTTCGAATTCGCCCGAACCGCCTCGCGGTTGATGGAGATGCGCTCGCGCGAATACCTCTCGGCGCCGCACCGGAGCTAAAAAAAATGGCCGCCGGGGCGGCCCGCTAGGCGAATTCGCGGTTCGTGCCCCGTTCAGTTGCCGTAGCCCACCGACATGAGGTCTTGGGGTGGCCGCAGCTTGACCAAAATGGCCTGGCGGCTGGAAACCAACGCCATGCCCGAAAGGCCGACGTCGGGCTTTTTCCACAGGGGATCGAAGCCGGCGCTATCCGGGTCGGGATAGTCGACCAGCGACACCAACACCATCTTGGCGTTGCCGCCGGCCGCCGCGCCCTGGCCGCGGACATCGCGCGAGGCCACCATGATGACGCTGCTGGCGGGCTCGGTCCGGCGGGCCAGTATGGGGCCGATGCCCCTGAAGTCCTGGCGCGTGGCCAGCGAGCCTGGAACTTCGCATAGTTTCCGGTCCGATCGCAGGACGGCGTCGATGATCCGGCAATCCCGGCCTGTAACCGCGTCGGCAGCATATTCACCGACCCCCTTGCCGGTAAATACGGTTGAGGACAGCGATACGACGGTAATGACGTCCTTTAAGGCGAAGACCCCGACGACCGGTACGGCGCAGCCACCGATCATGCCGGCAAAACCGATCAAAAGTGCTGCGAGCCCCACTCGGCGAAACATCGATAACCCCTCAGCCCTGGCCCGAATTCGGTGTTCAAATTCAGGGTCGCTCCCGACATTCTCTGACGGTCGGTATTGGCGATATGGTGCCAGACCTGCCACAGTTTGTCACCCGCGTCGGATTCACATCATATTACAAAGGGTTACGGCTCCTCGCAGCCCAACAGCCCGTGCAGAATGTCGGCCCCAATGATGCACCCCTGAAAATTGGCTCGCCAGATATCAACCTCGTCGAGGTTGGCACCGCGTAGGCAGGCGCCGCGCAGGTCGCAATCGCTGAGATCAGCCCGGAAGAGCGAAGCGTTCTCCAGATTGGTCCCCGCCATCGTGGCGCCGGTGAGGCGGCATTGGCTGAGATTGGCGCCACGCAGATTGCTGTTGCTGAGATCGACACCGCCCAGGTCGGCGGACTGCAGGTTGGCGCCCTGCAAATCGAGCCCAGCCAGGTTGCGATCGCTCAGCATGGCGCGTTTACCGCCCGGCGATCCGGCCAGCCAGAGCTCATGTGCCTCGAGTATCTGCTGCAGGAAATCCGCAACCACGAACCGACTCCGGCAATAGCTCCCTCAAAACTCATCCGCCGTTCACTCTGCCATATCCAAAAGCTCCCTGGCAAACCAACCGCCGCGGCGTCCGGCGGCGCTTGCGGCGGCGCTCACCATCCCGCAAGCTGCCCTCTTCGCCGCCGTCTTTGGACCGAACATGAAAAGACAGGACTGCCTCGAACTCGACCGCAACGATCCCTTGGCCGCAACCCGTTCCGCCTTTGAATTGCCGAGTGACATCATATACCTCGACGGCAATTCGCTGGGGGCGGCACCACGCGCTGTCTGGCCACGCCTCGAGAGGCTGGTACAAAAGGAATGGGGCGAGGGCCTTATCCGATCCTGGAACGAGGCCGGCTGGTTCACCTTGCCCTCCCGCGTGGGCGACAAACTGGCCCCCCTGTTGGGCGCCCGGCCGGGACAGGTGGTGGCTGCCGACAGCACCTCGATCAACCTCTACAAGGCGCTGGTGGCGGCGCTCAAACTGCGCCCCGGACGCGCCCGGGTGATCGGCGACGCCGCCAACTTTCCCACCGATCTCTACCTGTTGCAGGCAGCCATCGAGGCGGTTGGCGAGCGCCGCCTCGAACACCTCGAGGCCGAGGCCATCGCCACTGCAGTCGATGACGATACGGCCGTGGTAGCACTCTCCCATGTCGACTATCGCAGCGGCCGCCTCCACGACATGGCCGCCATCACGGCGGCGGCACACGCGGCCGGGGCGCTGACGGTTTGGGATCTCGCCCACTCGGCCGGCGCCGTGGCGCTGGCACTCGACGACGACGGCGCCGATTTCGCCGTCGGCTGCGGCTATAAGTTCCTCAACGGCGGCCCCGGAGCACCGGCTTTCCTCTACGTCGCCGAACGCCATCAGGCGGAGATCGAACCGGCGCTGCCGGGCTGGATGGGACATGTCGCACCGTTCGACTTCGCGCCCGAATACGAACCGGCACCGGGCATCACACGCAACCTTTGCGGCACTCCGCCGATCCTTTCACTGGCCGCCCTGGAGGTTGCACTTGAGTTATGGGCGGAGGTCGACATGGCGGCGTTACGGCGCAAGAGCCAGGAACTGGGCCAACTTTTCATCGCCAGGATCGAGGCGGCCTGCGCCGGCCGCGGGCTGGTGCTGGCCTCGCCTCGCGATCCCGAACAGCGCGGCAGCCAAGTCTCGTTCCGCCACCCCGAGGGCTATGCCCTGGTGCAGGCCCTGATCGGGCGCGGCGTGATCGGCGATTTCCGCGACCCCGACATCCTGCGCTTCGGTTTCGCACCGCTCTATCTGCGCTATGTGGACGTCTGGGATGCGGTCGAGCAACTCTCGCAGGTTCTCGACAGCGGTGAATGGCAGCAAGAGGCTTTCAAGACCCGCCAGGCCGTGACCTGAGCCGCTGCGAGGTCGCTACTACCAGATGAAGCGGGCCACCGCCGCCATGGGTTCCTGACCCACCTGCCGGCAGAGCGCCGCCACCGCTTCGGCGGCGGGTGGCTCGGGGGCTGGGGCGAATTCGTCGGCGTGCAGGCCGCCGGTAACGAAGAGCGCGTCGATGCCGGCAGCACGGGCGCCGGCGATGTCGGTGCGCAGACTGTCGCCGACGACCAGGATGCGCGACCGCGCGATGCCGTCGAGGCGCTCGACGGCGACGTCGTAGGCGCCGGCGTGGGGCTTGCCGTGATAACGAACCTCGCCGCCCAACGCCTCGTAGGCGGCAGCCAGCGCACCCGCGCAGGGCACAGTGCGCGAGCCACGCATGACACTGAGGTCGGGGTTGGCACAGACCATGGGCAGGCGGCGCCGTAGCGCCGCGCCGAACAGCTCGCGGTAGTCCGCGGCGCATTCGCTCTCATCGTCGTAGAAACCCGTGACCAGGATAAAGTCGGCCTCCTCCAGCCCTACCACCTCACAATGGGAAGTGTCCTGCAACAGACCCCAATCGCGAGCCGGGCCGACATGCAGAAAGAAGTGCCCCAAGGCGGTATGCCAGGCATCGTTTCGCCGCCGCAAAGCTTCGAGCGTGACGTCACCCGACGTCACCAGACCATCGACGCGTTCGTTGGTTATGCCCATGCCGCCCAAGGCCGCAAGAACCCGTGCGGCGGAACGCGGCGCGTTGGACAGCAGCACCACCTTGTGTCCGGCCTGACGCAGACGGTCGAGGCAGTCGAGCACTCCCGGATAGGGTTCCCGGCCATCGTGGATGACGCCCCACAGATCGACGATCAGGCCGTCGTAGCGCTCGGCCAGGGCGGCCATCCCGGTGTGGATGGCGATATTCATGAACTGACCTCGCGGCTGGGCCTGGGCTCGCCGAACAGGAATCCCTGACCCAGGTCGATACCCAAATCGAGCAGATCGATGACCTCGCGCTCTTCTTCCACTTTCTCTGCGATGAGTTGCAGCCCGGCGCGGTTGACGGCGTTCTTGTAGTCGTCGATGTGGAAGGGCAGGTCCTCGTAGTTGCCGCGGTCGCGCAGCACCGCCGAGGGCACCTTGAGAAAGCGGAACCCGCGCTTCGCGAGACCGGCGAAGTTGAACGAGAGGTCTGAGACCTTGTCCAGCGAGAAGGTGAAGCCGAGTCGGGCCAGCGGCTTGAGATTGCGCTCGATATCGGGGTTCTTTATGGCGCTCTGGGCCAACTCGAAGACCAAGTTGTCGGCCAGGGCCACGTTGGCCCGCATGAATTCGATGAACTGGGGGAAGAAATCGTTGTCGTTGAGGCTCTCGGACGCCAGGTTGCAAAAAAAGCCCACAGCCAGCTTATCGATCTGAGCGCGGCGGATGAGTTGCACGCAGCGAAACAGCAACATGTTGTCGATATCGGTCAGCAGCCCCTGCTCGGCCGCCACCGAAAGATATTGCTCGGGCAGGATGACGTTGCCCTGGTCATTGCGGATGCGCGAGAAGGTCTCGTAAAAGCGAACCTTGCGCTCGGGCAGGCTGACCACGGGCTGGAGGTAGAGATCGACGCGGTTCTGCTCCAATCCCTTTTGCATGATCTCGAAGATTTCTTCGTTGGACAACGATTTGGCAAGGGCGGCCGGCGCCGCCGTGCGAATGCGGTCGCCCAGGGGGCCGTCGCTCTTGACCTGGCGGCGGCTGCGGCTGCGCTCGGCCAGACGTTCCAACAGACTTTGCAGGGTGTGCATCTCTGCCACCATCTGGTCGCTGTTCCAGCCCTCGGCCCGATCCATGACGGCGCGGATCTCGGCCGCCGATTTTTCGCTGGCGACGAGACGGCGCTTC
The DNA here is from genome assembly GCA_002690215.1 of Rhodospirillaceae bacterium. GTDB lineage: Bacteria > Pseudomonadota > Alphaproteobacteria > UBA2966 > UBA2966. Next base: position 13,251 of record NZDS01000224.1, on the reverse strand, counting down.
AACTCCTCTGCTTCCTCTCGGGCCTCACTCAGCGCCGCCTGGATCTCCCGCACGGCCCGGCGGCGGTTGACGCCCTCGTGCAGGAGCACCGCAGCAAGGAACAGCAAGCCCCCCAGCAGCGCCGCCGGCAGCGGCGCTACGCCCGCCACATCGGGCAGGCCCGCCCCCAGCGCCAGGGCGGCCAGACCGTATGCTGCGACAAAGGCGATGTGGGTGATCGTGGGCAGGGTGCGCTCGTTTGTTGCTGGGGCCGCGTTCTGGTCTTGATACAGAAGAAAACGTCAGCCGTCACGAACCGGCTGGGCCGGCATCGACGCCCACGGCCTCGGATAGCGTAGCAAAACCGTCGGCTTCGAGCAGCGCCGCCAGTTCCCTTTTGATGCGCCCGACCAGACCGGGGCCCTGGTAGACCAAGGCGGTATATAGCTGAACCAGCGAGGCTCCGGCCCGGATCTTGGCGTAGGCTTGCCGGCCGCTGGCCACGCCCCCGACGCCGATCAACGGCAGGCGCCCGCCACATAGCCTATGGAAATGCGTCAGCAGCGCTGTCGAGGAGGCCCACAGCGGCGCCCCGCTGAGGCCGCCCTGCTGGCCGCGCTGGCGGCTGACAAGGCCATCTCGGGCCAGCGTGGTGTTGCTGATGATGAGGCCGTCGACCGGGCGCGCCAGCACGACTTCGGCGATAGCCTCGGGCTCGCCTTCGGTCAGATCGGGCGACAATTTCAAAAGCAACGGCACCGCCGTCGTGCGGGCCGCCAACAGGCGATCAAGAAGCTCGGCCAGCACCTCCTCGGCCTGCAGGTCCCTGAGCCCCGGCGTATTGGGCGAAGACACGTTGACGACGAGGTAGTCGGCTACGTCCTGCAGCCTTTTGAGGCCGCTGACGTAATCGGCGATGCGGTCCTCGCTGTCGCGGTTGGCCCCCAGATTGACGCCGACGATGCCGCGATGCTGCCGCGCCTCCAGGCGCTCGGCCAGGCGCTCCAGGCCCTGGTTGTTGAAGCCCATGCGGTTGATGACGGCCTGGTCCTCGATCAGGCGAAACAGCCGCGGCCGCGGATTGCCGGCCTGAGGGCGGGGGGTGACGCTGCCCACTTCGGCGTAGCCGAAACCCAAGCCGAGCAGGGCGTCCGGCACCTCGGCGTCCTTGTCATAGCCGGCTGCGATGCCGATGGGATTGGCGAAGTCGAGGCCCCACAGTCGGCACGCCAGCCGTGGCGGGTCAGTGGCCGGAGTCCGCAGTAAACCCGTGCGCAGAACCTCGATCGAAAGGCGGTGCGCCGTCTCGGCGTCCAGCAGGCGCAACAGCGGCCAGGCCAGGCGGTAGAGACCACCCACCCTCAGAGCTCGACCGGTTCGATGCACGCGGCATCGTCGTGACGCGGGCTGTTTAGGCGCCGCGAGACTGGTGTGGCGATCAGGTCGGGAGAGCTGGCACCCTGCACCAGGGTCAGCAACTGATCGCGCGAAACTTCGCTTTCGCCCAGCCAGGCAGCGTAATCGCCAGGCGCAAATATGGCCGGCATGCGTTGGTGGATTGGCCGCACCACATCGTCGGCGGCGGTGGTGATGATGGTGCAGCTTTCGACCGGTTCATCACCCTCGGGCGGCGTCCAACGTTCCCAAAGCCCGGCGAAGGCGAATAGTCCACCGTCGCGCCGCGCCAAACGATAGGGTTGCTTGCCATCTTTCATGGCCACCCATTCATAGTAGCCGTCGGCCGGGATCAGACAGCGCCTGGCGCGAAAGGCAGCACGGAAGGAAGGTTTCTCGGCCACCGTCTCGGCCCGGGCGTTGATCAGACGGGCAGCCATGGCTCGGTCCTTGGCCCAGGACGGCAGCAACCCCCAGTGCGCCCGGGCGAGGCAGCGGCCCGTCACTTCCTCGTGGCGCACGATGACCACCTCTTGGGTCGGCGCGATATTGTAACGCGGTGCCAGGTTGGGGCGTTCCTCGATGCCGAACAACTGGCGCATGGCTTCGACGGGCGAGGTGAAGGCGAAACGGCCGCACATGGTGAGATTCTAAACCAAGGCCGCCGCCACCTGCCCGGCGGTCTCGGCAATGGCTTCGTTGGCCGCATCGATGACCTTGCCCATGGTGATGAAACCGTGGATCTGGCCCTCGAAGCAGCGGTAGGTGGTTGACACGCCGGCCGCCCGCAGGCGCTCGGCATAGGCCTTGGCTTCATCGCGGAGCGGGTCGAAACCGGCCGTCAGGACATAGGCCGGCGCAAGGCCCGTGAGGTCTTCGGCCAACAGCGGCGAGGCCCGCCAGTCGGTCTTATCTTCGGGACCCCGGAGATAATGGTTCTGGCACCAGATCTGCATCGCCGAGGTCAACAGATGATCTTCGCCGAATTCGGCGTGGGAGGGCGTGTCGCGCAGCATGCTGGTGGCCGGGTAGATCAAGGCCTGATAGGCGATGGCCGGTCCCTTCTCACGGGCCAGCAACGCCACCACGGCCGCCAGGTTGCCGCCGGCGCTGTCACCGCCGACGGCCAACCGGCTGGCGTCGACGGCCCGGCCACCCGCCCCAGCCGCGAGCCAATCGACTACAGCCTTGGCGTCCTCCACGGCGGCAGGAAATTTGTCCTCGGGGCCCATGCGATAGTCCACCGAGCAGACGGCGAAGCGACCTGCATTGGCCAGTCCGCGGCATACCACGTCGTGGCTGTCGAGATCGCCAAATACCCATCCACCGCCGTGGTAGTAGACCAGCACGGGTAAGTTTTGACCGGCCATGCTGCCCGCCGGCCGGTAGTAGCGCACGGGGATCTCGCCGCCCGGCCCTGGCACCTGGGCGTCTTCGCAATGCGCCACGTCTGGCGCTTCCGGCGTCACCGCCGCCCGGGTCTCCAGGTAGAGGTCGCGGGCAGCATCGGGCTCCAGGGTTTCCGTCCTGGGTCGGCCTTCGGCCTCGGCCCGAGCGATGGCCTCGAGCACGGCTCGGGCCTGGGGATCGATGGGCATGGCGCGCTCCTTGAGAAACTTGCGCAATGTTCCGGTGGCGGCTGCCGGCTGTCAACGGGCTCGTACCAGAAGCCTTTTTCCGTGGTAGCCTGATCTTATTCACAGGGGGATTTCGGGGAGGGTTCGGGGTTTTGCCATGTTGAGCCACGGCGGTATCTGGCGGGCCATCGATGCACTGGCGCAGCGCAACGAACTCTCGGCTTCGGGACTGGCGCTCAAGGCGGGCCTCGACGCCACCACTTTCAATCCCAGCAAGCGCACCACCAGCGGGACACGCCTGCGCTGGCCCAGCACCGAAAGTGTGGCCAAGGTGCTCCAGGCCACGGGCTGGACGTTTTCCGATTTCATCGCTTTGACCGAAGAGGACCCCGGCCTCAAGGGACTCCGCCGGGTGCCGCTGTTGGGTCTGGCCAAAGCCGGCAACGAGGGCTTTTTCGACGACGCCGGCTATCCCTCAGGCCACGGCTGGGACGAGGTCGTGGTGGCCGATATCGCCGACCCGGGCGCCTACGCCCTGAAGATCAGCGGCAATAGCATGATGCCTGTATACCGCGACGGCGACTTCATCATCGTCTCGCCGGCCAGCCGCATCCGCCGCGGCGACCGGGTTGTCGTGAAAACCCGGGACGGCGAGGTCATGGCCAAAGAACTGCGCCGCAAAAGCGCCGCGCGCATCGATTTGCATTCCTTCAACAGCCAAGCCGAGGATCGCTTGCTGGCGACCGGGGATGTCGAGTGGATCGCCCGCATCGTTTGGGTGAGCCAGTAAGTTCCATTCTATCGCGTCTTCCCCGCAATCCTCTGAGGCGTTATGCTGCGCGGCTTTGGGGCCGGAAGTTCGATTTGCAATTAAAAAGGGGAGAGCCATGGAGGCGATCTATTTCGAAGGCAATTGGTACGACAAGAACCCGCCTCTGACCGGTCCCATGGACCATGCCTTCTGGATGTCATCGGTAGTCTTCGACGGCGCCCGCGCTTTTCGCGGCCTGGCCCCCGATTTAGACATGCACTGCGAGCGACTGCTCGTCTCAGCCAACGCCTTGGGCCTGGACCCGGAGCTTGACGCCAAAGAAATCGAAGCGCTCTGCATCGAGGGGGTCAGGCGTTTCCCCAAGGAGAGCGAACTCTATATCCGGCCTATGTTTTTCGCCACGGAGGGCTTCGTTCTGCCCGAACCGGGCACCACCAAGTTCACCCTGGCGGTCTACGATATGGAACTGCCACCCGACGAGGGCATCAAGGTCTGCCTTTCCAGCTTTCGCCGCCCTGGTCGCGATCAGGCGCCCACCGACGCCAAGGCCCCCTGCCTCTATCCCAACACGGGCCGGGCCTTGCGCGAAGCGGCGGCCAAGGGCTACGACAACGCACTGATCCTCGATCCCAACGGCAACGTCGCCGAATTGTCTACCGCCAACATCTGGATCGCCAAGGACGGCGTCGCCCTGACGCCGATGACCACCGGCACCTTCCTCGATGGCGTCACGCGCCGACGCATAATCCAGCTTTTGCGCCAGGACGGCGTCGAGGTGGTCGAACGCACCATCCGACTGGAAGAGGTGAGGGAGGCCGACGAGATCTTCACCACCGGCAACTATGCCAAGGTGCAACCGATCATCCAAATGGACGAGCGCGACCTGCAGCCCGGCCCCATGGCCAAACGGGCGCGCGAGCTCTACTTCGAATACGCCGAAGGCTGTAGCGTTTTCTAGTCGATTGGTAGTGGCCGGGCTAAGGCCTGATCTGCCCTATATCCCGGCCACCGCGTAGATTCGCCCCAGATGCGTCCCTGTCCCCCTAATTAAGGAATGTTAACGGGGTGGGGGTCAATTCTTAACGAGAGCATTTGTGTCCCCGCCTGCCGATCATACGATTGGGCGCTCGGAGATGTGTGCATGTTTGAGCACAAACGAGGGAGGGGACCGAAACCAGCGACGGCACTTGAACTTCCCAGCCTTCAGCACCTAATAGTTTGGAGTTCACCGAGTCGATCCAGCCGCTACACTTAATCGCAAAAGCAGCTTTCGAGAGGGCAAAAATGGCGCAAAGGGAAGCGACGGACAACAGTGCGCCGAGCCACGAAAGCGCCTCGCTCGAACTCACCGTGCCGGAGAAGAGCTTTCCCCGGGCGCTGCACATCCTGCCGCTTTTCGAGCGCCCCTTCTTCCCCGGCCAAGTCATGCCCATCCTGGTCAAGGAGGAGCCCTGGCGTTCCACCGTAGAGCAAATCAGCCAAACACCGAATGGCATGGCCGGCGTACTGCTGGTCAAAGGTGACAGCGACACCGAGGTTCCCCAACCCGAAAAGTTGTTCGCCATGGGCACGATTATTCGCGTTCACGAACCTCAGAGCGCCAACGGCATGATGCAATTCATTGCCGAGGGTTTGGCCAGATTTCGCGTCAGCGACTGGATTTCCAAGAACATTCCCTACACCGCTCAAGTCGAATATCCAGGGCCGGGGCAGGAGGATGCGGACCAGATCAAGGCCTATGGGCTGGCCATCATCAACACGGTGAAGGAGCTGCTACCGCTCAACCCCTTGTACGGGGAGGAACTCAAGATGTTCCTCCACCGCTTCGATCCCTCCGACCCGTCGCCATTTGCTGATTTCGCCGCCGCCCTGACCTCCGCAAAAAGGGAGGAGCTGCAGGAGGTTCTCGAAACGATTCCGCTTCTGGAGCGCATGCAGAAGGTTCTGATTGTGCTCAAGAAGGAGCTGGAAGTGGCCACGATCCAGGCCCAAATCCGCCAGTCCGTGGACGAGAACATCAGCGACAACCAGCGCAAGTTCTTCCTGCGCCAGCAGCTCGAGGAAATCCAAAAAGAACTGGGCATCTCCAAGGACGACAAAACCGCCGAACTGGAACGCTTCCGTCAGCGGCTCGAAGGCGCCGAGCTGCAGGAAGAGACGCAAAGGCGCATCGATGAAGAGATGGATAAGATGGCGATCCTGGAATTGGGCTCGCCCGAATACGGTGTGACGCGGAACTACCTCGACTGGATCTCCCAGTTGCCCTGGGGCCGCTTCTCCGCCGACAAGTTGGATTTGAAAACCGCCCGGGCGGTTCTCGACCGCGACCACGAGGGCCTCGACGACGTCAAGGAACGTATCGTCGAATTCCTCGCCGTCGGCGTCAACAAGGGCGAAATCGGGGGCTCCATCCTGCTTTTCATCGGGCCGCCCGGGGTCGGCAAGACCTCCATCGGCCGTTCCATCGCCGAAGCGCTGGGGCGCAAGTTCTTCCGCTTCAGTCTCGGCGGTATGCGTGACGAAGCCGAGATCAAGGGCCATCGCCGCACCTACATCGGCGCCATGCCCGGCAAGTTCATTCAGTCCATCAAGGAATGCGGCGTCGCCAATCCGGTGATCATGCTGGACGAGATCGACAAGGTCGGCGCTTCCTACCACGGCGACCCGGCCTCGGCACTGCTCGAAGTTCTGGATCCGGAACAGAATGCCGCCTTCCTGGATCACTACCTCGACTTGCCCTTCGATCTCTCGAAAGTGCTGTTCGTCTGCACCGCCAATCAGCTCGATACGATTCCCGAACCCTTGCTGGATCGCATGGAGACCATTCGGCTGTCGGGCTATATCGCCCGCGAGAAGGTGGCGATCGCCAAGAACCACCTGTGGCAGCGCCAACTCGAAAAGGCCGGCGCCAAGGCCAGTGAGATCAAGCTTTCAGATGCGGCGCTTCGCCAGGTGGTGGAGGGCTACGCCCGCGAGGCCGGGGTGCGCAATCTGGAAAAACAGTTGGGCCGGATCATCCGTCAAGCCGTGGTGAAACGCCTGGGCGGTGCCAAACCACCGCTGCGTATCGCGGCCAACAACCTTACCGACTATCTGGGACCGCCGCGGTTTCGCCGGGAAAAACCGGCCAGCGGCGTCGGTGTGGTCACGGGCCTGGCCTGGACGCCCATGGGCGGAGCCACCCTCGATGTCGAGGCCGCCAAGGTTCATGGCGAAAGCCGGGGCCTGAAGTTGACCGGCCAATTGGGCGACGTGATGAAGGAATCGGCCGAAATCGCCTATTCCTTCGTTTCCGCACATCTTGAGGGGCTGGGGGCCAAAGCCGGCTATTTCGACGAGATCTCGGTGCATTTACACGTTCCGGAAGGCGCCACGCCCAAGGACGGCCCCAGTGCCGGCGTCACCATGGCCAGCGCGCTCTTGTCGCTGGCCCGGGGACGGCGCGTAGCGCGCAAGCTTGCTATGACCGGAGAGCTCACCTTGACCGGGCGGGTGCTGCCAGTGGGCGGCATCAGGGAAAAGGTGATTGCCGCCCGCCGTATAGGTGTGATGGAACTGATCCTTCCCGACGACAATCGCCATGACGTCGACGAGTTGCCGGATTACCTCAAGGAAGGCCTATTGGTCCATTTCGCCAAAACCTATCGCGACGTGGCCGAAGTGGCGTTTACGAAATAGCCCGCCGTTCGCGCGGGATAGCATAGAAAATCGTCTCCCAGCGTTCGTAGCTGTAGACTTCGAGGTGAAAGTCGTAGTCGGGGCAGAGCTCGATCAGGGCTTTGGGGATCTGCCAAAAGTCGGGCACGAAGTGATAGATGCTAACGGCCAGTTGCGGCCGCATGCGGCGAATGCTGTTTGCCGCCCCGGCGATGGCGTTGGCGTCCGCCCCCTCAAGGTCGAGCTTGATCAGGTCGAGGCGATCGAGGCCCTCGGCGGCCACGAAGGCATCGATGGTGGTACAGGGAAAAGTTACCGTCGGGGCCTCGGGATGCATGGCCTTGATCCAGGCCGAGACCTCACCCTCGGCGTCGAAGGGAAGCTCAAGGGAGCCCGTGTAATTCTCCAGGGCCACGGCATGCTCGTGGAAGCTCTGCAACCCCGCTTCCAGCCAGGGCCGTACGTAGGCGGTCAGCGGCGCATGGCCGAGGGGATCGACGTTGTGGACCTGGGCGCCCGGCGGCAGGTGGCAAGCCAGGAAGGGGATCTCGTAGCCGCCCAGCACACCGCCATTGATGACCACCTGGCAATCGGCAAAGTCGAGGTAGTCGAAATACTGGATCGAGCCGAACACCCGGCCCAGGTAATGCGCCCAGTGCTGCTGCGGCTCTCCCGCCATGATCATTTCGTAGACCTGGCGGCTGCGTTCGTCGGAGAGCACCGCCGCGACCTCGGCGATGGGGGCACGGTTGGCCGCCACCTCGTCCTCTAGATTGACGAGGTAGGATCCCCTCGGCACTTGGATATTGCCCGCCTTATCGATGTCGATCCGCTTCTGGGACGCTAAGTATTTCAGGAAATCGGGGCTGTCGATGTGCAGGCCGCCGTCGTAGCGGACTTCCCCCGGAAATCCCCGGGAAAACTCCCAGTAGGACCACATCTCGTCGACCGGCAGGGGAAAGACGATCAGGCGCGGATCGTTGCGCCTTTCGTGAAACAACGTTTTGGCCTGCTCGCTGGCCAGTTCGGCAACCACCAAATGATGCTCGGCTGGAACCTCGTCTACGAAGCCGGCGAAACGGGCAGCCGGGCGCAACAGCGCCAGCAGATCCGCCAAGTGTCGTGTCAGGTCGCTGTCACCCAGCAGGCAGTAAGTTATGTCCTCAGGAAATCTCAGCGGTGCGTTGACGATCACGACGCGGCACTATTGGAGCTTCCGGCCAATTCGCCGGCAAGCGCCTGTTCGATCAGGGTGACGGTCTCCTTGATGCCGTAGAGCGCCACGAACGAGCCCATGCGCGGGCCCTGAGACTGGCCGAAAAGAGTCTCGTAGAGCGCCTTGAACCAGTCACGTAAATTCTCGAAGCCGTGACGCTTGCCGGTCTCGTAGATCTCATACTGTATGGCCTCAGCCTCGCTGTCGGGTGCGAGCGCCCCCAATGTAGACGCCAAGTCCTCGAGTGCCTCGCGCTCGGCTTCGCTGGGCGCCCGGTACTGCTTGGCCGGTTTGACGATACCCTCGTAGTAGGCCACGGCGTAGCCCGCCAGGCGGTCGAGTATGGCATGGCTTTCGGGCGTCGCCTCGGGTACGTAGCGGCTGATGAAGCCCCACAGCACAGTCTTATCCTCGGCGTTGCAGGCGCTTGCCAAGTTGAGCAGCATACCGAAGGTGATGGGTACCTTCTCAGCCGGCGGCTGGCCGCCGTGCAGGTGCCAGACCGGGTTGGCGAAGCGCTTCTCGGCGTCTTGCTCTGGGAACTTGCCGAGATGCGTGAGGTAGTCGTCGACGGCCCGCGGAATGACATCGAAGAACAGCCGCTTGGCCCGGCGGGGCGACTGAAACATATAAAGCGCCAGGCTTTCGGGAGCGGCGTACTGCAACCATTCCTCCAGCGCCAAGCCGTTGCCGCGGGATTTGGAGATCTTTTCGCCGTTCTCGTCCAAAAAAAGCTCGTAGTTGAATCCTTCGGGCGGCGTGCCGCCGAGGACGCGGCAAATCTGGCTGGAATGCTTGACCGAATCGATCAGGTCCTTGCCCGACATTTCGTAATCGACGCCTAGCGCCGTCCAGCGCATGGCCCAGTCCGGCTTCCATTGCAGCTTGCAGTGACCGCCGGTGACCGGCACCTCGATCTTGGCGCCGTTTTCGTCTTCGTAAACCACCGTTCCGGCGTCCGCATCGCGTGCCACGATGGGTACCTGCAGCACCCGGCCCGTGGTTGGGCAGACGGGCAGAAAGGGGCTGTAGGTGGCGCGGCGTTCGTCCCTAAGCGTCGGCAGGATGACGTTGGCCACGGCCTCGTAGTTCTGCAGCACCTTCAGCAACGCCTCGTCGAAGCGGCCCGAGCGATAGCACTCGGTGGACGAGACGAATTCGTAGTCAAAGCCGAACTGGTCGAGAAACTCCCGCAGCCGGGCATTGTTGTGGTGGCCGAAGCTCTCGTGCGTGCCGAAGGGATCGGGAACCTCGGTCAGGGGCTTGCCCATGTGCTGGGCCAGCATCTCCTTTTGCGGCACGTTGTCGGGCACGCTGCGCAAACCGTCCATGTCGTCGGAGAAAGCATACAAGAGGCTCGGCCGGTCGCTGAGTTCGGCAAAAGCGCGGCGCACCATGGAGGTGCGGGCGACCTCGCCGAAGGTGCCGATGTGAGGCAGTCCCGAAGGGCCGTAGCCGGTTTCGAACAGCACCGGTTCATCGCCCGGCCGCCGCTCCAGACGATCGACTATCTTCTGGGCTTCGAGAAAGGGCCAGGCCTTGCTGGCCAGGGCGGTTTCGGCGTTGCTTGCCATAATCAGATATAGTCTCCGCGAGGGAGGGAGGAAACTAGCCCCCTTGCCAGCCGGGCGTCAACGCAACGCTTGCTATACTGGGGCCATGAAAGCCACCCGCCCAGATCCCCGCCCTGTCGCCGTTCCCCAGGTGCCGACGCTGAGCGTCGCCGGCCGTGCCGCCGCCTGGCTGTCGCCCGACGGCGAAATCGAGGTCACGGACTTGGTCGAGGCCCAGCGGCGGGGGGACCAGCCGGTGATGGTATGCCACGCCCGGAACACGGCCCGGCGGCTGGGCCGCAAGAATCTGCGGGCGGCCGACGTGCTGGAGCTTTACGCCTTCGTGTGGCCGGCGCGGTTCCTCTTGCCGACAGCGGGAGGACTGGCCGAGGCGCTCGAACTGGCGCCACCCGAAAGCCTCGAGGACGAGCCCCTGGTGGTGCACCAGGCCGTGGTTCGGTTGCTCGGTGAATTGACCAACCAGAGCGGCAACGAACACCTGCTGGCGCTGGCCCGCACGTTATCGAAGGCCGGTTGGGCCTGGTCACGGACGGTGCTGGAAGCACTTGGCGGCGAAGCCGGGGCGTCGAGTGGAACCAGCCGAGGCACTGGCCTCGAGGCCTGGGCACGGCTGCCCGAGTGGCAGGAACAGGCGCCGCTGCCGGCGCCCGGCAACCACCCGGTGGCGCCCGAGGCGGCACGGCGTCAGCTCGCCGCGTTGCTCGGCTCCGGCGCCGAGGCGCGGCCCCAACAGCGCGACTATTGCGCCGCCGCCACCGCCGCCTTCGCGCCGCGCGAAGAGGTCGGCGCGCCCCACGTGGTGCTGGCCGAAGCCGGTACCGGGGTGGGCAAGACGCTGGGTTACATCGCCCCGGCCAGCCTCTGGGCGCGCCGGAACGGTGCCCCCGTCTGGCTCTCGACCTTTACCAAGAACCTGCAGCGTCAGATCGATCAGGAACTCGACCGCCTCTACCCGGAGCCCAAGGACAAGGCCGCCCGGGTCGTGGTGCGCAAGGGCCGCGAGAACTATCTCTGCCTGCTCAATCTCGAGGAAGAGGCCGGCCGGGCGACCCTCGGCGGCGGTACCGTGGCGCTGGCCCTGATGGCGCGCTGGGCCGAGCACAGCCGCGACGGCGACATGGTGGGCGGCGATTTCCCTTCGTGGCTCAGCCATTTGTTAGGGCCCGAACATACCGTGGGGCTGACGGACCGGCGCGGCGAGTGCCTTTTTTCCGCTTGTGCGCACTATGGCAAATGCTTCATCGAGCGCGCCCAGCGTAAGGCCCGGCGGGCCGAGCTGGTGATCGCCAACCATGCACTCTCGATGATCCAGGCGGTGCAGGCAGGTGACCAGCGCGATCTGCCGACGCGTTATGTTTTCGACGAGGGCCATCACGTCTTCGACGCCGCCGACAGCGCCTTTTCGGCCCACCTTTCGGGTTACGAAGCGGCGGAGCTAAGGCGCTGGATCCGCGGTGGCGAGAGCGGCCGGCGGCGCCGCGGCCGCGGCCTCGAGCGCCGCCTCGGCGATCTGGTGGCCGGCGAGGCGGCAGCCGAGACGGCCATGAGCGGCGCCATTCGCGCCGCCGCCACACTTCCCGGCGAGGGCTGGCTGGGACGCCTGGGTGACGGCGCCCCCCAAGGCCCGGCCGAGACTTTCCTGGCCCGGGTGCGTGATCAGGTCGAGGCCCGCCAGCAGGGCCGCGACGACGGCTACAGCCTGGAGACCGGCACCGAATCACCGCTCGAAGGATTGCCCCAGGCGGCACGTCAATTGGAAGGCGCGCTGCACGGTCTGGCCGGTCCCCTGAGCACCCTCAAGCGCCTGCTGGCGGCGCAGCTCGACAGTCAGGCCGACGAGCTCGATAGCGCGTTGCGCGGCCATATCGAGGCAGCCTGCCGCGGCCTTCAGCGGCGTCTCGATACGGTAACCGCCTGGCGCAGCATGTTGCAGGACTGCGACCGCGAGCCGCCCGAGGCCTTCGTCGACTGGTACCAGATCGAGCGCAACCAGGGCCGAGTCGTCGACATCGGTCTCAGGCGCCACTGGATCGATCCAACTTTGCCCTTCGCCGAAGTCGTGCTGGAACGCTGCCACGGCGCCCTGGTGACCTCGGCCAGCCTGCGCGACGAAAGCGGCGACAGCGAAGACTGGGCCAGCGCCGAGGTGCGCACCGGCGCCCTTCACTTGGCCCTGCCGGCCAGCCGGATCAGCCTGCCGTCGCCTTTCGACTATGCCTGCCAGACCCGCATCTTCGTCGTCAACGACGTGCGCCGGGACAGCGCTGATCAGGTCGGCGCCGCCTACCGTGAACTTTTCCTGGCAGCCGGCGGCGGCGCGCTGGGTTTGTTCACGGCGATCTCCCGGTTGCGCCAGGTACATCAGCGCCTGGCCGATCCGCTCGACCAGGCCGGGTTGGCGCTGTATGCCCAACACGTCGACGAGATCGACACCTCGACGCTGGTCGACATCTTCCGGGCCGAGCTCGATTCCTGCCTGCTGGGCACCGACGCCGTGCGCGACGGCGTCGACGTGCCGGGCCGCAGCCTGAGAATGATCGTCTTCGACCGCGTGCCCTGGCCCCGGCCCGACATCCTGCACAAGGCGCGGCGCACCGCCTTCGGTGGCAGCCGCTACGACGACATGCTGACGCGGCTGAGGCTCAAGCAGGCCTTCGGGCGGCTGTTGCGGCGCGACGGCGACCGCGGCGTCTTCGTCATGCTCGACAATCGGCTGGCGACGCGCCTGACCAGCACCTTTCCCGAAAGCGTCACGGTCGAGCGCCTGGGCCTGGCCGAGGTGGTAGAGCGCTGCCGAGAGTTCCTGGCCGAAAAAAAGGGAGATTGACTCCCATTTCTACCCATCTCGGAGCCGACTCGGCAACCAGGTCAGCCTATTTGCAGAAGATTCTGGACATATCTGGAGGAATTCGAGTTGCGATCCGAACCGACATGACTACGAACGCCGCTATGCATAGACCTATCTCGAATAGTAGACTGGTTTGTCCTAGTGGTCTCCGCCAATCGGATGAGTCCGTTTTTGGATTCCCAATGTTGAGCGCGTCTGCGAGTCTAGCGCATGCGCAACGGAATTTCCTTCAC
>NZDS01000223.1 GCA_002690215.1 Rhodospirillaceae bacterium | reverse complement strand
TGGTAACTTCGGTCATAGGACGGCTCCCTCCTGGCGGTTAACAGCAACTGCACTTTGGCACATCGTGATGCCGGTGGCGGGAGCCGTCCACAGCATCACGAGCTGAGAACCCCGCTCAACGCCATTATGGGTTTTGCCCAGATGATGAAACAGCAAACGTTCGGGCCGGTAGGAGACCTCCGCTACGAGGAGTACACGGCCGGCATATTCGAGAGTGGCGAGCATCTGCTCTCGATTATCAGCGACATCCTCGATCTCTCCCGAATCGAAGCCGGCAGGGCCGAAATCGACGAGCAGAGTCTCAACGTGATCGATGAGGTGGAGGCCTGCATGCGCTTCGTCAGGGTGCGTTCCGATGAGGCCAATTTGGACTTGAAGATCGAGATACCAGAAGGTTTCCCCCAGCTTCGGGCCGATCAGCGAATGATCCGGCAGATGCTGACAAATCTGCTTTCCAACGCGGTCAAGTTCACCCCGGCAGGAGGACGGATCGCAGTCAGGGCCATCGCAACCAACGACGAGCGGATGAATCTAATCGTCGCCGACACCGGAATTGGGATTGCCCAGGAGGATATTTCAAAGGCCTTGTCCTCATTTGTTCAGATCGAAAGCACCATGAACAGAAGGTATGAGGGCACGGGCTTGGGGTTGCCGCTCGTAAAGTCATTGGTGGAGCTTCATGACGGTGAGCTAGAGATAGAAAGCGAGGTCGGCGTCGGTACCTCGGTGTCACTATCGTTCCCCAACGAAAGGGTAGTGCGCAGCCGTTGAAGACGGCGACAATCGGCGCCCGCGGCGACGTTTCGCTCCTGCAAACGGACTATGGATTCGAGGTCCAGGCGGCTGACCAGCCTGTTTCACATGGCTCGTCGGGCGCCGTTACGTTCAAGCGGCGGCCAGTTCAAATCCGGCTTCGAGAGCCGCCAGGTTGGAATCGAGGAAGCGGGCCGGAGTCTCGTCGCGAATCGCCTGTTCCAGCGAATGGCGGCCACACAGCTCGTCGAGCGCCACGACCACGCCGAGGCCGACGATGTTGGCGGCGCGGGGGTTGCCGAGCTTGATGGCGCGATCGGTCAGCGGCAGTGTGTGGAGGCGATAGTCGCCGGCCGGCGGTTTGGGTGCCAGGCGTTCGTCGAGCACCACCAGGGCGCCTGGCTTGAGCTGCGAAGTCGAATGGTCGAGGCCAACCTGATCCAGTGCCAGCAGCACGTCGATGGTGGTGAGCAGCGGATAGTCGACATCGCTTTCGCTGACCACCACGTCGCTGTGGCAGAAACCGCCACGGCTGGTTGGCTCGTAGCTTTGCGACTGGGCGGCGTGCTTGCCTTCTAGGCCGACGGCACGGAACAGCATGCGAGCGCCCAGGATGAGCCCCTGGCCACCGCTACCGGCCAGCCTGATTTCACGTTCAGTCATGGGTGACCTCGGGTGCAGAAGGACCCCCACCCCATCCCTCCCCCTGGCAGGTGGAGGGGGCGAGGCGTGACGGTCGGCAACAGTTCCCTCCCCCGGACCGGGGGAGGGTGAGGGAGGGGGACGTTGCGATCATCTACCTCACTCCCCTTCCTTTTCCAGTCCGGCCGCGTGGCGCCGGTAGACCTCGCCGTATTCGGGGCGCTCGTTACGCACCAACACGCCGGTCTCCATGGAATTGGGGCGGAAGGGTTGCTCTGCGGTGTTGTGGTAGGCCTCGGGCCGCATGTCGGCCTTTTGGCTGAGGATCATCTCGGGCGATTCGCCGAGGTCGTTTTTGCGGCCGTAGATCTCGGTGCAGTCGGAGATGATCTCGAGGAAGACGAAGCCGGGATAATCGAGACCGTCTTTGATCAGGTTCTTCAGCGCCGGTGTCTGCAGCGTCACTTCGCGGCCTACCAGGCCGGCGCCCGCGGCGGCAGCCAAGGCGCAGGCATCGAAGGCCGGTTCGATGTTGCCGGCCGGGGTAGTGGTTGTCAGGCGCGATTCCGAGGTTACCGGCGAAACCTGGCCGCCGGTCATGCCGTAGACCTCGTTGTTGAGCATCAGGCAGGTGATGTCGAGGTTGCGCCGCGCCGCATGGATCAAGTGGTTGCCGCCGATGGCCAGGCAGTCGCCGTCGCCGGTGATGGTGATGACTTGAAGTTCGGGCCGCGCCAGCTTGAGACCGGTGGCGAAGGCCAGAGGCCGGCCGTGGGTGACGTGGAAGGTATTGGCATCGATATGGGCGCCGACCCGGCCGGAACAGCCGATGCCCGAAACGATGGCCAGATCGTCCTTGGATATGCCGAGTTCATGCACGGCCCACAACAGCGCCCTGAGTGCGATGCCGTGGCCGCAGCCCGGGCACATGAAGTGCGGCATCAGCTCGAGCCGAAGATAGTCGCGGATCTCGAAGCTTTGGGATTGTTCGTTCATTTGGCCAGCTCGCGTACCCGGTCGGCAATCTCGGCCGGCCCGATGGGCTCGCCGTCGATACGGTTGTGCGCCAGCACCTCGAGTGCCGGCAACAAGCGTTCGATCTCGATCACCAATTGCCCGGCGTTCATCTCGGGCACCAGCACGTGGCTGGCGCCTGCGGCTGCCTGACGCAGGGCTTCCTCGGGGAAGGGCCAAAGCGTGATGGGGCGGAAGAGCCCGACCTTCTTGCCCTCCTGGCGCAACTCGCGCCGCGCCCGCCGGGCTGCCCGCGAGGTGATGCCATAGGCCACAATCAAGATCTCGGCGTCTTCGCAATCGAGCGTCTGGTAGCTCTCGATGTCGGCCTGGTGGCGCTCCAGCTTGCCCAGCAGGCGGTCCATCACGCGCGTCACCACGGCCGGCTCCTGGGTGGGAAAGCCGGTCTCGGCGTGGGTCAGGCCGGTGGTATGGACGCGCAGGCCGTCGCCCGGCCGGGCCATCGGCGGCACGAAGTCGGTGGTCTCGGCGTAGGGCAGATAGTCGGCCTCGCCGGCGGCCGCCCATTTGCGTTCGATACGCACGATCTCGCTCTCGGCCGGCGTTTCGAAAGTCTCCAGCAGGTGGGCGACGATCTGGTCGAAGGTGACGATCACCGGCACCCGGTAGGCTTCCGAGAGATTGAAGGCGCGGATGGTCTCGCTGTAGATCTCCTTGACCGAGGCCGGAACCAGCACGATCAGCGGATGGTCGCCGTGGCTGCCCCAGCGCGCCTGCATGATGTCGGACTGGGCTGGCTTGGTGGGCATGCCGGTGGAGGGACCGCCGCGCATGACATTGACCACGACGCAGGGCACCTCCGCAGCGGCCGCGTAGCCGATGTGCTCCTGCTTGAGCGAGAATCCCGGGCCCGAGGTTGCGGTCATGGCCTTGACGCCGCCCATCGAGGCGCCCAGCACGGCCGCCATCGAAGCCATCTCATCCTCCATCTGGATGAAGGTGCCACCGACACGGGGCAGCTCGCGCGACATGCGCTCGGCGATCTCTGAGGACGGCGTGATGGGGTAGCCGGCGAAGAAGCGGCAGCCCGCCGCCACGGCGCCTAACGCACAGGCATGGTTGCCGTGCAGGTGTTGTAATCCGTTGGTCATCAGGCGGCGACCGGCTCGCGGTGCTTGACCGCGATAGCGAAGTCGGGGCACAGCCACTCGCAGATGCGGCAGCCGGTGCAGGCCTTGGGGTCGGTGAGTTTGGCCACCTGCCGGGTATCCAGCACCAGGCAGCGCTCGGGGCATAGCTTGACGCAAATGTCGCAGCCCTTGCACCAGGCTTCGGTGATCTCGAGTTCCACCTCGACCGGTGCGGCTGACAAGTGCGGGGCTGGCGGCGCCGGATCGGTCGCGCGCTCGGGGTTGGCGCGTGCCTCCTCGATCCATTTGCGGCCCAGCTCGAAGGCCTCGATATTGACGTCCTCGGTACCCTTGGGCACGAACATGCCGATCACTTTGCGCCAATCCTCGAGCGGGAAGTCGAAGGTGGTCGACAGGCTGCCCAGCAAGATGGTGTTGGCAGCCCGGCTGTTGCCGATCTCGTCGGCCATGCGGCCGGCGGCCAGGGCATAGCCTTCGGTCACGCGCTCGACGATTTCAGCCGGCGTCTCCTTGGCGTAGGCGAGCTCGGCGCCGATGCTGCGGTTGCGACAGGCGAAGGGCGGCACCACTTGCTGCGTGTCGGAGATGAAGACGCCGTTTTCGGGGCGCAGGTGGGGCAACCAGCGCAGGCCCTCGGCCCACTCCAGGGCCAGCAGCACGTCGGCCTCGCCCTGCGGGATGGTCGGCGACCAGACCTGACCGCCATAGCGCACGTGGCTGAAGACGCTGCCGCCGCGCTTGGCCATGCCGTGAACTTCGCTTTGCTTCACCGAATAGCCCTGCATCTGGCAGACCAAGGCCAGTACCTTGGAGATCATGATGACGCCCTGGCCGCCGACGCCGACCACCAGAACGTTGCGGGTCGTCGCCGTGGCCGGATCGACGGCGGCAGCTTGATCTTGGCTGAGGGGTTCGGCTTGGCTCATGATACCGGCTTGATGCAGTCGCTGGGGCAGACCTGGGCGCACAGCGTGCAGCCGATGCAGGTGGCAGGATCGATGGCGACCTTGCGGTGGCCCTCGTAGACTTCGTCGATCCAGGTAATCGAGGGGCAACCGAGGTTCATGCAGGCCTGGCAGGCGACGCAGCCCGCGGCCGTGACCGCCAGCGCCGGGCCGCGCAACTTGACCGGGTCGAGCACGCAGGGCCGATTGGAGATGACCACCGCGACGCCTTTGTACTCGGTCGATTCGCGGAGCGTCTGATAAACCGCGGCGACGTCGTAGCTGTCCACCGTGCGCACCCACTCGACGCCGACGGCGCGGCAGAGATCTTCGTATTCGACCTTATGGGTTTCCTCGCCGCGTAGCGTCCGGCCGGTCCCGGGATGGTCCTGGCCGCCGGTCATGGCCGTGACCTGGTTATCGAGGATCAGCACGGTGATGTTGGCCTGGTTGTAGACGGCGTCGATCAGTGGCGGGATGCCGGCGTGCAGGAAGGTCGAATCGCCCAATGTGGCGACGATCGGTTTTTGTTCGCTGCCCGATTTGGCGATGCCCACGGCGTTGCCGATGCTGGCGCCCATGCAGACCGTGGATTCGATGGCTTTCAGTGGCTCGACGGCGGCCAGTGTGTAGCAGCCTATGTCGCCCGCAATCCGGGCATCGAGGGCGCGCAGCGCCATGTAGTTGCTGGTGTGGGGGCAGCCCGGGCAGAGCACCGGCGGCCTGACCACCGGGGTCACCCCCCAGTCATGGACTTCGCCCGGTGCTTCCACCACGCCGGCCTTGGCCAGGCCGGCGCGCACACCTTCCGGTGACAGTTCGCCGACGCGGGGGAAGAATTCCTTGCCCTCGGCGCTGATGCCCAGCGCCCTGACCTCGGTCTCGATTACCGGTTCCAGTTCCTCGACCACGAAGACGCGATCGACGGATTTGCAGAATTCCTCGATCGCCTTGGTCGGCAGGGGGTAGGAGGCTGCCAATTTGAGCACACTGGCCTCGGGCACAACTTCCTTGACGTAGGGGTAGCAAGTACCGTGGGTGATGATACCGAAGCTTGTCTCGCCCTTGTCCCAGCGCGTCAGCTCGCTCTTCTCGAAGTATTCCCGCAGCCTTTCTTCGCGCTTGATCAGTTCGGGGTGGCGGATACGGGCATAGGCCGGGATCATCACGGTCTTCTGGGAATCGTCGACCCAGCCTTTGGACGGGTGCTCCTCTCGGGGCCCCACCATCACTGGGCTGCGAGTGTGCGAGAGCCGCGTCGTGGCGCGCACGATCACAGCGGTGTCGAACTCCTCGCTGAGCTCGAAAGCCAGGCGCGTGAAGTCGAGCGCCTCCTGGGCGTCGGACGGCTCCAGTGCCGGGATGTTGGAAAGCCGGCAAAAGACCCGGGTGTCTTGTTCGTTTTGCGAGCTGTGGATGCCGGGATCGTCGCAGACCGCCAGCACCAGGCCGCCGTGGACGCCGATGTAGGTCTGCGACATGATCGAATCGGCGGCCACGTTGACGCCCACATGCTTCATGCTGGCCAGCGCCCGGACACCCGAAAGCGAGGCACCGATGGCGACATCCATGGCTACCTTCTCGTTGGTCGACCATTGGGCGTGCAAGTCGCCGGCGTCGTAGGTCGCCAGGCTTTCCATAATCTCGGTACTAGGTGTTCCCGGATAGGAGGCTGCGACTTTCACCCCGGCTTCCCAGGCACCGCGAGCGATGGCCTCGTTGCCGGTCATGGGACGAGGCATATTCGGGCGACGCTCAGCGTTGCCGGCGGCCTCGGCCTGTGCCTTCATCAACATTCGGCGACGACTTTCCTGCGAGGGATCCCACTGACCGTTTGCCCGCCGCCGGCATGCCGGCGGCGGGCAAAGCTCGCGGATAATGCCCGAGCTCCCGTATTATTGCATTGACATAAATCAAGTGCGATCCCAAAAGCACAAAGATTTCAGGGTTTTTTGCCGCTCCTATCCGGGCATTCCCGCATAATGTGAATCCTCTGACGAAAGCCTCGCGCTCTCGGCTAGCTTTGCGGGCTTGCCGTAGTCTGCCATCTTTTAAGTTCGTAGGGGAAACACCAGGGTGGCTCGGGTACCCGAACCCGGCTCGCTCTCCAACTCGAGCCGGCCGCCGTGCAGCTTGATCAGGCGGCTGACCAGCGGCAGGCCCAGCCCGGTGCCCTGGCGCGCCATCTCCAGGCCGGAGCTGGATTGGCCGAAGGGCTCGAGCACCCGCGGCAGGTCGTCGGCGGCGATGCCGATACCGTCGTCGGTCACGCTCAGCAGCAATTCGTCCTCCGAGCCCAACATTAGCGCGACCAAAACACGGCCTCCGGGGGTGAACTTGATGGCGTTGGAAAGCAGGTTGAGCGTCATCTGCCGGGTCACCCGCTCGTCGATGCGCATCAGCGGTAGGTCGGCAGCGAAATCTGTTTCCAGGGTCACCTGATCGGTCCGGGCGTGCTGCTCCACCAGTTTCAGTGCCGCTTCGACGGGCACCCTGGGATCGCAGGCGGCCAATGTGAGCTCGAGCTTCCCGGCTTCGATCTTGGAGAGATCGAGAATGTCGTTGATGACCTCTAGAAGATGAGCGCCGCTGGTACGGATGTCGCCAGCGTATTCAACGTAACGGGGCTCGGCGATGGGACCAAAGATCTGGCCGGCGATGAGTTCGGCAAAGCCTATGATGGCGTTGAGCGGACTGCGGATTTCGTGGCTCATGTTGGCCAGGTATTCGGACTTGGCGCGGCTCTGCTGGCGCAGGATGGTTTCGCGCACGACTGTTTCGCTGACGTCGTTGACCTGCACCAGGCAATGGCGCTCGCGGCCCTCGGGGCGCAGCGGTCCTATAGCAATGGATTGTTCGATGCGACGGCCGGCGGCGCGGCTGTCGGCGTTCTCGAACAGCGGCAGGATGTTGCGCCCGAAGATGCGCGAGAGCAGCGAAGCCAGGCCGTGATCCAAGGCGTTGTCGATGGCGCCGACCAGGCGGCTGCCGGCGATTTCGGGAAACAACTCGACCAGAGTACGACCCCGGGCGGCCTCGGCCGTCACCCCCGAGGTGCGGTCAAGCCAGCGATTCCAGAAGACAACGCGGCCCTGGCCGTCGAGCAACGCCAGCCCCAGCCCGGTGGCGTCGAGGGCCAGCTCGGCAAGGGTGTCGGTAGCGTTGTGCGGCATGATCGGGTGTTCTGCCTGTTGGCTGACTGGGCGTAGTGGTGTTTTTGCGGAGTCGCTACTGCGCTCAGGCCGTCAGCCCGGCGAGGTAGGCATCGATGAGTTGGGTTAGTTCGCGCCCCGCGCCCACATCGAGGACAATGACCACATAGCCTTGAATATTGGCTCCCTCCACCTCGAAAGCGACTTCGATAAACATGATCAGCGGCTCGCCGGCCTTTGGGGCATGAGCAAGATCGAGGATCTCTTCGTTTGAGCCGCTGGTGATTTCGGGCAAGTTGGCGTCGAGGTCGGCGCCAAGTTGGTTCGAGAAGCTGCTCAGCACAGTGTTGAGTATGACGTTACCGACCTCCTTGAGGGCGTCCTGCTCAAGCTCCGTCAGCGTGTCGAGGTCGGTCTCATCGCGCAACAAGGTGCGCACCAATTCGAGAGACTGGCGTTCGGGGAAGACCAGCAGAGCGTCGCCGGCGATGGTTCCCGAGAAGCGCTGCGACACCGCCGTGGCCTGTTTCCCGGTCATCAGGTTTAGCCGGTCGGTTGTCTGGTTGCGGTCGAGGAAGCTGAGCGCCGGAACGGTCAATTCAATTTGGTCGTCGACCATTTCCGATAGTGCTGCTGCCGCCCGGCCAATGGCGACGTTGACGATTTCTAAAATGGCGTCGCGGTGGATCTCTTCGACCGCCTCGCCCTCAACTGTCGATGCCGGCATAGACGACCTCCAGCTTGCCCTCGGTGGCTGGTTTCTCGACAAATCCGACACCCAGCGACTCGGCCTTGCGCCGCACCGCGTCCTGGATGTTGGCGGTGATCAGGGCGATGGCCAAATCGGGGTTGGATCTGCGCAAACGCTCGACCAACTCGAGCCCGCTCATGCCGGGCATGGCGTTGTCGATCAGCGCCAGGTCGATAGCCGTCTCTTCGATGATTACCAGTGCCTCGTCGGCCGAAGCCGCTTCGCGCAACGACCAGTCGGGCCGGATCTTGCCGGTCAGGCCGATCACCACCATGCGGGCAACCCGGCTGTCGTCGACGATCAGAACGGTCTTGGCGGTCATGCGGTGGTTCCTTTCGGGTGGCGCAAACGGTTACGAAGCGAAGGTCGCAATGGCGGCCAGGCGGTTCTCTAAAAAGCGGAATTCGAGCCCGGTCAGGGCGCGCTGGAGTTCTTGGCTGAAATCCGGACCCAACGCCAGGATGGGTACTTTTGCGGGCAGCGCCGCAAGCTCCGGTCCTTCGTGGTGATAGCTGGTCACCAGGATTGCCGGCAAGCTCTTTGTCGAGGGCATGGCGGTCAAGGCGCAAATTAGGTCGAGGCCGTCGAGGCCATCGAGAACATCAGAAACAACAACGATGTCGGGCGGCGCGTCTTCTACCTGGGCCAAAGCGTCAACCACCTTGGCCGCCGTCGTGACGTCGAAACCGAAGCCTTCCAGTTCACCGCCCAACTTGAGCGCCAGCGTGCGCGAGGAAGTGACCACCAGGACGCTCTGTGCCGGTTCCGGCTCAGCCGCATATTGGCTATCCGGCGGCAGCGGCAGCATCCTCTCGATGGTCAGTGTGCGTTCGGGGTCCGGGTCTTGGCGTTGATCGACGATCCCGCGCATGACGTCGATGAAGGTCTGCACGTCTTTGCGCGGACTCCAGCCTTTCAGCGTCACCGCGGCCAGGTAGTCCTCCAATTGATGGGCCAGCGAAGTCAGTACGGGAAAACCGAAGGGTGTTGCCAGGCCCTTGATGGTGTGGGCTTCACGGCGGATTTCCTCGGCGGCTTTGGCGGTTTCGATGTCGCCGGTAAAGAGATCGTTGAGGCTGGCCTCTATGGCATCGAGGCGATCTCCGGCCTCCTCAAGGAATTCCGTCCTGAGAGAGGCGTAGATATCACCGGATGCCTCGGCTTCGCCGGCCATGAGGCGTAGTTTATTCGGAGATGACGGGAAATTACCATGGCTAGGCGGAATCCCTTACGGCAACCTTGGCGCCGGCTCGGTCTGGTGGGTCTGGTCAGCGGCGGCCAGACGGGCGTCGACCGGGCCGTTCTGGATCTGGCGCTGGAAGCCGGCATTCCCTGTGGCGGCTGGTGCCCCAAGGGACGCTGGGCCGAGGATGGGCCGCTCGATGAGCGCTATCCTCTGCATGAGACGCCGCTGGTCCGGGTGGTTCAGCGCACGCTTTGGAACATGCGCGATTCGGACGCCACATTGGTTCTGGCGCAGCGGCGGCCAAGAGGCGGCAGCGCCATCCTGGCCGCCCAGGCCGGCATCAATCGGCCACGCCTGGTGGTGGATCCCGGCGCCACCGGGTCGCCGCGCCGGGTCGCCGCCTGGCTGTGCCGCCACCAGGTACGGCTGCTCAACGTCGGCGGCCCGCGGGCCAGCGAGGACGCGGAGATCTACGACCTGGCGCGTGACTTTCTCGTGCGGCTGCTGCTGGCGCCGGTTAGCGGGCCTCGTTAATCTCTTGGCTCGCCCGTTCGGGCTTCTCTTCGGAATCGGAAAAGACCATGCCGCCAGCGCGCGCCAAGGGCACCTCGCTCATCGTCTTGATGTGCGTAACCCAGACGTCGGGGCTGTTGGGTTTTGGTGTGCTGCCGGCGCTGCTGCCGGGCTTCATCGCCGAATGGTCGCTCAGCGGCACTGAGGCGGGCTGGCTCAACGGCATCTTTTTTGGCGGCTACATGATTTCGGTGATCGTGCTGGTCAGTCTCACCGATCGCATCGATGCCCGCCTCGTGGTGCTCGGTGCGATGGCGCTTACATTTCTCTCGATGCTCGCTTTCGGCCTGCTGGCCGAGGGCTTCTGGTCGGCACTGGTCTTACGCGCCTTGCAGGGCGTCGGCTATGCCGGCAGCTTCATGCCCGGGCTGAAGGTGTTGACCGATCGGCTGAAGGCCGACGATCCTTCGCGCGGCGTCGCCTTCTATACCGCCAGCTACGCCGTCGGCAGCGCGCTGAGCTATTATTTCGCCGGCAAGATCGATGCCCTCTGGGGATGGCAGATGGCCTTTGGCCTGACCTCCCTGGGCGGCCTCGCAGGCTTTTTGCTGGTGTTGTTTGGCACCGGGCCCAAGCCGGTGGTTCACGACCACGAGCGGCCTTTGTTGCTCGATTTCCGGCCGATCTTCAGGAACCGTGCCGCCGTCGGCTATATGTTGGCCTACGCTCTGCATACAGCCGAACTGATGGCTGCGCTCTCGTGGACTGTGGCGTTTTTGACCTTCGCCGCCTCGTTGCAGCCGGCGGCAGCAGTGGGCTGGAGCATCACCCTGATCGGTGCCGTGGCCTCGATTATCGGCCTGCCGGCCAGTGTGCTGGGCAACGAGGGCGCGCGGCGCTTCGGGCGGCGGCGCTTCATCTCGGTGGTCATGGTGGTGACGGCTTTTTGTGGTGCTTGTATCGGCTTCACTGCGGGGCTCTGGTTTCCACTTGTCGTCGGATTCTGCATCCTCTACGGCGCCTTGATTGCTGCCGACTCGGCTTCGCTGACGGCCGGCACGGTGATGGCGGCGAAGCCCGAACAGCGTGGTGCCACCATGGCGGTGCATTCTTTCGTCGGCTTCGGCGGCGGCTTCATGGGGCCGCTGGCCTTCGGCGCCATGCTTGACTTGGCCGGCGGCGCCGATGTGGTCGCCTCGTGGGGCGTGGCCTTCGCCATTGTCGCCCTGGCCACCCTGGCCGGACCTTTTTTCCTGGCCCGGTTTTCCGGAGAAAATTAGCAGGACTGCTACGGCTGGTGCCCGCAGACGGCGCTCGATAGTCTCTTGGCTCGCCCTTTCGGAGATCTAGGGGAATCGGATAACGTCATGCCGCCAGCGCGCGCCCAAGGCACCACGCTCGTCGTCATCATGTGCCTGACCCAGGCCACGGGGCTGCTGGGCATGGGGGTGTTGCCGGCGCTGCTGCCCGGCTTCATCGCCGAATGGTCGCTCAGCGGAACGCAAGCGGGCTGGCTTAACGGCGTCTTTTTCGGTGGCTACATGGCCTCGGTGATCGTACTGGTCAGCCTCACCGACCGCATCGACGCCCGCCTCGTGGTGCTCGGCGCGACGGCGCTTTCGTTTCTCTCGATGCTCGCCTTCGGCCTGCTAGCCGAGGGCTTTTGGTCGGCCCTGGCCTTGCGCGCCCTGCATGGTGTCGGCTTCGCCGGCAGCTACATGCCCGGATTGAAAGTGCTGACCGACCGGTTGGAGGCCAAGGATCCCTCGCGCGGCGTCGCTTTCTACACCGCCAGCTACGCCATCGGCGGGGCGCTGAGCTTCTATTTCGCCGGCAAGATAGATGCGCTTTGGGGCTGGCCGGCGGCCTTTGCCCTCTTGTCGCTGGGGGGCCTCGTGGCCTTTCTGCTGGTCTGGCTGGGGACCGCGCCCAAGCCGGTGGTGCACGACCATGAGGCTCCGCTGTTGCTCGACTTCCGGCCGGTCTTCAGAAACCGCGCGGCCGTCGGCTACATGCTGGCCTACGCCACCCATACCACCGAATTGATGGCCGCCATGTCTTGGACGGTAGCGTTCCTGACCTTCGCGGCTTCGTTGCAGCCCACGGCGGCCTTGGGCTGGAGCGTCACCTTGATCGGTGCCGTGGCCACCATCGTCGGCCTGCCGGCCAGCGTGCTCGGCAACGAGGGTGCGCGGCGCTTCGGGCGGCGGCGCTTCATCTCGGTGGTGATGGTGGTGTCGGCCGCATGCGGTGCTTGTATCGGTTTTTCGGCGACCCTCTGGTTCCCGCTGGTGGCCGGGATTTGCATCCTCTACAGCGCCCTGATTGCCGCGGACTCGGCCTCATTAACGGCCGGCACGGTTATGGCGGCAAAGCCCGAACAGCGCGGCGCCACCATGGCCGTGCATTCCTTCGTCGGCTTCGGCGGCGGCTTCATGGGGCCGCTGGCGTTTGGCGCCATGCTCGATCTGGCCGGCGGCGCCGATGTGGTTGCCTCTTGGGGCGTGGCCTTCGCAATTGTCGCCCTGGTCACCCTGGCCGGGCCGTTCTTTCTGGCCCGTTTTTCCGGCGAGGACGAGGTCAAGGGCTCATAATTGATGCTGGCTGTTTCGATTTCCGCTTGTTAGCGCGAATCGGACATTTCGCGCGCGACCTTAAAGGGCCGGAATCGACCCAGAGCCGTCATTGGCCAACCCGGCCGCGTCGGAAGCAGCGACGCGGCGCGATCGAGTTCCATCCCCGTGCACCAGATTGCTTGCCTCGCGCAAGCCCGAGCGCCCATACTGAGGACACGTGGTTTCAGTCGACACTTCGTGCTTCCTCTTGTGCTCCGCAATTACTCATCTGCTCGGACAAAAGAATGATTCACAAGACGTTGAAATCAAGCTCCTTTTCTTAGGCTTGGCAGCGAGCGACATGAAAACCTTGCTGATGAGGCTGGGTTCCATAGCGGATCTTCCTGGCGACGATGAAGAAACGCTATTGCGTCATCGCATCCTGATTTACGCCGGCATTCTTATGTGCGCTGGCGGTCTATTGTGGGGCACGATATCCCTTCTTTTCGGGCTCTATTGGGAATCAGCGGTGCCGTTCGGTTATGTTGTCATCACAGCAGTAAGCTTTTGCTTTCTTAATATTTTCAAAAATTTTGGGATTGCCCGCACCGTCCAGATAAGCGCGAGCCTTCTACTACCGTTTGTCTTTCAATGGGTTCTCGGTGGATTTGTGAGTAGCGGCGGCATGATGCTGTGGTCTATCGCTGCCTTGATCGGTTCTTTGGCGATCGATGATAGAAGAAGTGTCTGGATATGGTTGGGCCTGTATGTTGCGTTGACAATTCTATCTGGGTTTCTTGAGCCATACCTTATTGCTCCCAAGCCCATCCAGACCGAGTTTCTGCGAACCCTGTTTTATGTTGTGAATGTGGTCTCGGTTACGTCATTGGTCTTACTCCTGACGGTGTATTTCACACGCGCCCGCGAAAGAGCACTTCGAGAGCGCAAGCGGGCCGAGGAGGAACTAGCCCGACATCGTGAGCATCTGGAAGAGCTGGTCGAGGAACAGACCTCCAAACTGCGGGAGGGCGAAGAACGTTTCAGGGATTTTGCTGAATCCGCTTCAGA
>NZDS01000222.1 GCA_002690215.1 Rhodospirillaceae bacterium | reverse complement strand
GTGTCAGCACCAACTATCAGATCCCGGCCAATGTGCTCTATGCGCCGGCGTCCGTGAGCATCTCGTCGCTGACGATCTATCTCTACCTCGATGGCCTGCTTTACAAGCTGGTCGGCTGCCGTGGTTCGTTCAATCTCACTCTCACCAGCGGCGGCGTGGGCCGGCTCTCCTTCACCTTCCAGGGCCTCTACCTTTCGAAGGCGGACGCCGCCGTGCCCGCCGCCACCTACGACGCCAGCCGGCCCGCGCCGTTCAAGAATGGCACCATGCTGGTGAACCGCCAGGCGGCGGCGCTCGAGAGCCTGACCATCGATCTCGGCAACGAGCAATCATTTCCGGACAATCCCAATGCGCTCGAGGGTTTCGATCCCTCGATCATCGTCCGGCGCAATCTCACCGGTTCCATGAACCCGCTCGAAACCCTGATCGCCACCCGCGACATCATGGCAGACTTCCGCGCCGGGACGCAGCGGATCATAAACGCTCGGTATGGCTCGACAGCTGGGAACCGGGTCGGCGTCACAATCCCGGCGGCGCTTTACACCAACCAGTCACCCGGCGATCGCAGCGGGCTGGCTACCGTCGAGGTGCCGTTCTCGGCCGTCGGCCAGGATGCCGGCGGGTTTCTGTGTCTGTATTGATGTAGGTGGAGATTGGAGGGGCCGCGGCTACAGCGGGCGCGCCCAGAATGCGGCCTGCCACGTCGGCTTGCAGGGTCAGAGCGGCGGTGCCGGGCACCTGGCCCGAACCGACGTTCATAGCCAGGAACGGACTCAAGATGCGCCCGACAGCGACCGTGCCGGCAATTCATCCGGTCTTTCGTCTGTAGTCCATGCTGGAGCCGCCGGATTCAATATGGAAGTCAAGGTTGGCAAGAATCTCACGCACCTTTCCGACTCCCAGCGCAACGGCGCTCATCTCGTAGTTCAGGAGTCGGCATGGATCGGTGCGGGACAGCGCTTCAGGGTCCAGAATACAGAAGGATTTATCCGAAAGATCGGTTTCCTGAGCGAAAACCGGATACCGCCGTTCCGCCTCGGCAAGCTGGGGCAGGTTTCTGGAGATGGGCGCCCGGTAACCATAGACGCTTTGAATACACACCCGGTTCAGGTCAGTGTTGTTGAGCAGGAATCTGAGAATTCCTTCGACATCGATATTCCCCCGACCGATGGGTACGCCACAAACAATAGTGTTCTCGGCTGCCCCCCTATCCGCAAGGCTGGGGTCCTTGGTCAAGATTTGATCCTTCAAATGAACGGTTCGGATGAAGGGCGCCATCGCCTTGGCCGCTACCATGGGATCCTCCAGGATCATCATGGAGTTGCCGAAATCGTACAGTGCTCCTACGGTCGGGTGATCCACTTCCTCCATGATGTGAACGATCTCCCGGCCGCTGAATTCCTCATGATTTTCGAGCAGCAACTGGATCCCCAGATCCGCCGCGATGGGTGCAGCCCGACGCAGTCCCCGGACAGTTGTGCGCGCCTTTTCCTCGGGACTTCCCTGCAGCGTGACATAGGTTCGCAGCCGATCGGCACCGAGCATCCGGGCGGCATCGAGAAGCTTGATCAGATGTTCCTCATCGGTGCCCGAAGTGTCGACTTCGACAAACATGCCGCGAGCCCGCAAGGCCTCACCGACCTCGCGGAGGCGCTCCGAGGAGGTGCCACCGATCCAGCGATAATTGGCGTCATTCAGGCTGATATGAACCCCGGAGACGCCGAGATTCGCCGCCGCTTCGATCAGAGCATGGAAATCGAAGCCTTCTTTGTACCGGCGATGGAAGGCAAAGCTGACAGAGTGTATTGCCAGCCGGATCTTTCTGATTTCACTTTCCATTCTTCGTTTCGTCTATTCCTTGGTTGCCGCCGGCGCCAGCCGATGACGCTCAGGACGGCAACTGAACGCTTCCGAATTTGCCTTCGGCCCATCGCGCCAGGCGCAACACCGGATAGCAGTACAGGAAGTACATCAGCGCCGTCAGCCCGTAGATCACCATCATCTCCTTGGGGTGACGTTGGGTGGCGTGTTCTCCGGCGCGCACCAGTTCGGCGATGCCGATGACTGAGACGATCGAGGTGCCTTTGATGATGATGACGTAGACGCCGCCCATAGGCGGGATCATCATTTTCACAGCCTGCGGCAGCACCACGTACCACATGCATTGCAGGGCCGTCATGCCGGTCGAGCGCGCCGCTTCGGTTTGCCCGGGCGGCACGGCCTGGATCGCCGCCCGGACGATTTCCGAGACATAGGTCGAGGTATAGAGACTGAGGGCGATAACCGCCGCCGGAAAGGCTTCGAGTTGAAGCCACGAGATCCCCGTCGTCGGCAGCATGAAATAGATGACGTAAAGGTGGATCAGGAACGGCGTGCCGCGCAGGGCATGGATGTAGGCCCCCAGGGGATAGGTGATCAGGGCGATGTCGAGGGTCCGCAGCAGGCCCACGGTGACCCCGAGCAGGCTGCCCAAAATGATCGTGATGAGGGAAATCTTGAAGGTTGTCCACAGGCCCTCGAAGAGGAACGGTAGGGTCGAAAGAATGGCCTCTGACATGGCTTCGCCCCCGCCTAAGCTGCGGTCCCGCCGAGACGGCGCTGGGCATAGCCCGTCACCGCCAGCATCACCGAGTAGATCGCCAGGTAGCAGATCGCCACCGTCAGAAACCCTTCGTTCGGCATCAGCCGTTCGGTGAGGATGATCAGGCCGGCTCCGAACAACTCGAAAACGCCGATGAAGCTGACTAGGGAACTGTCCTTGATGAGCACCGCGGTCTGCCCCAGCAGCGGCGGCGCGACCCGGGCGAAGGCCTGCGGCAGAACGACATAACGCAGGCGTTGCAGATAGCTCATGCCGACCGACTGGGCGCCCTCGATCTGGCCGCGCGAGATGGATTCGATGCCGGCCCGTATGATTTCGCTCATGTAGGCGCCAGCGTTGAGGCCCAGCGCGATGATGCCCCCTTCGAGTTCGTCCAGGCGGCGCCCCAGCAGCGGCAGCGCCGGCAGGGTGAAATAGATCAGATAGATCTGGATCAACAGCGGCGTCGAACGGATGGCCTGAACGTAGCCGGCTGCCAGCCGCCACAGCACCGGGTTGGCCGACATCCGCATGATCGCCACGACGGTGCCGAGGCCGAGCGAAATCAGCAGCGCCAGCAGGGAAATCCAGGCCGTAGATCCGAGGCCGCGGCCGAACTCGTGGAGATACTGGCCAACAACCCGATAGTTGTAGAAATCCAGGACCCAGTCCATAACCGCGCCATTATCTCATATCTGCTTCATGACGACGAAAGGGGGCTCTGCCATCCCAGCAAAGCCCCCAAGAGGTGGTTCACCTTTGCCCAAGACCCCCGCGCTTGGTGGCGGTCTGGCGGCTTTAGTGGTCTTTCTTCCAGGTCGGACCACGCATCCAATAATCAGCCAGCTGTTCCAAACGCCCGTCGTTGCGGATCAACATGAAATAGTTGTCCATCCAGCGCAGCAGATGGGTCTCATCCGGACGGGTGGCGAAGCTCAGCGGCCAGCGTTTCGGCGCCCCCTCGAGAACGTGAAAGTCGGTGTACTCGACCATGTAGCCGGCCGCCGAAGCCTGGTCGTTGATGCCGGCGTCTACGCGATCGGCGGCAACGGCCTGAGCGACGGCTGCGCCACCGCCGGCGAACTCCTTGATGGTCGCTGCCGAACATATCTTCTTCAGCAGGCCGACGTTGCTGCTGCCCTGAACGACGCCGACGGCAACGCCTTTCTTGCAGGCATCCTGCCACTTCTTGAAAGGCTGGCTTTTCTTGGAATAGAGCACGACGTCGCTGTAGAGGTAGGGCTCCGTGAAGCTCAGGACCAGGGTGCGCTTGGCGTTGGGCGTCATGTCGGCGGCCAGGAAATCGGCCTTGCCGGAGTTGACGGCCGGAATCAAGCCCTTCCACTCGTAATCCAGGAGCTTGAGTTCGACGCCCATGTCCTTGGCCATCATCTTGACGACCTCAATGGCGAACCCGGTGCGCTTGTCGTGTTTGTCGATGAAACTCACGGGCGGTCCCTGGGTCTGGACGGCGACGCGCAACTGTCCCCGTTTGACGATATCTTTCAACACATCGGAGGCCGCTGCCTGGGTGAATGCCATCAACCCGAACGCGAATATTCCCAACCCTAACAATTTCGGAATTCTCATCATCTCAGCTTTCTCCCCTTGCTGTTCGCTCCCATGTACCAAACCCCCGAGGAACGGGGCGGCCGGGTACTTCCCCAGCTTCGATTCCTATTGGTATATACCAGAAGGCGGAATTGGTCTATACCAAATTTGGCGGGGCTGAGATCACCAGCCGACGGGTTCGGGCGGCCTAGAGAATCTGACTAAGAAAAATCTGTGTGCGCTGGCGCCGGGGCTGGTCGAAAATTTCGTCCGGGCGGCCCTCTTCGACGATGCGGCCTTCATCCATAAAGCTGACGCGGTCGGCTGCCTCGCGGGCGAATCCCATTTCGTGGGTGACCACGACCATGGTCATGCCTTCGCCGGCCAACTGCTTCATCAGATCGAGCACGCCGCCGACCGTTTCCGGGTCGAGTGCCGACGTTGCTTCGTCGAAAAGCATCACCTTGGGTGTCATGGCCAGGGAACGGGCAATGGCGACGCGCTGTTGCTGACCGCCGGAAAGTTGCCGCGGATAGCTGTCCGCCTTGTCGCCGATGCCGACCCGCTCGAGCAACTGGCGCCCGACCTCATTGGCTTCATGCCGCGAGCGCTTGAGCACCACTGTCTGCGGCATGGTGACGTTCTCCAACGCCGTCTTGTGCTGAAACAGGTTGAAGTGCTGGAAGACCATGCCGACCGTCTGGCGCAATTTGTTGAGGTTGGTCTTGCCATCGGTAAGCTCGACGCCGTCGATGACGATGCTGCCGCTGTCGACCGTTTCAAGTCCATTGAGGGCCCGCAGGAAGGTGCTTTTGCCGGACCCGCTGGGCCCTATCACTACGAGGACTTCCCCCTTGTCGACGTGGTTGCTGACGTTTTCCAGAGCTCGGATCGGCTCGCTGCCGGGCACATCGAACGTTTTGCAGATATCTTTGACGACGATAATCGGCTGTTTTCCTGGCGTCTCAGAGACCTCAACCATCACGGCTCGCCTCGTTGGTCCCCTCGTCCCGTTGCGCCGGCCCATGTCGGTGGGCGTTGACGCATATTTCCAGCGCGTCGTGACGCCAGAATTCCTGGTCGAATTCGACCACGTTGCCGAACTGATCGTGGTTGGTCCGCGACAGGTACAGGCTGGGCGTACCGGTGGTGACGCCCAAGGCTTCGGCGTGGGATTCGGCAAGAGCCGTGGGCCGCATGTTGATATACGGGCGGTGCTCGAAGATACCGTAGTGCTCGGACATGAGTTTGGTCAGCGAACCATCGAGCGCCAGGTCGAGAAGGCCGGGGCAGCGTTTTGCATTGATGTGAAGGTGTTCCAACAGCACTGCCCGGCCATCCACCGAGCGCAACCGGCGAACCAGGAAGATTGCTTCGCCGGCGACGACGCCGAGATGCTGGCTCTCCCATGCCGAGGCGGAGATTCGTTCCTTGGAAAGCACAGTGGTACCCGGCCTGCGGCCCTGCGCCAGAACACTCTCGGTGAAGCTGACGTCGGCCGTCGGATCGTATTGGATTCTCGGTGGCGAGACGAACCAACCGCGGCGGTTCTCCCGAAACACCAGACCCTCGGCTTCGAGCTGCATCAGGGCCTGACGCACGGTTACCCGGGTGGTTTGGAAATGATCCCCCAGTTCCCGTTCGGGCGGCAGTTTGCCTCCCGCAAGTAGAGCTCCCCTTTCGATCAGGGAAGCAAAATGATCCCGCAGTCGCAGGTAGTGGGGAACCCGGCGATCCCAGGCCTTCCGTTCTTCACTTGGTATAGACCAAATCATTTTGTCTGGTATAGTCCAAAAGTCTGCGTGCCGGACACTAGGTCCCGGGGCCTTGAATTGTCAAGCGGGAGGCCGTGGCGCGAGGTTGCCGGCAGCTTCCAGGATAGCTAGGGATGTTGGCTAGTTTTGCGGGAATATTTATGAGAGATCGGTATCAAACCGTCATCATCGGCGGAGGCGTGGTCGGCTGCTCGATAGCCTACAATCTGGCCCGGCTCGGGGGACGCGACATAGTATTGTTAGAAAAGGGGGCCATTTGCTCCGGCGATACCGGCAAAAGCTGCGCCATCGTGCGAACTCACTATTCCAATCCCCTGACCTGCCGCATGGCCAGCATCGGACGCGACATCCTGGCCGACTTTCCGGGTCAGGTGGGCGCCGCCTCGGGGTTCGTGCGCTGCGGCTATCTAATCTTCGCAGATGCCGCGCGGCTGGGCGACTTCGAGCGAAACATCCGCTTGCAACGGGAGACCGGTGCCGAGGTCGAACTGATCGATTGCCGCCAAGCCCTGGAAATTCACCCCAGGCTCAACCCCGAACGGATCGCCAAGGCCGCCTTCGAGCCTCTGTCGGGTTACGCCGATCCCCACCAGACGACTATGGGCTATGCCGATGCGGCCCGCCGGCTGGGTGTCGAATTGCGCCAGGGGGTCTCGGTGCGGCGCCTCACGGAATCCCTTTCCGACCGGGTCGACGGCGTCGAGACGGATGAGGCCAGAATTTTCGCCGATCGGGTGGTGGTGGCCGCCGGCGTCTGGACCAACGCCATCACCGCTACAGTTGGTGTCCACTACCCCTTCGACATTACCAACCATAAGGTCGTGCATTTCCAGCACGGTGCCGTCCCTTCGAGTGGGCGGTTTCCCGTGGTCCGAGATTTGCCGGGAATTTGCTACAACCGGCCGCAGAGCGGCGGCATGCTGTTCGGCAACAGCGATCGCGGCGACCCCATTTCTGATCCGGAGGTCATCGACGAAAGCTTGCCCAGGGACGGCGCCGGACGCTTTTTGAGAAATTTCGAAAATTGCTTCGTTGAGCTGGCGGGGGCACGTATCACCTCGCACTGGGCGGGGCGCTACGATGTCTCACCGGACAGCAACCCCATCATCGGGGGCATTCCAGGCAAGGAAGGTCTGATCGCGGTCTGCGGATTGTCCGGAGGCGGATTCAAGCTGGCCCCCTGCATCGGTCGGATGGTGGCCGAGGAGATCGTTTTTGGCGAAAGCAGGATACTGCCGGCAGAGCCGTACCGGCCCATGCGTTTCGCAGAAGGCGATGCCTTCACCAAGGCCTATCCCGGAACCGGCGCCATGGCCTGAGTTGCCGCCGCCAAGAGATGCCGATGACGCGCCAGAAAAATGCCGCGCGGCCACTGCGTTTGTGCGGTGCCCGCGATAACCAACGCTCGAGGGCCCGGGCCGACGGGGCCCGCTGAAAGCGCCATGGGCGGCAACGAGATCCTGCTCAACGTCGCCGGCGGCGTCGCCCTCCTACTTTGGGGAAGCCGCATGGTGCGAACCGGATTCCAGCGCGCCTATGGGGCCGACCTGCGAGGCATCATAAGGGCGGGAACGGACAACCGAGTGGTGGCGGCCCTGGCCGGCTTGGGAGTGACGGCGCTGCTACAAAGCTCGACGGCCACGGCGCTGATGGTAGCCGGCTTCGCCGCCGGCGGCCTGATTGCCACGGCACCGGCGCTGGCGGTGATGCTGGGTGCCGATGTCGGCACCACGCTGGTGGTTCAGGTGCTCAGCTTCGATCTCGGCTGGCTGTCGCCGCTGCTCATGTTGGCCGGTGTCATCGCTTTTCTCAGCGGCCGGCGGACGCGCCAGCGCGACCTGGGGCGGGCAGCCATCGGGCTGGGGCTGTTGCTGCTGGCGCTCAAACTCATCCTGGCTGCCGGGGCGCCGCTGC
Organism: Rhodospirillaceae bacterium; assembly: GCA_002690215.1. Classification (GTDB taxonomy): domain Bacteria; phylum Pseudomonadota; class Alphaproteobacteria; order UBA2966; family UBA2966. Next base: position 1,752 of record NZDS01000222.1, on the reverse strand, counting down.
GGGAGGTCGAAAGTCTGCGAGGGGTGTTTCTGGCCCTGGTCCAGGAGCCGCTGTTGGCATTGTTGATGGCGGCGCTTCTCACCTGGCTGGCCCACTCCAGCTTGGCGCTAGTGCTGCTCGTCATGTCCCTGGTGGCCAGCGGCGCCATGCCGCTGGCGTTGAGCTTCGTGCTGGTGCTGGGAGCCAATCTGGGCGCTGCCGTGCCGCCGCTGGTGAGTACCTTGGGCCAACCCCCAGAAGGCCATCGGGTTGCGCTGGGCAACGCCCTCTTTCGCGTGGCGGGCTGTCTCATGGCGTTGCCCATGGTGACTTGGTTGGCGCATTTGGTGGCGGCCATAGAGGCTGAACCGGTACGCCAAATCGCCAACTTCCATAGCGCCTTCAATCTCTGTCTGTTGTTCGTATTCCTGCCGTTCACCGGCCTGATGGCCAGGGTCTGCAGCCGCTTGCTGCCACTGGCGCCGTCGGGTGGGCACGCGGCGAGGCCCCGCTACCTCGACCTTTCGACCCTCGACGAGCCCTCGGTGGCGTTGTCGGCAGCAGCCCGCGAGGCCCTCCGCATCGGCGACACCGTCGAAAGCATGTTCGGCCAGAGCCTCGAGGTGCTGCGCAGCAACGACCGCAAGCTCAGGACCAGCATTCAGGATATGGACGACGTCGTCGACAGCCTCTACGCCGAGGTCAAGCGCTTCCTCATCGATGCCTCCAAGCGCGAACTCGACGAAGTCCAGAGCCGGCGCAACGCGGAGATCCTGGGCTTTACCACCAACCTGGAACACGTCGGCGACATCATCGACAACAACTTGATGGATCTGGCAGCGAAAAAGATCAAGCGCAAGCTCAACTTTAGCCGCCAAGGCATGGCCGAGATCGAAGCTCTGCACCAGCACGTCCACGAGGCCATGCGGCTTTGCTTTTCCGTCTTCATGTCGGGCGATGCAGCCATGGCGAGACGCCTGGTGGCGGGCAAGGCCGAGTTCCGAAGGCGCGTGGAGGAGGCCGCGGCGAGCCACCTCGACCGCCTGCGTTCGCAACGCCCTGAAGCCTTCGAGACGAGCGCACTTCATCTCGACGTGCTGCGCGACCTCAAACGCATTCACTCTCATCTCGTGGCCACGGCATATCCCATTCTCGAGCAAACCGGAGAGCTCAGATCGACTCGATTGCGCGAGATGCGCGGCGAATAAAGGCGCCGGATTTCGGTTGCCAATTGGGGCCAAGGCGCCTTTCAGGCGATCCCCACCGTTTTCGTGCCGCGGTGGAATGTCAAGCTTCCGCATCACCTTACGCGCCGAGGCAACCGGCGCCGGATCTCCGTCGTGAACGACGAGGACCATGGGTCTATCAGGCGTTCATGAGGCCTCAAGGTTGCCGGAGTCCGGTGTGGGTCTTGGCTGTGTGAAAACGCCGTAAGCCCTCGACCTCGCGCAACAATAGGAAAGATAATTCGGCCACGGCATATCTATCATGCGCAAGTGTGGTGCTGCGCGAATCAATCTTGCGCCCGAACGACTCGTTAGAGGGTTTTCACACAGCCAGGGTCACCTGCAGACGAAACACGCCCCTTCCCGGCACGCCCGGAGTTGGGGGTAGACCGGACTCGGAATCTCGATTCCCAACGTCGGCGGTGTTCTAAGTGTGGCGCTGCTTGCGATGGCTCGTTCGATCCCCCTCCAGAATACGGTCGATGATGTCGGTGAAGGGGTCCAGCTTCGGGCGCCTCGGTGGCTCACGGCGACGGTAGCCAGGCGG
>NZDS01000221.1 GCA_002690215.1 Rhodospirillaceae bacterium | reverse complement strand
TGCCAACCACTCCATCAACTCCTCAACATATTGATTCTTATAGCATAATCTCCATCTCAGGGCATCGATTAACGAGTTCATCTGGGAAATGGGGGTCCATACCAGCGTTCAATGAATTTTGCCGCTACGAAAAGGCCGATACCGACGAAAACCACCAGCGCGGAGACCCCCAACATAGCTTGCATTTCGTCGACAAACCATCCCAGCACGACCAAGCCAGGCGCGGTGAAAATCGTCATCACTCCACCAAGTTTTAGATCGCGTGCCAGGTTTTTATTGCTGCCATTACCTTGGGGTTCGTTCTGTCCCGGCTGGAGACGACGAGGTTTCTGGGTTGCTCGGCCATCAAGTGCCAGGCGATAGACACGCACTGGCGCCGAGACGTGCTTGACCCGCTGCTCGCCCATGTCCTCGAAGACGGCTGCAATCTGGTTCCGCACTTGCTCGTGGACGCCGCCCGAGACACAAATTCCGCCCGGCTCGGCGAGGCCTTCGAGGCGGGCCGCAATATTCACGCCCTCGCCGTGAATGTCCTCGCCATCATCGACGATGTCTCCGAGGTTGATGCCCAAGCGGAAATCAAGCGGGCTTGCTGCGAGTTCGCCCTGCATGGCAATGGCGCATCTAACGGCGTCTTGGACAGTGGTGAACTCGGCCAGGAAGCCATCGCCCGTATGTTTGACGATGCGGCCGGAGTGGGCGCCGATGGCGGGATCGATAACGTTGGCCCGGGCGCTCTGCCAGGCGGCGACGGTGGCGTCGGTATCCTGCTCCATGAGGCTGGTGTAGCCAGCCACATCGGCGGCCAGGATCGCGGCCAAACGCCTTTTTGCCCCACCCTCGTTCATCACTCATTTGCTCCCAAGGTGAGGGACGAACTCTACACGTTCTTTGGAGGCAAGCGAATCGGCTAGCTTCGTGTCCGACTTGTGAGGAAAGCGGGCCGCAGGTAGAGAAGGGGGTATGTGCGCCCAACGCAAACCGGTCGGGCCGGAGCCCCACCCCGGCTATTTCTCCGACGATCTAGCTGCAGCCGATCCCGAGGTGGCGGCAGTTGTGGCGGACGAGCTGGTGCGCCAGCAGGATGGCATCGAACTTATCGCCTCCGAGAACCTGGTCAGCCGGGCCGTGCTCGAAGTCCAGGGCTCGGTCTTCACCAACAAGACCGTCGAGGGCTATCCCGGCGGGCGGTACTACGGCGGCGCTGCTCCCGCCGATGCTGTGGAGCGCCTGGCCATCGAGCGCGCGACGCGGCTTTTCGGCTGTCGTTTCGCCAACGTGCAGCCCCATTCCGGCAGCCAGGCCAACCAGGCCGTTTATCTGGCATTGCTCGAGCCCGGCCAGCGAATTCTTAGTATGGCGCTGCCGGCCGGCGGCCACCTCAGCCACGGCGCGACGGTAAATCTCACCGGCAAATGGTTCGATGTGGTGCCCTATGGCGTGCGCCGCCAGGATGGAATGATCGACTATGACGAGGTCGCCGGGCTGGCCCAGGAAACCCGGCCCAAGTTGATCATTGCCGGCGGCTCTGCCTATCCTCGCTTGATCGATTTCGCCCGGTTCCGCGAGATTGCCGACAGCGTCGGCGCCTGGCTGCTGGTCGACATGGCCCACTTCGCCGGCTTGGTCGCTGGTGGCGTCCATCCCAGCCCCTTGCCCCACGCCGACGTCGTCACCACAACCACCTACAAAAGCCTACGGGGGCCGCGCGGCGGTGTGATCCTGTGCAACGACGCGGCCCTGGCCAAGCGTTTCGACCAGGCCGTCTTTCCCGGCCTGCAGGGCAGCGTGCTACTGCACACGGTGGCAGCCAAGGCGGTCTGTTTGGGTGAGGCGTTGCGGCCCGAATTCCAAGGCTACGCCCGGCGCTCGTTGGAGAACGCCCGCGCCCTGGCAGCGGTACTGGCGGCGCGTGGCCATACCCTGGTCGGCGGCGGCACGGACACCTCGCTCTTGCTGCTCGATCTTCAGTCCACAGGGCCCCGCGGTCTGACCGGCGACGTGGCCTCCGAAAGCCTGGAAAACGCCGGCTTGACCTGCAACAAGAACGCTGTGCCCTTTGATCCGCAGCCGCCGCGGGTGACCTCGGGCCTCAGGCTTTCGTCAGCGGTCGGTACGACGCGCGGCTTTGGAACGATGGAGTTCGAGATCGTCGGCGGGCTGATCGCCGACGTGCTTTCCGGTTTGGCGGCCGAGCCCGGCGACAATCGCACAGCCGAGGCAGCGGCAAAAAGAGTGGTTGCAGATCTTTGTCAAAGATTTCCGATCTATCCAGCTTGAAACCCCAGGAGCCATCGCGGCTGCCGCTCAAGGGGGCAGCCTTGCTGCTCGCGCTCATGCTGGTATGGGGCGTTAGCTGGCCCATCATGAAGGTGGCGGTGGGCTACATTCCGGTCTTCAGTTTCCGCTCGTTCTGCGCCGTCATTGCCGCTCTGGCGGTCTTCGCCATGGCCCGGGCGGCCGGCCACAGGCTGGGCATGCCCCGGGGGTTTCGCGGCTGGGTGGTGCTGGCGGGACTGCTCAATATCTTCGGCTGGTTGTTCTTTTCGGCCTTGGCACTGACCGTCAGCCCCACCGGGCAGACCGCCATCATCGCCTACACCATGCCGCTATGGGCCTTTCTGATCGGCGTCCCGCTGCTTGGCGAGCGGCCGACTCCGTTGCGCTGGCTGGGCCTCGGCATCGGCATGGGGGCGATTGGACTGTTGGCCTGGCGCGGCATTAGCGAGTCCGATCCCTCGGTCTGGGGCGTGGCGGCGATGGCGGTCGGTGCCGCCATGTGGGGTGCCGGCACGGTGGTGGTCAAGTATGTCAGGTGGCCGGTACCGATGCTGGTGGTGACGGCTTGGCAGATGGCGGTCGCGGCAGTGCCGCTGACGCTGGGGGCGCTGCTGGAACTCGACTCGCTCAAGCCCATCCCGCTGGTCGCTGTAGGGGCGCTTTTGTATTCGGCGCTGTTCGGCATCGTCGTCGGCTATTGGGTTTGGTTCCGCATCGTCGAGATGGTGCCGGCCGGGGTGGCGGCGCTGTCGGCGCTGGCGGTGCCCGGTGTCGGTGTGGCCTCGGCGGCCTTGCTACTGGACGAACCGGTGACCTGGGTGGAGCTGACGGCGCTAGGGATGCTGTTTGCTTCCTTGTCGACCGTGCTGCCGCTGCCTGACCTCAAGGCGCTGCTTGCCCCGTTGAAGTGGCGCGGCTGAACCTAACGTTTGCCGAAGTTGATCTCGTCGCTCCAAAAGCGTTCAAGGGTGCGCAGCGACCGGTTGATTTCGTCAAGGTCGCTGACCGCTAACACGCCCTCCGCCAGGGCGGCCACGTGGCGCTGGTAAAGCACGTCGATCTCTTCGCGTAACGCCAATCCCTTTTCCGACAGCCGGATGCGTACCGAGCGCCGGTCGTAGGTCGAGCGTTCCTGCTCGAGGAAGCCGTTTTCGACCAGCTTCTTGAGGTTGTAGGTGACGTTGGAGCCCAGGTAATAGCCCCGCGAGGTGAGCTCGCCGACGGTCATCTCGGCGTCGCCGATGTTGTAGAGGATAAGGCTTTGGACGTTGCTTACGTCGTTGCGGCCCAGGTGGTCGAGCTCGACCTTGACGACATCGAGAAACTGCCGGTGCAGGCGCTCGATCAGCTGCAGTGTTTCGAGATAGACGGCCTTGCCGTCGGCCACTTCCCCCTCGGGCGCAGCTTCCTCCACCTCCCTGTTTGACTCCGCCATGCCTTTGCTTTCGGCCCCCGAATCCACTTCGGGAAACAGTCTGTCATAGACGCGGGATTTTCTTAAGAGCCAATTTGGGCCGGGGCCGGGGCCGGGTGCAGGTCGCTGGCCGGCGGCTGCTCCTCGAAGGTGAACTCGATCTGGTCGCCATCCGCGCGAGGGTCAAGCTCGCCGACCAGTGGTGTGGTGCTCAGCGTCGCCACATAGGGTGCCTGGTCGGCCAGCGGCAGCCCCACCCGAACGCCGCGGCGGTAGAGCGTGAAGAGCGCCAGGGCCCCGGTGACGGCCGCGATGTAGGCGAACAGTCCGTTTGGGCCCAAGGCTGTCATGAAGCCGGAGGCGGCCAGCGGTCCGATCACGGCGCCGATGCCGTAGAACAGCAGCAGGCCAGACGAGACGGCCACCAATTCGCTGTCTTCGGCGTGGTCGTTGGCCTGTGACAGGCCTTGGGCGTAGAGGGTGAAGGCGCAACTTCCGTAAAGCACGATCAGCCCCATTGCGGCGCTCTGATTGGCCCCCACCAGCCATAGCGCAACGCCCGAAAAGCCCATGACCAGACAGGTGCCGAGAACCACCAGACGGCGTTCGACGCGATCGGAAAGCCAGCCGATGGGCCACTGCAAGGCCAGTCCGCTGAAGACCGCCAGGGCCACGAAATCTGCGATGCGTTCGGTCGCCAGGCCGATGCCCATGACGTAGACCGGTGCCAGGCTGTAAAAGGCGCTGTTCACCAACCCGGCCCCGAAACAGAGCGCCAGGCCGAGCGGTGAGATCCGCACCAGACGGCGAAAACCCACCCGTGTCGGCCCCTCGATGGCCGGCGCCGCGGTGCGCGTCAGCACGATCGGCACCAGCGACAGCGTCAGCAGCACCGATACCAGCACGAAAAGCTCGAATCCTGCCGGGTCGGCAAGCTTGAGGAAGAACTGGCCGCCGCCCACCGCGAAATTGACGGTAACCATGTAGAGCGACAGCACGCGGCCGCGCATGGCGTTGCCGGCGCGGGCGTTGAGCCAGCTCTCTGTGACCATGAACATGCCCGCCGCGCTGTAACCGGTGAGCGCCCTGAGGAGCGCCCAAACCAGCACCTCGTCGGTCAACGCGTGCAGCAGGGCGGAGACCGAGCAGAGCGCCGCGAAGGCGGCAAACGAGCGGATGTGCCCGGCCCGCTCGACCACCCGGTGGCCGCCCAGCGTGCCCAGGATGAAACCGAAAAAGTAGCTCGAAAGAACGGCACCGGTGGCGAGCGGCGTCAGTCCCGCCAGCCCCAACCTGAGCCCCAGCAAGGAATGCAACAGCGCATTGCCGGCAGCCACGGCGGCAAAACCCACCAGCAGGGCGGCGACAGCCGGCACGACCTTAATCACGAAACTCACTCCCAGACCCGCCCAACCTCCGGGCGCATACCTCACTGCAACCCACATAGAACGTGAAATCACGATCATCAATAGGGGTTTAGATGAATTTTTTCGATCGTAGCCATCCACTTTCCCGAATCGACGCAACGGCAATCGGAATTTGCTTCAAAATGGCGATCGCAGCGCCTAGATATCATTGGCGGCAGGAGGGACGAGGTCTTGGCGGCAGAAAATGTGGAACGCAAGCTGACGACGGTGCTGTGTGCCGATGTTGCCGGCTATAGCCGTTTGATGGATGGCGACGAGGAAGCCACCCTGGCCACGCTTTCGGATTACCGCGAGGCCTTTAAGGGCCTAATCGACCGCCATCGCGGCAATCTGGTCAACACTGCCGGCGATTCCGTGCTGGCCGACTTTCCCAGTGTTGTCGAGGCGGTGCAGTGCGCCGTCGAGGTGCAGCAGGAACTGGGCGGGCGCAATGCCGATTTGCCTGACGGCCGGCGCATGGATTTCCGCATCGGCATCAACGTCGGCGACGTCATGGTCAAAGGCGGCGATCTTTTCGGTGAGGGTATCAACGTCGCCGCCCGCCTGCAGGAAATCGCCCAGCCCGGTGGTATTTGCGTCTCCGGCACGGTCTATGACCAGGTACGCAACAAGCTAACGCTCGGCTTCGAGTTCCTGGGCCAGCGCGCGGTCAAGAACATCGCCGAGGAAGTGCCGGTCTATCGTCTGCAAACCGGTGTCGAAGTGGCCGTCGAGGCCGAATCCCAGCGGGCCCGGCATTCCCGTGCCCGGCATTCCCGCGGCAAGCCGTCCCGGGCCGGGGGCCACGGGGGCACCAGCGGAAAAAGCGTCGAGGAACAGGCACAGCGCCAGGTAGTGCGGCTGCGCCGCTTCTATCGCACGCTGACCTGGTACGGATGTTTGATCGGCTTTCTCTTCTTCATCAACATGCTGACCTCACCCTTTTCCTGGTGGTGGTATTGGCCGGCGCTCGGTCTCGGCATTCCGGTCACTTTCCACGCCCTGAGCACCTTCAGCCTGGTCGACCGTCTGTTGGGCCATGACTGGGAAGAGCGCAAGTTCGAGGAGGTCAAATCGAAGCTGGAGCGCGAGGGCTGAAGGCGGTGGCGTTCTTCTAGCGTAAGAAAATAGGGGACAAGGACGCTTTTTCCGTCACAGCATCGCGCGAACTGTAGCTAGCCAAACGCTTTCCGGTGGAAATAGCCGGCTATTTGAATTAATCAGTTCCTCGATGCGCCGGCTTGTTTTTTCAAGGTCGGCCCCCGATCTTGACTGCAGTTCACTACGCACCAATTCGGACATCTCGCCCATAATCAGGTATTGAATTGTGCTTCGATCCAAGGGGTTAATACGAAAAGCAGCGCGAAAATGTGGACGCCCGCTTTGATCCATTCGTTCCATGGCCATTCCGGCCAATAGGTGGGTGCTGAGTCGAAGTGACGCCCTGGTATTTTTGTTTTGCAACACTCGACGCATGGAGCTGACAGCGCCTTGCCAGTCTCCGCGAAATATGCGGACCGCTCCAGCGACGAAATTCGATATCTCGGTTGGCTTCTCCGAGAGTTTAGGCAATCGCACCCATCCCAGAACATCATTTGAGATAACTTTGGCCAATCCGCGCTGGGGTTCGAACTGAATACCTGTGAAACGATCACCGATCGCGCCAATGGGTGAGCCACCCTTCCTTTTTTCATAGATCTTCAAAGCGGAAGGTAGTGTGTATCGCTCAATGATATCGCGGGCCAAGACTATCGATCCAATTTCCAATCTTCGCCGTGGCATATCGACCGAAATAGTTCTGCCCTTTCGTTCGATGGTCCAGACTTCCAGACGCTTTTCACGAAAGTCCCGATACTTTGGGATGGTTAGGTAAGCCTGGACCACGACACCGTCACCGTACGGGAAGACCTTTCCCCACATGATTATTTGCGCAAGGGTGCCGATGTGCTTTGCCTGGCGCTCGGCCTCGCGATGGCTGAGCCGGTCCAGTGGCTCTGGGCTCCAAATCACCAGGCCGCGGCCGAAGTCAAGGTTTCGTGGATTTTCGGGCCACGGCTTCTGTCGGAATGTGGACCAAATGCGCAGGTTCAAAACGGTCGCGACATTTTGCCCCAGATGGTCAGGCCCTGCGAAGGCCGGGATCAAGACCGTGATTTGATCCGGGTTCGCCGCAACCGCGCCGGTCATCGGCAGCACCGCGACGAACATCATGACCAGGCATCGTGCCAAATATTTCATCCGCCACCGCCTTCGCACTTGGGCAACGGTATGTCCATTAGCTTTCGCACCGCGGACCGCAACTCCGCGACTCCTGAGACAGCGTCCGGTACGTCCTTCAAACTTTCAAACGCTTTGCCAACCAGATTTAGGATCTCGTGTTCAGGTCGGCAACGATTAAGGGAATCCAAAGCCAGCGCATAAATGATCGCTGCTGAATGGCTATCCTTCGTTGTCTCGAATTGTTCGTCGCGAATTGGTAGGCCAATGCTTAAGAATCGTCTTCCCCATGCGGTGCTTAGATCTCCAAAGAATACACGGGTGCGGACTTCATAGTCGCTACTCCGTCGTCGGATTCTGCCATCGAAAACCCCAAGAGCGTCCGTGACTCGCCAATAACGCAAAAGATCAGCATTGCTGCCACTGAACTCTACGTGGTGGCCTTGCCCGTCCTTCACCAAATCAGGCCTAAGATGTGAGAGGTAGGTAAAATCGTTGCCAAGGAAGCCCAGTTCTTCGGAGAGGATGGAGATCTTTGTCCGAATGATGTCGTTGAATTCCTCGAACCCGCGCTTTTCAGCGGCTCCGTGTACACCACTATATTTGAATACCGGAATAACCAGTCGCGGCGAATCGTCAGGGCGCGCTTCCACACAATTCGAGCCGAGCACCACTACCGCCATGACGATGGCCTGGCACAAATGTGCGGTAGGGCCGACTAGCGGGAATGCGACATGCAAGCGCATATTTCCTCTGGAGCTTTTGCCACATGGTCAAAGCCGACAATGTCCGCACGTAATTTGTAGGCGCAAGGGCTGCTGTTGGTAAGTGGAGGTGTGACTGTGTAGGATCTGCCGGCTTCAGTCATTGTTAGGAATTGGAATATCTCGGTGTCTCCCGCCTTGATAAGCGGGTGAGATTTTGACTTCGACTCGCGGCTGAGGGGTTTCCCTTCGGCGAGGGTACCATCGGGTCGAACATGAAACAGCCGAGCACCGGCCAGAACCGCGGCTCGGTCTCCGAGATTCGACGCAACGACGCGGATTTTCCCGTTTTGACAAGCCAGAGATGTGATGTGCAGTTCCGACTGATGTATCGTGAACTCATCTTTCAAAAACACGACCACAAGCGCGGCGACGGGTAACAAAGCTACCAAGGACTTTAGGTCGAACCCTGTGAGCAAGCGCCGAAAAGCATTCTGGAAGCTACCACAAAGCGTGCATTTCTTGGCACCGGTAGGGATGGTGTTTTGACATATGACACAAAGGGACTTCACGTCTTCCGCCATGCGAATCCCTCCATGAAAAACATCAATTGGATAGAGCTTCCAATTCAGTTTAGGCCCAGTTTTCTTAGAGTTCGGGGGCCGATGTACCCGACTGCCTCCAAATCCTGATCTTTCTGAAAGGCCTTCAATGCGGATGACGTCTTTGATCCCATAAGTCCATCAACCGGTCCTGGATCGTATCCGCGATCGGTCAAAGCTCGCTGCACGGTTTTTACTAAGTTGAACTGTTGCGCATGGCGGGCTTGGTCTACAGCCATCGAGCGGGCATCCCCGCCCAATGAATATGCGGAATGAAGGAATAGTGCAGAGAAAACAACGATCACGAACATGCTCAACTGGATCGTTCGATTCTTGATGCCGACAATCACATCATCGTTCTTCATTGCCGGACCCCTCCCTCAATTATTGCTTTTTTCAAACTCTATTTTTGGCACTTTCCGGCAATGGTAGCAAAACAGTAGGTTAATTGCAATCATTTATCCGAGTTATGCTCATCTTCTTCTACAATTAGGTTGACCATGTTGCCGAGTCAGCTCCGGGCAGGAGCGTCGCCGCCACCGGCCCGTTGGATCGCCTGCCAGATGCGGTGCGGCGTGGCGGGCATCTGCAGGTCGTTCACCCCCAAGGGTTCCAGGGCGTGGTCGACAGCGTTGATGACGGCCGCCAGGGCGCCGATGGTGCCGGCCTCGCCGACGCCTTTGATGCCGAGCGCGTTGGTGGTGCATGGTGTCGGCTTGAAGTCCAGCGCATAGGACGGCACGTCGTCGGCGCGGGGAAGCGCATAGTCGACGAAACTGCCGGTGATGACCTGGCCATCGGCGTCGTAGCGCATGTCCTCGAGCAGCGCCTGGCCAATGCCCTGGCCGACGCCGCCGTGAATCTGGCCGGCCACCAGGCGAGGGTTGAGCACGGTGCCAAAATCACCGACCACGCTGTAGCCGACGATGGCGACGAAGCCGGTTTCGGGGTCGATCTCGACCTCGCAGACGTGGCTGCCGTTGGGATAAGTGCCGACAGCGGAGGTCGAGAGCGCCGAATCGTCGAGGGCGGCGGGATCGTCCAGCCCGGCGGCCAGGTCCATGAGCCCAAGCTCCAGGTCGGTGCCCTGGACGCGGAATCGGCCCTCCTCGAAAACCACGTCGGCATCGGCCACCTCGAGCTCGTCGGCGGCCAGTGGCCTGGCTCGGGCGATGACGCGGTCGCTGGCCTCGGCGATCGCGGTGCCAGCCAGCATCGACGTCTTCGAGCCCCACGTCCCGCTGCCGGCGCTGAGCACGTCGCTGTCGCCCTGGACGAAATCGACGTCCTCGGGCCCCAAGCCGAGGCGCTCGGAAAGCAGTTGCAGCATGGTCGTGCGGTGGCCCTGACCCTGGTCCTGGCTGCCCAATTTGAGGCGCACGCGCCGACCCGAAAGGAACTCGATGGCAGCCCATTCGGGCGGTCCCTCCGAGGTCACCTCGACGAAAGCCGAAAGACCGATACCGCGCAGCAAACCTCGCTCCTCGGAGTGGCGCCGGCGGTCCTCGAATCCAGCCGAATCTGCCATTTCCAGCGCCCTCTCGAAGGTCGCCGGGAAGTTGCCGCTGTCATAGTGGTGGCCCAGCGGATTGGTGTAGGGCATGGCGCTCGGCGGCACCAGGTTGCGCCGACGGATTTCCTCACGCCCGAGATTCATCTGGCGCGCAGCGGCGTCAATGATGCGGTTCATCAGGTAAGCGCCCTCGGGCTGGCCGGCACCACGGAAGGCATCGACCCACGAAGTGTGGGTGAAAACCCCGCGCACCCGCACATGCAACGCCGGCACGTGGTAGGGCCCGGACATGGTGCGGGCTGAACCGACGGCTGCAACGTGCAGCGCGAAGGCCGAGACATAGGCGCCCAGGTCGGCCACCGTCTCCAGGCGCACGGCCAGAAATCGGCCCTCGGCATCCAGCGCCAGGGAGACGTCGCTGACCAGCGCCCGGGCGTGGGCATCGGAAATGAAGGCTTCGTCGCGGCCGGCCACCCACTTGACCGGCCGGCCAACTTTTTTGGCGGCCCAGCAGACCAGCCCGTATTCGGGATAGAGGTATCCCTTGGTACCGAAGCCGCCGCCGACGTCGGGCGTAATCACCCTGAGCTGGCCAGGATCGATACGCAGCACCTGGCTGGCCAGGGCGGACCGAGTCCCCATCACGTCCTGGCCCGAGAGGTGCAGCGTGTAGCGACCGTCAGCGGCGTCGTAGTTGCCGATGGTGCCGCGGTTCTCGAGCGGGCAGCCGGTGATGCGCTGGTTCTCCAGCCTGAGGCGGCAGATATTGTGGGCGGCCGCGAAGGCGGCGTCGACGGCGGCGGCGTCGCCGTCCTCGTAATCGAGACCGAGGTTGCCGGCAACTTCGGGCCAAACCTGCGGTGCGTCAGGCTCCAGCGCGGCTTCGGGACCGATGCAGGCGGGCAGGGGATCATAATCGACGGCGACCAACTCGGCGGCATCGCGAGCCTGGGCCTGGCTCTCGGCCACCACCAGGGCCACGGGATCGCCGATGCAGCGCACTACCTCGGCCACCAGCACCGGCCGTTCGGTGATATGGGCGGGACTGCCGTCGCGGTTGACCTGGGGCGTGATCGAGACGATGCCGCCAAGTCCGTCGGCCGCCGCCTGAACGCCCGTCAACACCGCCAGCACGCCAGGCAAGGCGCGCGCTTCGCTGTCGTCGATTGTGATGATGCGGGCATGGGCGTACGGCGAGCGCACGATCCAGCCGTAGGCCTGATCGGGTAGCGTAATGTCGTCGAGGAAGCAGCCCTCGCCGCGCAACAGTCGTGGATCCTCGAGCCGGGTGACCGGCTGTCCAACGCCGAATTTCATGGTTTCCGTTCTCCGTAGTCGCGATCAGCCGCTGCCGGCGAGATTAGCTGATCCGCCAAATCGTCCGCCAACCGGGCTCGGTCGCGCGCCGCGCCGGCGCCGAAGCCGCCGCCGCCGGGGAGTTCGAGCCGCACCCGGTCGTCGCCGGCTATGTATTGGATACCCTTGGCCGCCAGCGCCTTGCCCGAGGCCAGGCCGACCGAGCCGGCCGCTCCGTCGCCGCCACCATCACGGCCTTTGGCCGGGTTGTCGACGCGATCGAACATGGCCGAAATGGCGAAGGGGGCGCCGGTGCTGCCGATCTCCAGGCTCTGGCCCAGGCCGCCGCGGTGCTCGCCGGGACCGGCTGAATCGCGCCTGAGTTCCTTCTTCCAGACCACCACCGGGGCGCGGGTCTCGACGATCTCGCTGGACATGGCGCGGACGCCGCTGGGAAAGGCGGTGGCGCTCATGCCGTCAAGCGCCGGCCGCCCGCCCGACCCACCACTATTGAAAAACAGGATCTCGTAGCGTTCGGGAACCTCTCCGCCCGTATGCCCGGCCACCGCCGAGACCTCGGGCCCGCCGCGCAACTGCACCCCCCAGAGGCAGGCCGCGCCCTCGGCCGGCACTTGGCCGGGAAGCGCCTGGGCCAGGCAACCCATGACCACGTCGGGCAGGAACTGGCCGATGATGTGGCGCGCCGAGACCGGCTTGGGTCGCTGTGCGTTGACGATGCAGTCCTCGGGAGCGGTGATGACGATGGGGGCGAGTGAGCCGGCGTTGTTGGGCACCTCGGGCGCTACCACGCAGCGCACCCCGAAGGCCGAATAAGCCTTGCAGTAGTTAAGCACCACATTGATGCCGTTGGCGCTGGCCGGGCTGGAGCCGGTGTAGTCGACCAGCACGCGCTGGTCTTCGATGGTCAGGCTGGCCACAAGTTCTATCGCTTGGCCGAAGCCGTCCAGGCGCACTCGGTTGACATAGGTGCCCTTTGGCAGCGCCGCGATGGCGGCCTGGGTGGCGGTGCGCGAGCGCTCGATGATGGTGTCGGCGAGGGCGTCGAGGTCGGTCAGGGCGAATTCGCGCATCATCAAAACCAACTGGGCGGCGGCGGTTTCGTTGCTCGTGACGTAGGAAAGAATATCGCCCTCGACCTCGTCCGGCGTGCGCACGTTCCAGCGGATCAGTTCCATCAGGTCGCGATTGATGGTGCCGCCGCGGGCCAGGTGCAAGATGGGGATATAAAGTCCTTCCTCGTAGACCGAGTGGCCGTCCGGCACCTGGCCCAGGCCGCCGATGTCGACCTGGTGGCAGGTGCAAGCGAACAACGCCACGATGCGGTCGTCGAGGAAGGCCGGCGAGACCACGGTGATGTCGTGCAAGTGGCCCGATCCCTGCCAGGGATCGTTGCTGATGAAATGATCGCCCGGGCTCATTGTCTCTGGCGGGTGCTTGGCCAAGAAGTGGATCACTGCTTCGGCCATGGAGTTGACGTGCCCGGGCGTGCCGGTGACAGCCTGGGCGATCATGCGGCCCCGGGTGTCGAAGATGCCGGCCGAAAGGTCACCGGCCTCGCGCACCACCGGGCTGAAGGCGGTGGCCATCAGAGTGCGGGCCTGCTCCTCGACCAGGGCCAGGAGCCGCGTCCACATGACCTGGCGGCGGATGTCGTCGAGCGCTTCGGTCATGGCGCCTGCTTCCTGCGTTCGAGCACGATGTGCCCGGGGCCGTTGAGGCTGGCCTCGAAGGCCGGCGTCACAACGGTCGTGGTCTGATCCTCGACGATGACCGCCGGGCCCGGAAGCACCTCGCCGGGTGTGAGTTGGCTGCGGTGGTAGACCGGTACCGATCCGAAAGCACCGGTCACGGCATCGAAAATCTCACGCCTGTGGTCAGACTCGGGTGGGGGCAGGGGTGTTACCGGTTCGGCTCCCGGGCTGGCATTGCCTGCTGCCGTCAGCGCCAGGCCCCAGCTCATGACCTCGACGTCGACGCCCTCCATCAGTCGGCCATATCGCGCCCGGTAGGCCCGGTCATAGGCTTCGCGCAGGAACCCGCCGGCTTTGCCATCAAGCTCGCCGGCCGGCACTTCGACGGGGATCTCGTGGCCCTGGCCCAGGTAGCGCATGTAACCGAAGCGGGCCTCCTCGGGCGCCACCCCCGGTGCACCGCGGGCCACCACGGCCCGGGCTTCCTGGCTCATGGCGGCGAACATGGCGTTGAGTGCAGCCGGATCCAGGCTGCCCAGCCGCTGGTAGTTGGTGCGCGCTACCTGGAAAGCTACCGGTGCGCGCAGGAAACCGATGGCCGAGCCGACGCCGGCCGCCAGCGGCACCACGACGCGGGCGATATCGAGCTTCTCGGCCAGCCGGGCGGCGTGGATCGGGGCCGAGCCGCCGAAGGCGATCAGGGTGCGACCGGCCAGGCTCTTGCCGCGCTCGACGGCATGCTCGCGGGCCGCATTGGCCATGTTCTCGTCGACGATCTCGGCGATACCGAAGGCCGCCGGCACGGCCTCTCCGAGGCCGGTTAGGCCGGTTCTTAGGGCGGCTTTGGCGGCCTCGGCGTCGAGCACCATGGTGCCGCCGGCGAAATGGTTCGGATCGATGCGGCCGAGCACGACGTTGGCGTCGGTCACCGTGGGCGCGCTGCCGCCCTGGCCGTAGCAGGCCGGACCGGGTTGGGCGCCGGCGCTCTGGGGCCCCACCTGGATGCGCTGCATGGCGTCGAGACGGGCGATGGAGCCGCCACCGGCGCCGATCTCGACCATCTCGATGACTGGAATGCGCAATGGCAGGCCGCTGCCCGCCTTGAAGCGGTAGGCGCGGGCCACCTCCATATCGCGCGACATCTGCGGCTGGGCCTCGTCGACCAGGCAGATCTTGGCCGTGGTACCGCCCATGTCGAAGGAGACGACCTCGTTGAAGCCGCACTGACGGGCCACGTCGCAGGCCAGGATGGCGCCACCGGCGGGTCCGGATTCGACCAGTCGCACGGGGAAGCGCCGTGCCGTCTCCAGCTCGCACACGCCGCCGGACGAGAGCATGAGAAAAAGTGGCGTTTTGAAACCGGCGGCGTTCAGTTCCTGGCGCAGGCGCTCGAGATAACCGGCCACCAGGGGCTGCACGTAGGCGTTGGCGGCGGTGGTCGAGAAGCGTTCGTACTCGCGGATCTCCGGCGACACCTCCGAGGACAGACTCATCCAGACGTCGGGCAGCGCCTGGCCCAGCACCTCGGCGGCCAGGCGCTCGTGGTCGGGGTGGGCGAAGCTGTGCAAAAAGGCGATGGCCAGGCTTTCGGTGCCGGCCGCTACGAGCTCCGGTACCAGGGCCTCGAGCTCGGCCCGTTCCAGCGGCAACAATACCTGGCCGTCGGCGCCGACTCGTTCGCGCACCACGAAGCGGTGGCGCCTGGGGATCAGCGGCGGCGGTTTCTGCATGCCCAGGTCGTATTGGTCGAAGCGGCTCTCCGTGCCCATCTCCAGGACGTCGCGAAAACCCTCGGTAGTGAGCAGCGCCGTGCGGGCGCCGCTGCGCTCGATCAGGGCGTTGGTGGCCAACGTCGTGCCGTGGATGATGAGGCCGGCGTCTGCGGCCTCCACGCCGGCCCGGCGGGTGGCTTCGTCAAGCGCCGCCAGGACCCCGATCTCGGGTGCTTCGGGCGTGGTCAGCACCTTGGCCGTGAGGCACCGGTCGCCGTCTTCAAGCGCTACGTCGGTAAAGGTGCCGCCGATGTCGACACCGATTCTGATGGTTTGCTGCATGGGATGGCGGGGACCTCTGCGTGGCGCCCGGCATCCTCGACCGGGATCACAAAAAGGTCAAACGAAGACAGCGCTGTCCGGTACCAGACCACGAATGCTCCCCCAAGCAGCCCCAAAAAAATTGGTCCCTGAAATTGGTCCCTGTCCCCAATTTTGGCGCCTTGGTTGCGGAAAAACGCTCTAATCCTTTCATCGCGTATTGGCCAAGCTCGACATGGCACTCCGCCATGTCGGCCAACATCTCCAAGTGAATCTCGTGCAATCGTTCGCGCTCTTCGGCGCACCAGTCGGCGTGAATATCTTCACCCATGTAGTGGCCGCGATAGAGCCGTTGCGCCTCGCGGAAATGATCGAGCGCATCGTCCCAGCGCTGCCGATCCCGGTAGGCGGCTCCGTCGGCGATGCAGGCTTCATGTTGTATTGCCCTTGTCTCTCGACTATCGCCGCTATCAAACACGAGACCGGCGGATGGAAGTGGGCATGGTTCTCGGTGGGATTCTCCATGAGCCTGGCCTGGATACTGGCCTTCAGCGTCATTTTGGTCGGAGGGATCATCGCGTGAGCGGAGGAATCTTGTTGGATTTCGTTGCCGTTGGCGCCATCGGCGCCGTCGCAGTAGCTTTGTTGGTTCGCCATGTTATTGGGATCTTCGCCGCTGGCTCGTCTCCGAGGGGATGCTCGTACTGCGCCGACCGTGGACACTGCGGAGACATCAAGACAAGACCCAAAAGATAGGAACGAGAGTAATCCGATATTTCCCAGATAGCATTCGTATCGTAGCAAATCGTAGGCGAACCCGACCACCGATGGAAGGAATTTTGCTCT
>NZDS01000220.1 GCA_002690215.1 Rhodospirillaceae bacterium | reverse complement strand
CCGACAGGGTGCGTCACGCTGCTTGCCCGATGTCCCACATCGCGCTGCGCAGCGTTCCTACCCTGTCGGCGCGACAGCGCCGCGCAGGCCATGACCCGGTGAGAAATGCGGGCTAGGGTGACATCGAGGCTGCCTTCGAGAACCACGATCAGGCGGTCCGGGGTGTCGTTTTCGGGGATCGATGTGAATCCGGCCGAGACCCAGCCGAAACGGATCGCTTCGGCCGTCAGTCGCTCGGTGATGTTGAAGGGCGAGGAGTCGCGCCCATAAGGCTGGCTGCAATCCTCGAATGCTGTCCGACCGTCCTCCCCGACCAGTGCCCGGGTTAAGTCGACGGCGTCCTGCATTCTGGTATGGCGCTGTGAGCGACCCTCAGGCCGCGAAGGCGGCTCGCATGGCGCGGGCGGCGCGTTCGGTGGCCACGGATGCTTGGGCGAAGACGCCGGCCATGGAGAAGAAGGCGTGGGTCATGGTGGGGTATTCGACGTGTTCGACTGCCACCCCGGCCTCTTCGAGGCGGCGGGCATAGGCGCGCCCCTCGTCGCGCAGGGGATCGAAACCGGCGGTAATGACGTGGGCCGGCGCGAGATCCGAGAGGTCCGGGGCTTTGAGCGGCGAGACCAGCGGGTCGCTGCCCTGGTCGGGCGATTCCAGGTATTTGTCGAAGAACCAGCCCATGCGTTCAGCCGTGAGGAAAAAGCCATCAGCGAAAAGCTTGTAGGATCTTTGCGCCATGTCGGCATCGGTCACCGGGTAGGCCAGCAGCTGGAGCCCGGGCTGTGGGCCGCCCTGGTCGCGACAGGCCAGCGTCAGAGCGGCGGCCAGGTTGCCACCCGCAGAATCGCCGCCCACCGCGAGGCGTGCCGGGTCGCCGCCAATGTCGGCGGCGTTTGCCGCAGCCCAGGCGAAGGCAGCACGGCAATCGTCGAGGCCTGCCGGGAACTTGGCTTCGGGAGCCAGGCGGTATTCCACCGAAATCACCACGGCATCGCAGGCCCGGGCCAGTCGGCGGCAGGGCTCGTCGTGGGATTCGACGCTGCCCAGCACGAAGCCGCCGCCATGGAACCAGACCAGGATCGGCCGCGGCAGCCTGCCGGCGCCGGGCCAGTAGAGGCGCACCGGGATATTACCGCCGGGTCCCGGTATGCTCCGGTCTTCGCTGGCGTAGATCGGCGTCGGGCCGCCACGGAAGGGCGCCACCGCATCGGCCAGTTGCTGGCGCGCCTCCACCGGGTCGTTGGAGGCCACGTTGGCACCGGCCAGGGCGCTGACGATCTGGGCCTTGCTGTCCAGCGTGTTGCCATCGATAGTAATGCGGCGGCCCAGATGGCTGAGGCCGGCAAACAAGCCGGGGCCGCGGGCCATCATGACCATGATCTCGGGATTGAAACTGGGGGCGGGGCCGAGGCCGAGCATGGGCGATCCTCCGGGGTTGACGGGCGGGGCCAAGTATACGGCCAAATCAGGGCAAGGCGTGAAGGTCCAAATCGAGCACTTCGCCCATCCAGACGGCATGATCCGTGTGGTCGGGAACGTCGTCGCCGGTGTTGGGGTGAAGCAGTAGCGTCAGGCCCTGGCGATTGAGCATGAGCCAGGGCACGATCTCCGCGAAGAGGTCGGCCTCGAAGGCGATCTGGTAGCTCCAGCGAGGGTGGGGGCCGACATTTTTTTCGTGCCAGCGGCCCATGCGCACCTCGAAGCGTTCTTCGACACCCTCGCGCAGCGCGCGCGCTGGATCGCGGCTGGCCGCGTCGAAATAGACGTGGACGTGGTAGTCGTGGATATCGTCGCTGGCCGTCACTGGACCCAGAGGCTTGCTCAGGCGGCTTCGACCTCGACGCCTTTTTCCGCCACCAGAGCCGAGAGCTCGCCGTTTTCGTACATCTCTCGGACGATGTCGCAACCACCCACGAACTCACCCTTGAGGTAGAGCTGGGGAATGGTCGGCCAGTCCGAAAACTCCTTGATGCCTTCGCGCAGCGCCGGGTCCATCAATACGTCGATGCCCTTGAACTTGACCTTCATGTTGGTCAGCACCTGGACCAAGGCAGCGGAAAAGCCGCACTGGGGGAAAACCGGCGTGCCTTTCATGAAAAGCACTACCGGGTTGTCGTCGATTTCCTGCTGGATGCGCTCGGAGACCGGATTGTCGCTCATGCCATCTATCCTCAAATCGTCACTATTCTGGAACTGCCGTCTGCAATGCCAGGGCATGAAGTGTGTCGCCCATACGCCCTTTCAAGGCCTTGTAGACCATTTGGTGCTGCTGCACCCGCGATTTGCCCGAGAATTCCTGCGATACCACGAGGGCGGCGTAGTGATCGCCGTCGCCACGCAGATCCTCGATGGTTACGACGGCGTCGGGAATGCTATCTTTGATGAGCCTCTCGATGTCGCCAGATTCCATCGCCATGGTGTTTTCCTCTCAGCGCTATGTGCTCGGCGAGGCCATGTATTCGGGTAGCCAGCCGGCATGCGCGCGCCGCAATTCCGCTACCGATATGGTATGTACGCCATTGACTGTCAAACCCTTTCCGCCCGAGCGCCCGAGCCGCTGAGCCGGAATATTGGCGTCTGCGGCGCGCTGCAGCACGGCAGCGGCCGAGGTTTCCGGCAACGCCAACAAATATCTCCCCTGGTCTTCGCCGAACAGCATCGCGTTCAATGCTGGTCCGCCCTCGGCGATTTCGATCTCGACGCCCACGTCCCCGGCCAGCGCCATTTCGGCAAGTGCCACCAGCAGACCGCCGTCGGAGACGTCGTGGCAGGCATCGACCAGGCCGTCAATGATGACCTCGCGCACGAAATCGCCGTGGCGGCGTTCCGTGGCCAGATCGACAGGCGGCGGCGGGCCGGCTTCCAGGCCACAGATCTCGCGCAGATATAGCGATTGGCCCAGGTGGCCCCGGGTCTCGCCGATCAGCAACACCACGTCATCGGTCTCGCTCAGTGCGAGGCCGGCCATGTGGGCGAGATCGTCGATCAGGCCGACGCCGCCGATGGTGGGCGCCGGCTGCACGGCCGCGCCCTGGGTTTCGTTGTAGAAGGAGACGTTGCCCGAAACCACGGGGAACTCCAACGCTTCGCAGGCTTCGGCCATGCCGCGGATGCAGCCCACGAACTGGCCCATGATCTCAGGCCTTTCGGGATTGCCGAAATTGAGACAGTCGGTGACCGCCAGCGGCCGGGCGCCGACGGCACTGAGGTTGCGCCAGGCCTCGGCCACCGCCTGGCGTCCGCCCTGCAGTGGCTCGGCGGCGCAGTATCGCGGCGTGCAATCGGTGGTCACGGCGATGGCCTTGCCGTTGTGGCCGATGCGGATGACACCGGCATCGCCGCCCGGGCGCTGCATGGTGTCGCCACGCACCAGGTGGTCGTACTGATCCCAGATCCAACGTTTTTCCGCCAGATCGGGTGAGGCCAGCAGAGTGCTGAGCGCCACCATGGGGTCGGTATGCTCGACCTCGGGCGTCGGTGCCGGGGCTGGAGCTTCGACGTACGGGCGGTCGTATTCGGGCGAGGCGTTGGCCAGCGGTGCGATCGGCAGGTCGGCGACGACCTCGCCGTGCATGGTCACCACCATGCGGCCAGTGTCCGAGATGCGGCCGACGACGGCGAAATCGAGCTCCCATTTCTCGAAAATTCGGGCCGCTTCCTCTTCGGCGCCTTGGCGCAGCACCATGAGCATGCGCTCTTGGCTTTCCGAAAGCAGGATTTCGTAGGGCGTCATGGCGCTCTCGCGCTGTGGCACCCGATCGAGGTCGAGCTCGACTCCGACGCCGCCCTTGCCGGCCATCTCGAAGGACGACGACGTCAGGCCGGCCGCCCCCATGTCCTGGATGGCGACGATGGTGTCGGTGGCCATCAGCTCGAGGCAGGCTTCGATCAGGAGCTTTTCGGTGAAGGGGTCGCCGACCTGGACGGTGGGGCGCTTGGCCTCGCTGTCGTCGTCGAACTCGGCCGACGCCATGGTGGCGCCGTGGATGCCGTCGCGGCCGGTCTTTGAACCGACGTAGATCAGCGGATTGCCGACGCCGCCGGCGGTGGAATAGAAAATGCGGCCCTGGTCCACCAGGCCTACCGTCATGGCGTTGACCAGGATGTTGCCGTTGAAGCTGGGATGAAAGGTGCATTCGCCGGCCACGGTGGGGATGCCGACGCAATTGCCGTAGCCGCCGATGCCGGCCACCACACCGTCGACCAGATGCCGGGTCTTGGCGTGTTCGGGGCTGCCGAAGCGCAGCGCGTTGAGGTTGGCGATGGGCCGGGCGCCCATGGTGAAGACATCGCGCAGGATGCCGCCGACGCCGGTGGCGGCGCCCTGGTAGGGCTCGATGAAGGAGGGATGGTTATGGCTTTCCATCTTGAAGATGACCGCCTGGTCGTCGCCGATGTCGACGATGCCGGCGTTCTCGCCGGGGCCGCAGATCACCCAGGGTGCCTCGGTGGGCAATTGCCGCAACCACTTCTTCGACGATTTGTACGAGCAGTGCTCGCTCCACATCACGGAAAAGACGCCGAGCTCGGTGAGATTGGGCTCACGGCCCAGGATCTCGACCATGCGCCGGTGTTCTTCGGGTGACAGCCCGTGCTCGGCTACCAACTCAGGCGTAATGGCGATGTCTTCGCCGGCCGTCTCGGCGACGCTCATGCCAGACTCCGGGCCAAGCCTTCGAAAAGCGCCCGGCCGTCGCTGCAGCCCTGGGCCTCTTCGACGTGGTTCTCGGGGTGCGGCATCATGCCTAGCACGTTGCCGGCTGCGTTGAAGATGCCGGCGATGGAGCGGGCCGAGCCGTTGGGATTGCTGCTCTCGGCAATGCCGCCCTCGGCATCGCAGTAGCGGAAGGCGACGCGGCCCTCGCCCTCCAATTGGTCGAGCGTCGCCGGATCGGCAAAATAATTACCGTCGTGATGGGCCACGGGGAACGAGACCACCTGGCCGTCGGCATAGCCGCCCTGGAACGGACCGCGACCGGCCTCGGCCCGCAGATGGACGTTGCGGCAGATGAACTTGAGGTCGCGGTTGGGCAAGAGCGCACCGGGCAGCAGGCCCGCTTCGGTGAGGGTTTGAAAGCCGTTGCAGATGCCCAGCACGGCCACTCCGGCCTCGGCCCGGGTTACCACCTCGCGCATGATCGGCGAGCCCGCGGCCATGGCGCCGGAGCGCAGATAGTCGCCGTAGGAGAAGCCGCCGGGCAGTACGATAAGGTCGCAATCCGGAAGCTCGGTGTCGCGGTGCCAGACAGTGGCTGGCGGCCGGTCGAAGGCCTGCTCAACGGCATACGAAACGTCGCTGTCGCGATTGCTGCCGGGAAAGATGATGACGACGGACTTCATGGCCGCGGGGCGGCCCCCCCGGTCCCAGCCTCGACCTCGATCGAATAGTCCTCGATGACGGTGTTGGCGAGCAACTTGCCGCACATCTCCTCGACCCGGGTGCGGGCCGCCTCGGTATCGCTGTCGCCGAGGTCGAGCTCGATGTACTTGCCCTGGCGGACGCCGTCTATGCCATCGAAGCCAAGGGCCTCCAAGGCCCGGGCGATGGCTTTGCCTTGGGGGTCCAGGACCCCCTTTTTCAAGGTGACGTGAACGCGTGCCAACATAATCGGGATCCGCTATTGCATGGCCGTCGGGCCGGGAAAATCGCGAGGCCCGGACTCCGGCATGATGCCGAGGCGGCGGGCCACCTCCTGGTAGGCTTCAGCGGCGCCGCCCAGGTCGCGGCGAAAGCGGTCCTTGTCCATCTTCTCCGACGTGGTCGCGTCCCACAGCCGGCACGAATCGGGGCTGATCTCGTCGGCCAGGATGATACGTACCTCGTCGCCCAGATAGAGCCGGCCGAACTCGAGCTTGAAATCGACTAGCCGTATGCCGACTGCCGAGAACAAGCCGGTCAGGAAATCATTGGTGCGAAGCGAGAGCGAGAACAAGTCGTCGAGCTCGTGGGGGCTGGCCCAACCGAAGCAGGTGATGTGTTCTTCGGAGACCATGGGATCGTCGAGCTCATCGGACTTGAAGTAATACTCCACGATCGAGCGCGGCAGTTGGGTGCCCTCGGCGATGTCGAGCCGCTTGGAGAGCGAGCCCGCGGCCACGTTGCGCACCACCACCTCGACCGGGATGATCTCGACCTCCTTGACCAGCTGCTCGCGCATGTTGAGCCGGCGCACGAAGTGGTTGGGGATGCCGGCCTCGCTGAGCCGCGTCATCAGGTATTCGGAGATGCGGTTGTTGAGCACCCCCTTGCCGGTGATGGTGCCCCGCTTTTTGTTGTTGAAGGCGGTCGCGTCGTCCTTGAAATACTGCACGACGGTGCCCGGCTCGGGCCCCTCGAAGATGACCTTTGCCTTGCCTTCGTAAAGTT
>NZDS01000219.1 GCA_002690215.1 Rhodospirillaceae bacterium | reverse complement strand
TCAGGTTATCAGGCGGCCGCGAAAATGATCTCGTTCCCTCGACGGTGGCACGGTGCTATGATTTCCGCGAACCAGGAGACTATCTGGGGAATGTCGGATTGAGCCAAGAACCCGCAATCGGTCAAGAGCGACGTTTCGGCCCCGACTCCCGAACTGCTGCTTTCCTGCATACACCGGACATGGCGAGGTCGAAAACCAAGCTTCGCTATTGAAGGCCGGTATTCCTTCACCCCCCGGCGCAGTCGAAACAAAGCGGCGCGGAAGGATCGAGCTCCAAGCGGGCCGGTTCGATCTCCTCTCCGCAGCGCAGGCAGTCGCCGAATTCGTCGGCGGCCAGGCGGGCGAGCGCGGCGTCGATGCGGCGGATCTCCTGGCTGCGGCGCCGTTCGGTCTCCAGCGACATGGCCTGGACCTGCAGCGCGTCCATGCGCGAGAGGCGGCCGACGCGGGATTGATCAAGTTCCACCGGGGCTCGGGCCTCATCCGAGGCGGCGGCGATGTCGAGCAACTCCTGGCGCCTTTCCTCGAGGCGGGTTTTGGCTTGGGCTTCGTCCATTTCAGCCGCCCTGCCGGTCCTGGCCCTGCCAGTAGCGCTGGCGTATGTCGCGTTTCAGCACCTTGCCCACCGGGCTGCGCGGCAGGGCCTCGATGAAGTCGACGCTTTTCGGTGATTTGACGCTGCCGAGTTTTTCCTTGCAGAGCGCGATGATCTCGTCGCCCGCCACCTGGGCCCCGGGCTTGAGCTCGATCACCGCCTTCACGGCTTCGCCCCATTTCTCGTCAGGCACGCCGACCACGGCGCAGTCCTGCACGGCCTCGTGGCTCCAGATCACGCGTTCGACCTCGCTGGGATAGACGTTGAAACCGCCCGAGATGATCATGTCCTTCAAGCGATCGACGATATAGACGTAGCCGTCCTCGTCCTTTTGGCCAATGTCGCCGGTGTGGTGCCAGCCGAACTCGGAGACCTTGGCGGTTTCTTCGGCATTGCGGTAGTAGCCCAGCATCACCATGTTGCCGCGCACCACGATCTCGCCGGGCTGGCCCGGCCCCAAAATGTTGCCTTCGTCGTCCATGATCTCGGTCGGTGTCAGCAGTGTCGGGCGGCCGCAACTGGCGAGCCTGCCGATGTGGTTGCCGGTCAGCGCCTCGGTGTGCTCGGCCGGCGAGAAATAGGTGCAGATCATCGGTGCTTCGGCCTGGCCAAAGGTCTGGGTCATGATCGGTCCGAAGACCTCGATGGCTTGCTTGAGCTTGTCCACCGACATCGGCGCCGCGGCATAGATGAAATACTTCAGCGAGGAATAGTCGAACTCGCGCACCCGGGGATGGCCTAGCATGACGTAGATCGCCGTGGGCGGCAGGAAAAGGTGGCTGACGCGGTGCTCCTCGATGGCCTGCATCACGGTCAGGGCGTCGAACTCCTTGAGGATGACGTTGCTGGCACTCAGGCCCATCAGGGTCAGCGCCATGACGCCGGCAGCGTGGGTCATGGGCGCCACCACCAGATGCACCGGCGGCTCGGGGCTGGGCATGCAGAGGTTCATGGTGGCGATCATGGTTTCCAGATTGAGGCTCGACAGCATGACACCCTTGGGGGCGCCGGTTGTGCCGCCCGAGCCGATGATCATGGCCAGCCGGTCGGGCCGGTCCGGCCAGTCGGTCGCGATGTCTTGGGGTTCCTTGGGCGCCGAATGGCCGGCGATCCAGTCGGCCAACGCCGGCGCCTCGCCGTCGGCCCGGTCAATGCAGACGAAGGTGCCAAGGCTGGGGCATTGCTCGCGCATCACGGCGACGTTCTCGGTGAACGATGAATGATAGAACAGCACCTCGGCCTCGGTGTTGTTCAAGATGTAGCAGTTGTCGTCGATCGAGTTACGGGCGTTGACCGGCACCCAGGCGGCGCCAGCCCGGGCCAGGCCGATGATGCATTCGAAGGCGCGGGCGGCGTTGGGGCTGTAAACCGCCACATTGGTTTCATCGCCAAGACCCTGAGCCAACAGCGCCGCGGCGATGCCTTGGCTGAGCTCGCGGGTCTGGGCGTAAGTACGGCTCTCCTCGTCGTCGACGAGAAAGGCGCGGTCAGGAGCCAGGGCGGCGCCCCGGTCGAAGAAATCGATAATGCGCATGATTTGTACTCGGAAGGCTAGTCGGGGTCGGAGGCCTCAGGGTCGTCCAGCAACGTGTTCAGGTACTCTTCGGCCTTGACGGCACTGGCAGCAGCTTCGCGGGCGGCACGTCCGGTATCGGTGACTGCCTCATGGGCGTAGTCGGCGGCTCGGGCAGCGCGCTCGGCAGCTTGGCCGATATCCCCGAAGCGGTGGCGGGCCTCCTGCAACGCCGTATCCAGCGCTTGGCGCGCTGCCGCCACTTTATGCCTAGGGCAAAGATCGGGCGGGTCGCAGGTACAGGATTCTGCCCCAAGATCGCCGGCCAACTCGTCGAGCAATCGGCCCAAGGTGTCGAATTCATTTGTCATGGGCGAATTCTAGCCCGGATTGCTCACCGGGTCATGGCCTGCGGTGGCCCCAGTCGCTGAGGCGATCGTGAGTGGTAACCTGCCAGTCGGCGCCGATGGTGCGGCCGCCCCAGCCGAATTCGAACTGAAAGCCCGACGGCGTGCGGCCGTAAAACGACGTCATGTGGTCGTTGGGGTGGTGGCCGATGCCCTGGATGATCTCGACACCCTGATCTTGGCAGCGATCGAAGGCCTGACCGAAGTCGTCCCACTCGGCCACCTGGAACATGATGTGGTGGGTGCGCTTGCGCCGCGCCAGGCAAATCACCGAGAGTGAATGGTGACGGGCATTGGCATGGAAAAAGGTCACTGTGAGGGGGCCGGCGGGCGTCGTGGCATTGATGTAGTCCGAGATCCTCAAGCCCAGGAGATCGCGGTAGAAAGCGATGGTGCTGTCATAAAGCGCGGGATCGACGTTGATCACCACGTGCCCCAGGCCCTGATCACCGGTGACGAAACCGCCGGGCACCAGCGGCGAGGCGAACCCTGCCGCCGTTTCCGGTCCACAGGCGATCTCCAACGGGTTGCCGGCCGGATCGGCGAGCGCCACGAAATCGGCGACGCCCCGCCGCCGGGCCTCCTCGGCGCTGCCGGACCGCGGCTCCAGGCCGGCTTCGCTAAGGCGTTCCTGCAACACTGCCAGTGCCGCAGCGTCGCTGGCCAGCCAGCCGCTATAGGCGACATCGTCGGCCTCTCCGGGTTCGACAATAATGCGCCGGACCCGGGCGTCCATGCGGTAGCCGCCTGAACCCAAGCTATCTGCAGATTCCTCTAACCCCACGCTGGCAGTAAGAAAATCGCGCCAGGCCTCGGGCTGACTGGCTTCTATGCCCAAATATCCGAGTTCAACGATAGCGCCGTCCATGCCTGTTCTCCTTGTTGGCCCCGTTGGCTCAAAACTAGGCGTAACGAGAACAAAGACAAGTTGAAACAGATCAACCCCAGGCTTCTTTCAAGGTCTATATGTCAGCTGTAATTTATTGATAATCAACAGTTTTTTACCCCTTGCCTTGATTCCGATCGGGCCCGGCGACCAACTCCGCCCGCAAGTTCTGAGGCCAACTTCTTAGTAAGAACAAACTGCGAACACAATTCTGCCACAATTGCCGCCTAGACAAAACCGGTGCTGCTTTTGAGGGCCCCTGAGGGGCCTTTGACGATATCTGAGGCAATTAAGAATGGCGGCTAACTTGTTCTTTAATCATGCATTTTTGACTTGATTTCCCATTGACTACCATGATTTCCCATGTTACCCCATACCGTCCCATGAACCCGTCGGGGGGTAATGGGACCGAGGCTCGGCTTCGGGAAGGGGTTGGGGGATGGCATTTTTTTCATCCACCTTTGTTAACAAGGTCGACAAAAAGGGGCGCGTTTCAGTGCCGGCCCCCTTTCGCGCCGTACTCACCGGCCAGACGTTTCACGGCATTGTCGCCTATCCCTCGCTCAGCGAGCCCGCCATCGACGCCAGCGGCATCGACCGCATGGCCATGCTCTCGAACCGGCTCGACGCCGACAATCCGTTCACGGCGGAATACGACCCGCTGGCCGACGCCATCTTTGGCGATTCGGTACAGCTTGCCTTCGATCCCGAAGGCCGCGTGCAACTGCCTGAGGCGCTGCGCGAACACGCCGCCATCGGCGATCAGGCGGCCTTCGTCGGCCGCGGCCCCAGTTTCCAAATCTGGGAGCCCGAGGCCATGCGCCGGAGCCGCGAGGAGATCCGACGCCGCGCCCGCGAGACCATCGCCGCGGCGCGGGCAGAAACGAAATAGGCCAACGAACAGGCCAACGATCAGGACCTAAGGCAGAGGGGACTAGAGAACGAAGCATGAGAGGCGGGGGCAACATGGGGGAAGGCGGTCACGTACCGGTCATGCTGGCCGAGGTGCTGGGCGCCCTGGCACCGGCGGACGGCGAGATCATGCTCGACGGCACCTTCGGCGCCGGCGGCTACGCCCAGGCGTTCCTGGAAGCCGCCGATTGCACGATCTTCGGCATCGACCGCGATCCCCAGGCGGTGGCCCGCGGGAAGACCCTGGCCGAACGCTTTGGCGGCCGGCTGAAAATGCTGGAAGGCCGCTTTTCAGAAATGCGCACCCTGCTGGCCGGCGCCGGAATCTCCGGAGTCGACGGCATCGCTCTCGATCTCGGCGTCTCGTCGCTGCAACTCGACAGTGCCGTTCGCGGCTTCTCGTTCCGCCACGACGGCCCGCTTGACATGCGCATGGGCGGCGACGGGCCCAGTGCCGCCGAGCTGGTCGACCAGGCCGACGAGCCGACGCTGGCCGACGTCATCCACCGCTACGGCGAGGAGCGCCACAGCCGCCGCATCGCCGGTGCCATCGTGACGGCCCGTCAGCGCGCCCCCATCCGCCGCACCGCCGAGCTGGCCGACATCGTCGCCGCCGCAGTACCGAAACGTGGGCCTCGGAGTTCCCGTGGGCCCAGGGGTAGGTCTACCATCCACCCGGCCACCCGGACCTTTCAGGCCCTGCGCATCTGGGTCAACGACGAGATCGCCGAATTGCGCCGTGGACTGGCCGCCGCCGAGGCTTTGCTCAGACCCCAGGGCCGGCTGGCCGTGGTCTCCTTCCATTCCCTCGAAGACCGCGAGGTCAAGCGCTTCCTGGGTCAGCGTAGCGGTCGCAATGCCGGCCAGCATCGTCACGCCCCGGCCAGCGATTCCAGGCCGCCCGAGCCCAGCTTCGAGCTCATCCGCCGCCGCGTTGGCCGCCCCGACACAGACGAAGTGGCAGCCAATCCACGTTCCCGCTCGGCGCGCTTACGGGCCGCCCGGCGCACCATGGCCCCAGCTTGGGAGCAGGGGGAAGTGAGCCCATGAGGCGTCCCCTGACCATCGCCG
Organism: Rhodospirillaceae bacterium; assembly: GCA_002690215.1. Taxonomy (GTDB): domain Bacteria; phylum Pseudomonadota; class Alphaproteobacteria; order UBA2966; family UBA2966. Next base: position 8,006 of record NZDS01000219.1, on the reverse strand, counting down.
CTGTGCTGCTGGCCGCCCTCATGGCCTATGGCCTCTACAACATGAAGTACGAGGTCAAGGGGCTGGAAGGCCGGCTGACCGAGCTCAATCACCAGCTCCTCGAGCAGGAAGAAGCCATCCAGGTACTGCGCGCCGAGTGGAGCTACCTCAACCGGCCAGCCCGGCTGCAACGCCTGGCGCGCCGCCATCTCGAGCTGGCACCGGTTTCGGTACACGGCATCGAAGCCCTGGCGACGGTGCCGCTGACCATCAGCAGCCGGCCAAGGTCGACCCCGCCCACCATGCTGCCGCGCAACAAGCCGATCCGCCCGGCCCGGGCCAGCAAAGCCGCACTCAAAGAAAGAAGGCAGAGCCGATGATGGCAGAGCATGAGCCCCGCATCCCTGCCCGGCCCGAGACCAACCAGGCGCTGGAAACCGGCCGCAACCGGCTGGTCCTGGTAGCAGCGCTATTTGCCCTGGCTTTCGCCGTCATCGCCGGGCGGTTGGTCGATCTGACGGTATTGCGCGGCAACGGCGGCGAGCCGGCGCTGGGCCGCGACCTGGCCGCGGCAACGCCACCGGCGCGCCGCGACATCATGGACCGACGCGGCGTGCTGCTGGCCACCAATCTGACAACCGCTTCGCTCTACGCCCGGCCGGCCAAGGTGCTGGACGCCCAGGAGGCGGCACGGCGCCTGGCCGCAGTGCTGCCCGAACTCGATGCCCAGGCCGTTGCGGCCAAGCTGGCGACGACGCGAGGCTTCGTCTGGATCAAGCGCCATTTGACGCCGCGCCAGCAATACCGGGTCAACGCGCTGGGCTTGCCGGGGCTGGGTTTCCAACGCGAAAGCCGGCGCATCTATCCCCACGGCAATCTGTTCGCCCACGTGTTGGGTTACACAGGTGTCGACAACCGCGGCCTGGCCGGCCTGGAAAAGCACTTCGACGAAAAGCTGGCCGGCGGCGGCGGCGAAGCGGACCAGCCGCTGCGGCTTGGCCTCGATACCCGCGTCCAGCACATACTTCACGGTGAGCTCAACCGGGCGCTGGAGGAATTCCGCGCCCGTGGCGCCAGCGGTCTGGTCCTCGACGTCGACAGCGCCGAGGTCGTAGCGCTGGTGTCGCTGCCCGACTTCGACCCAAATCGCTTGAATGTGGCCTCAGCCGAGGCCCGCTTCAACCGGGCCACGTTGGGGGTCTACGAGATGGGCTCGACCTTCAAGGCACTGACCGTGGCCATGGCACTGGAAGCCGGAGTCGGGCTCAACCAAGGCTTCGATGCCCGCAAGCCCATTCGAGTGGCGCGCTTCACCATCCGCGACGATCACGCCAAGGCACGCTGGCTGACGCTGCCCGAAATCTTCATCTATTCCTCCAACATCGGCGCCGCCAAAATGGCGCTAAAGGTCGGGACCAAAAGCCAGCGCCAGTTCCTCGGCGATCTTGGCCTGTTGCAGCGCGCCGCCATCGAGCTGCCGGAGGTGGGCAAACCGTTGGTGCCCCGGCCCTGGCGCGAGATCAGCACCATGACGGTGGCTTTCGGCCACGGTGTCGCGGTCAGCCCGCTGCAACTCGCCAATGCCGTGGCAGCGCTGATCAACGGCGGCCTGATGCGCACACCCACCTTGCTGGCCCGCGAAGGCGAGGTGCCCGGCCGCCGCGTGGTCTCGCGACGCACCTCCGATGTCATGCGCTGGCTGATGCGCCTCAACGTCGAGCAGGGCACCGGCAAGAAAGCCGCGGCGCCCGGCTATCTGGTTGGCGGCAAGACCGGTTCGGCTGAAAAGGTGGCTGCCGGCGGCTACCGCCAGCGCGCCCTGCTGTCCTCGTTCGTCGGCGCCTTCCCCATGAAGCAGCCGCGCTACGTGGTGTTGGCGGTGCTGGACGAGCCGCAGGGCCGGCCCGAGACCTTCGGCTATGCCACCGGCGGCTGGACCGCGGCACCGATGGTGGGCCGGGTGATCGCCCGGGCCGGGCCGTTGCTCGGCATCGGTAAGACGGTCGACGAGACGCCGGACACGGCCAGCTATGTCTCCTTCAAACAGACAGCGGGGCGCCGTGCGACTTTCTGACCTCATGAACGACGCTTCCCGAAGCGATTTATCGTTTGAAGTCAAGGGGTTGACGGCGGACAGCCGACAGGTGTGCCCGGGCTTTCTGTTTGCCGCCCTGCCCGGCAGCGCTTACGACGGCCGTGACTTCATCGCCCAGGCGCTGGAGCGCGGCGCTGTCGCCGTACTGGCCCCGCCCGGCACCCGGCTCGACGATCCCCGCGCCGTCCTGCTCTGCGATGAAAATCCGCGCCGCCGCCTGGCCACCCTGGCGGCGCGCTTCTTTGGCCGCCAGCCGCAACGAGTCGCCGCCGTCACCGGCACCAACGGCAAAACCTCGGTAGCCCGCTTTACGGAACAGCTGTGGACCCGGCTGGACCGCTTTGGCGCCAGCCTGGGTACGCTAGGCCTGCACGGCGCCGGCCTCGACGATCCCGCCGCCCTGACCACGCCCGATCCGGTGGCGCTGCATCGCACCCTGGCCGAGTTGGCCGATCAAGGAGTCAGCCACCTGGTCATGGAGGCCTCCAGCCACGGCCTCGATCAATACCGCCTTGATGGCGTCGACATCGCCGCCGCCGCCTTCACCAACCTGAGCCAGGACCATCTCGACTACCACGCCGACGTGGCCAGCTATCTGGCCGCCAAGCAACGCCTGTTCGGCGAGCTGCTGGCATCCGGGGGCACGGCCGTGCTTAACGCCGACGTGCCCGAATTCGAGGCTCTTCGCGCCATCTGCCGCGAGCGCGACCAGCGTCTCCTGAGCTACGGCCGGCGGGGCGGCGAGTTGCGCCTCGTGGACCAACGGCCGGACGGCGAGGGACAAGTGCTCGACCTCGAAATCGAAGGCCGGCGCCAGCAGGTTCGTTTGCCCCTGGTCGGCGGCTTCCAGGCCGACAACGCGCTCTGCGCGCTGGGCCTGGTGCTGGCGCTGGGAGCGCCGGCCGACAAGGCGTTGGCGGCGCTGGAACATCTGCAAGGCGTGCCCGGACGGCTGGAGAAAGTCGCCGTACATGCCTCGGGAGCGCCGGTCTATGTCGACTACGCCCATACCCCAGATGCCTTGGCCCACGCTCTCACGGCGCTGGCGCCCCAGGCCGCCAACCGGCTGGTCGTGGTGTTCGGCTGCGGCGGCGACCGCGACCGCACCAAACGGCCCCAGATGGGCAGCATCGCTTGCCGCCTGGCCGACCGCATCATCGTCACCGACGACAACCCCCGCGGCGAGGACCCGGGCGCCATCCGCCGGGCTGTCCTGGAGGGCTGCGACCGGGCCGTCGAGGTGCACGACCGCGGCGTCGCCATCCGCGCCGCCGTCCGCGACCTCGACCAGGGTGACGTGCTGGTGATCGCCGGTAAGGGTCACGAACGCGGCCAGCTGATCGGCCACGACATGAGGCCGTTCGACGACGCCCAGGAGGCCCGCCAAGCCGTATCCGCCTGCCGCGAGGTCCTGTCATGACCCCCGAAGTGCTCTGGACGGCCCAGGAAGCCCGCGACGCCTGCGACGGCCGGGCGCTCGGCGACTGGATTGCCACCGGCGTCTCCATTGACAGTCGCACGCTGGAGCCCGGCGAGCTTTTCGTGGCCCTCGAGGGCCCTCGCAACGACGGCCACGACCACGTCGGCGAGGCCCTGAGCCGTGGTGCCGCAGCGGCCCTGGTGCGGCATATTCCCGAAGGTCTCAGCCGGGCCGCACCGCTTTTGCAGGTGGCCGACACCCTGGCTGCGCTGGAGGCTCTGGGCAGCCACGCCCGGAACCGGGTCGGCGCCCGCATCGCCGCCGTCACCGGCAGCGTCGGCAAGACCGGCACCAAGGTGGCGCTGGACCGGGCGCTCAGCCGCTCCGGCGCCTGCCATGCCAGTGCCGCCAGCTACAATAACCTCTGGGGCGTGCCTCTGAGCCTGGCCCGCATGCCGCGCCATTCGGTTTACGGCGTCTTCGAGATCGGCATGAACCACGCCGGCGAGATCGTGCCCCTGACCCACCAGGTGCGGCCGCAGGTGGCCATCGTCACGGCAATCACGGCGGCGCATCTCGAGTTCTTTGGCTCGTTGACCGAGATTGCCGAGGCCAAGGCCGAAATCTTCCAGGGCCTGGAGCCCGGCGGCGGCGCCATCATCAACCGCGAGGGCGAGCATTTCGAGCTGCTGGCCGGGCGCGCCCGCGAACACGGCGCCAAGGTGCTTTCCTTCGGCCAAAACGACGACGCCGATATCCGTCTCGAACGCTTGGCGCTGCATCCCGCCTGCAGTTGCGTCAGCGCCGACATCGCCGGCCAGCCTATCACCTACAAGGTTGGCCTGCCGGGCCGGCACTGGGCGCTGAATAGTCTGGCCGTGCTGGCGGCGGTCCAGGAATTGGGGGCCGACCTCGGTCTGGCCGCCCTGGCGCTAGCCGAGTTGGAGGCGCCGGCGGGGCGCGGGCGCCAACATCGGGTGGAATTGGACGAAGGTCATTTCAGCCTGATCGACGATAGCTACAACGCCAACCCTGCCTCGGTCGAAGCCGGCCTGGAAGTGCTGGGCGGTGCCGAAGTAGGCGCCACGGGCCGCCGCCTGGCGGTGCTCGGCGACATGCGTGAGCTAGGACCCGATGCCATCGACATGCACGCCGCCCTGGCCGCGGCCGTCGAAAAGAACGACATCGATCTGGTGTTCACCACCGGCCCCATGATGGTTCATCTGGCGGCCTCGCTGCCGGCCAACCGCCTGGGCAGCCACGCCGACAGCGCCGAGGAAATCCTGCCCCAAGTGCTGGCAGCGCTACGCCCGGGTGACGTGGTGCTGGTCAAGGGCTCGTTGGCCAGCCGCATGGGCCTGGTGGTGGAGGCGCTGCTGGCGCCTCGGCTTCAGGGCCGGAGCCGCCGCCGCGCGGTCAACGGATAGCGGTAGGGAGCGCCACACACCATGCTCTATCTGCTGTCCCAGTTCGCCGATCAGTTCGGGCCCTTCAACCTGTTCCGTTACCTCACCTTCCGCACCGGCGGTGCTGTGCTGACGGCGTTGGTGGTGGCCTTCATCTTCGGCCCGGTGCTTATCCGCTGGCTGAAATCAAAGCAGACCAACGGCCAGCCCATCCGCGACGACGGCCCGGTCAGCCACATCGTGGCCAAACAGGGCACGCCGACCATGGGCGGCTTCCTCATCCTGCTGGGGCTTTCGATCGGCACGCTGCTGTGGGCCGATCTCAGCAACAACTACGTCTGGGCCACGTTGTTGGTGACCATCGGCTTCGGCACGATCGGTTTTGCAGACGATTACCTAAAGGTAACCCGCGACAATCACCGCGGCCTGCCCGGACGCCTCAAGATAATGCTGGAGATCGTCGTGGCGGGGCTGGCGGCCTGGTGGATGGTCAGCATTACCGAAGGTGCCATGGCTACGGGCCTGGCGCTGCCCTTCTTCAAGGATGTGCTGCTGGACCTGGGAATCTTTTTCATTCCCTTTGCCGTGCTGGTCATGGTCGGCGCCTCGAATTCAGTCAACCTGACGGACGGCCTCGACGGTCTGGCCATCATGCCGGTGATCATCGCGGCCGGTACCTTCGCGATGATCGCCTACCTCGTCGGCAACGTCGTCTTTTCCGAATACCTGCAGCTTCATGCTGTGCCCGGGGCCGGCGAGCTGGCGGTCTTTTGCGGCGCCCTGGTGGGGGCCGGACTGGGCTTTCTGTGGTTCAACGCGCCGCCTGCCATGGTCTTCATGGGCGATACCGGCAGCCTGGCCGTGGGCGGCGCCCTGGGTGCCACCGCCGTGGTCACCAAGCACGAGCTGGTGTTGGCCATCGTCGGCGGGCTCTTTGTGCTCGAGACGGTGTCGGTAATCGTGCAGGTGGTGTCGTACAAGACCACCGGCCGGCGCGTCTTCCGCATGGCGCCGTTGCATCACCATTTCGAGGAAAAGGGCTGGGCCGAATCGACCATCGTCATCCGCTTCTGGATCATCGCCGTGGTGCTGGCGCTGATCGGTCTGGCAACCCTGAAGTTGCGGTGAGGTGGGCATGATCGGCATCACCCAAATGGCTGGGCAGCAGGTTGCCGTTTTCGGCCTTGGCCAGAGCGGCCTGTCGGCGGTCCGGGCCCTGGCCGCGGGCGGCGCCGATGTGCGAGCCTGGGACGACGACGACGAACGCCGCCAGACCGCCGCCGCAGCCGGCGTGCCGCTGGCCGAACCCGGCGACCTGAACTGGTCCGAGATTTCGGCGCTGGTACTCAGTCCCGGCGTGCCGCTGAGCCATCCCGAACCCCACCCGGTGGTCAAACGCGCCCGGGCCGCCGGCACTGAAGTTATCGGCGACGTGGAGTTGTTTGCCCGCCGCGGCCTGCCGGCCCGCGTCGCCGCCATCACCGGCACCAACGGAAAATCGACGACCACGGCGCTTGCCGGCTTCGTACTGGAAGCTTGCGGCCAGCCGGTTGCCATAGGCGGCAACATCGGCACGCCGGTGCTGGACCTGCCCGAATTGGACGCCGACGGCACCTACGTGCTCGAGATGTCGTCCTACCAGATCGACTTGGCGCCCTCGCTGGCCGCCGACGTGGCAGTGCTGCTGAACCTCAGCCCCGATCATCTCGACCGCCACGGCGGCTGGCCGGGCTACGTTGCCGCCAAGCTGCGCCTATTCGATCAGCAGCGCCCCGGCCAGACCGCCATCGTCGGCATCGACGACAACGCCAGCGCCGATTTGTTCGAACGCCTCAACGGACTGGGCGACCGTACCGTCGTGCCCATCTCGGCCCACGGCGCGGCTCCTGCCCTGCGGCATGGCGTAGCGGTCGTTGCGGCCCAATTGAACGAGGCCGGCGGCGTGGCAACGGCCGATCTCGGAGAGGCCCGCGCCCTCAAAGGAATCCACAACTGGCAGAACGCGGCGGCCGCCTTTGCCGTCGTCCGTGCCCTCGGTTGCCCCGGGCCGGACGCCGCCCGATCACTGCTCGAGTTTCCCGGACTTGCACATCGCATGGAGGACTTGGGAGTGATCGGCGGCGTCCGGTTTATCAACGATTCGAAGGCCACCAACGCCGAGGCGGCGGCCCGCGCGCTGGCCTGCTTCGAACACATCCATTGGATCGCCGGCGGCCGCCCCAAGGCCGGCGGCTACGACGCACTCGAGCCCTACCTGGAGCGCCTGGAGCAAGCCTACCTGATCGGCGAAGCGGCCGACGAGCTGGACGATTGGCTTGGAGGCAGGGTGCCCAGCCGGCGCTGCGGCGATCTGGCCAGCGCCGTCGCCGCCGCTCGTTCGGCAAGCTCCGGCGCCACGGTGCTGCTGTCGCCGGCCTGCGCTTCTTTCGACCAGTTCGCCAACTTCGAGGTCCGCGGCGAGGCCTTTCGCGAATTGGTGGCGGCGGGGGGGATAGCATGATCCTGCCGGCCGTCACCGATAATTCCCTGGTCGGCCGTTGGTGGTGGACGGTGGACCGCTGGACCCTGCTGGCCGTCGGTCTGTTGGCCACGATAGGTGCCGTTTTGGTGATGGCGGCCAGTCCGGCGGTGGCCGACCGCATCGGCCTGGCGTCCTTTCATTTCGTGCAGCGCCAGTTGATCTACCTGGGTCCAGCGCTGGCCCTGATCGTCGGCGTTTCGCTGTTGTCGCCTCTGGCGGTGCGGCGGCTGGCTACGTTGTGCCTGCTGGCGGCGGTGCTGCTGATGCTAATAGCGCTGCTCTTTGGGGTCGAAATCAACGGCGCCCGGCGCTGGATCAGCATGGGTCCCTTCGTCATCCAGCCCTCGGAATTCGTCAAGCCCTGCCTGGCCGTGATCACCGCCTGGATGTTCGCCGAGCAGGAACGCAGCCCCGGCTTCCCTGGCCAGCTTATCTCGGCGCTGCTGCTGGCCATCGTGCTGACGCTGTTGTTGGCGCAACCTGATTTTGGCATGGCCGTGGTGGTCGCCGCGGTCTGGTTCTCCCAGTTCTTCATGGCCGGCGTGGCTATGGCCTGGATCGGCGGCCTGGCCTTCCTGGGCTTGG
>NZDS01000218.1 GCA_002690215.1 Rhodospirillaceae bacterium | reverse complement strand
GATTGTTTTTTCCCAATCCTTGGCCAATCTGCGGCAGCGTCCGAGCCAGGCGAAGGTGCGTTCGACAACCCATCGGCGCGGCAGGACTTCGAAGCCCTTCTCGTCCATGGTCAACAGGATCACGCCTTGGCGGCCCAGGGCCGCGACCACGCCGACGAGGTCGTCGAAGCGCTCCAGTTCGTTGTGCGTCTTGACGATTTGGCTCAGATAAAGCATGGCGATCATCCCGTGTTGCGGCAGCGGCGAATTAGGAAAATACTGTTATCTCTTGCCGCTTTGCATAATATTAGCATAATGTAATATACGAAGTTCGGGGAGAGGGCCACTAGCGTGAACAAAGCCCTGGTGTGGACGAGAGACAGAGGGGGTTGAGAGGTGGCGAAAAAGAAACACGAGACACCGATGCTGGACGATCTCGAGCAGGGGCCCTGGCCGAGCTTCGTGACCGGCCTCAAGCGCCTGGCCGACGACGAGGAAAAACCCTACGCCGGCATGGTGACCGATCTGCTGGGCCAACTCGAGCGTTCCTACGAGACGCGCAAGGGTTTCTGGAAAGGCGGCACGGTCGGCGTTTACGGCTATGGCGGCGGCGTTATCCCACGCTTTTCCGAGGTCGCCGAGGAATATCCCGAATCATCAGAATTCCATACCCTCAGGGTACAGCCCCCGGCCGGTATGCATTACGACACGGCGACGCTGCGCAAACTTTGCGACATCTGGGAGAAGCACGGATCCGGCCTGATCGCGCTGCACGGCCAGTCGGGCGACATCATGTTCCAGGGCTGCACCACGGAAAAAGTCCAAGAGGCCTTTGACGAGCTCAACGAGTTCGGCTTCGACATGGGCGGTGCCGGTCCGGCGCTGCGCACTTCGATGAGCTGCGTCGGCCATGCGCGCTGCGAACAGTCCTGCTACGACGAGGTGCGGGCGCATCGCTCCATCATCAACGCGCTCTTGGACGAGATGCACCGCCCGGCGCTGCCCTACAAGTTCAAGTTCAAGTTCTCCGGCTGCGCCAACGACTGCGTCAACGCCATCCAGCGCTCGGATTTCGCCGTTATCGGCACCTGGGCCGACGACATGCAAGTCGACCAGGGCGAGATCAAGGCCTACATCGAAAAGGCCGGTCGCAAGTATTTCATCGACAACGTCATCGCCCGCTGCCCGACCAATGCGCTGAGCCTCAACGACGACGACAGCCTCGACGTCGACAACCGCAGTTGCGTGCGCTGCATGCACTGCATCAACGTCTGTACCAAGGCGCTCAAGGCGGGCTTGAAGCGTGGTGTCACCATCCTCATCGGTGGAAAACGTACGCTCAAGATCGGTGATCTCATGGGTAGCGTCGTGGTGCCCTTCATGCCGCTGGAAAGCGATGAGGACTTCGAGCGTCTGCAGGAAATGGCCGAGGAGACCATCGACTTCTTCGCCGAAAACGCGCTGGAGCACGAGCGCATCGGTGAGTGCATCGACCGCATCGGCCTGGTGCCCTTCCTCGAGGGCATCGGCCTCGAGGTTGATCCCAACATGGTTATCCACCCGCGCACCAACTCCTACGTCCGCACCGACGACTGGGACGACGAGGCCGAGAAGTGGCGTGATCGTCAAACCACTGGCGAAGCGGCTGAGTAGGGGGTAAAGAACCATGTCCGATTCCAGCCAAACCCCCCGTGAACCCGTCGAAAGTGGCGTACCCGACCCCTTCCCGCTGATGCATCCGGTGATGAAGAAGAACTACGGCGACTGGGCTTGGCACGACCGGCCGCGTCCCGGGGTGCTGCACCACGTTGCCCATTCCGGCGACGAGATCTGGACCGTGCGGGCCGGCACGCCGCGTCAGCTAGACGTCTATAGCATCCGCCAGCTCTGCGACATTGCCGACGACTATGCCGACGGCCACGTGCGCTTCACCTCGCGCAGCAACATCGAGTTCATGCTGGCCGAAGAGGGCCGCGTGGCGGCGCTCGTCGAGCAATTGGAAGAGGCCGGCTATCCGGTCGGCGGCACCGGCAACTCGGTCTCCCAGATCGCCCATACCCAGGGTTGGCTGCACTGCGACATTCCCGGCACCGACGGCTCCGGCGTGGCCAAGGCGATAATGGACGAGATCATCGAAGAATTTCGCCAAGAAGAGATGCCTAACCGGGTGCGCCTCACCACCTCGTGTTGCCAGATCAACTGCGGTGGTCAGGGCGACATCGCCATCAACATCCAGCACACCAAGCCGCCCAAGATCAATCACGACCTGATCGCCAACGTCTGCGAGCGGCCGGCCGTGGTGGCGCGTTGCCCGGTGGCGGCGATTCGGCCGGCCCTGGTCAACGGCAAGCCCTCGCTGGAGGTCGACGAGAAAAAGTGCATGTGCTGCGGCGCCTGCTACCCGCCCTGTCCGCCCATGCAGATCAACGACCCCGAACACACCAAGTTGGCGATCTGGGTCGGCGGCAAGCATTCCAATGCGCGCTCGCGGCCCACCTTTCACAAGCTTGTGGCGGCCGGCATCGTCAACAATCCGCCGCGCTGGCCCGAGGCCGCCGCCATCGTCAAGCGCATCCTGGCAGCCTACAAAGAAGACGGCCGCGATTGGGAGCGCCTGGGCGAGTGGATCGACCGCATCGGCTGGCCGCGCTTCTTCGAGCTTACCGACATACCCTTCACCAAGTACCATATCGACGACTGGCGCGGCGCCCGGGGCAGCCTCAACGCCTCGGCCCACGTTAGGTTCTAATCAGGAATTTATTCATGGACTTCGGAATTCTGGTCAACGAAGGCCCTTTCACCCACCAGGCCGCCGACACGGCTTACCACTTCGCCAAGGCGGCACTGGAAAAGGGTCACCAAGTGACCCGCGTCTTCTTCTATTTCGACGGCGTCAACACGGCCAACAAGCTGATGGAGCCGCAAGTCGACGATCGTAATTTGATGAAGCTGTGGTCGGCGCTGGGCGCCGAGCACGGTCTCGACATGGTGGTCTGCGTGGCGGCTGGTCTCAGGCGCGGCCTCAAGGACGAGATCCTGGCCGAGGGCTTCCACATTTCGGGGCTGGGCCAGCTCATCGAGACCGGCATCCAGGCTGATCGCCTGGTGGTCTTTGGCGACTGATTCGATTTGTAGGAGAGGGCGATGAGCGACATGGATCTTTGGGAGGAACACGACGAAGAAGGCATCGTCAAGCGCTTCCTCTACGTCAATCGCAAGGCGCCCTACGGCACCATCTACGCGCTGGAAAGCCTGGAGATGGTGCTGATCGCGGCCGCCTTCGACCAGGACGTCAGCGTCGTATTCATGGATGACGGCGTTTACCAGATCAAGAAAGGCCAGGACACCAGCGGCATCAACATGAAGAACTTCTCGCCCACCTATCGGGCGCTGGAGGGCTACGATGTGGAAAAGCTCTACGTCTGCCGGCGTTCGATGGAGGAACGCGGGCTCATCCCAGACGACCTGGTGGTGCCGGTCGAGGTGCTCGAGCCCGAAGCGCTGAAGGCGCTGATGGCCGAGCAGGACGTGGTATTGAGTTGTTAGAGGATTTGCGGGGATAAAGACATGCCGATGCTGCATACCGTCAACAAGTCGCCCTACGAGCGCAAGGCGCTGGAGCGCTGTCTGGAGTTTGCCGAGGACGGCGCCGCCGTCTTGCTGATCGAGGACGGCGTCTATGCCGCCGACGGCGCCGGCACTGCGGCCGGGTCTCTGGGCGAGGCCATGGGGCGTCTCAAGATCTACGTACTGGGTCCCGACCTGGCCGCTCGCGGCCTGGCCGAGGAGGGCCTGCTGGACGGCGTCTCCGTGGTCGACTACGGCGGCTTCGTCGACTTGGCGGCGGAGCATTCCGCCGTCCATTCATGGTTATGATGCGGACTACACGAAGGAGGTAATGGGGAACATGGCATATGAACTTAACGGCTCGACGGTCGACGCCGACGAGGAAGGCTACATCCAGGACATCGGTCTCTGGAATGAGGAACTCGCCGGCCTGATCGCCGAGGACGAAAAGATCGAGATGTCCGAGGAGCACTGGCAGGTCGTCAACTTCCTGCGCGAGTACTACGAGGAATACCAGATCGCACCGGCGGTGCGGGTGCTGACCAAGGCCATCGGCAAGAAGCTGGGCAAGGACAAGGGCAACAGCAAATACCTTTATGCACTGTTCCCCTACGGTCCGGCCAAGCAGGCCTGCAAGATCGCCGGCCTGCCCAAACCGACCGGCTGCATCTGACGGCTCGCCGGGTTTTTTGCTGCTAGGCGCCGCCCAGCGGGCGCTGCTGCGCGGGGACGTGTGATGAACGGGTTGGGAGTATTCTTCGCCCTACTGCTCTATGCCGGTGCGGTGATATTGCTCGTCGGGCTGGGGCGCAAAATCGTCGCCTACTGGCGGGCGCCGGCGCCGCTCAAGATTCCCACCATGCCGGCGCCGCTGGGACGCTCGGGAGTGGCGCTCAGGCTGGGCCGCGAAGTGGTGCTCTTCGAAAGCCTCTTCAAATCCAACAAGTGGCTGTGGATCTTCGGTTGGGCCTTCCATGCCGCGCTACTGCTGGCGCTGCTGCGCCACGGCCGCTATTTCGTCGAGCCGGTGGGATTCGTGCTGACTTGGCTGCAGCCCTTCGGAGAATACGCCGGCTTCGCCATGGTGCTGGCGCTGCTGGCCCTCCTGGCCCGGCGCTTGTTGCTGGCCCGGGTGCGCTTCATCAGCGCGCCTTCGGATTACCTCATGCTGCTGCTGATCATCGCCATCGGCATGAGCGGACTTTTCATGCGCTACGTGGCGCGTACCGACATCGTGGCGCTCAAGGCCTTCACGCTGGGCCTGGTGCGTTTCGACTGGCAGCCGCTGCCGACCGATCCGGTTCTGCTGGTCCATCTTTTCCTGGTGGCGGCGTTGATGGCCGTGTTGCCGTTCTCCAAGCTTCTGCATATCCCCGGCATCTTCTTCAGCCCCAGCCGCAACCAGGCCGACGATGCCCGCGAGCGGCGTCACGCTGCGGGGACACCTGGGGCGCCTGAGGCGGCACGATGAACGATTTCGCCACGCCCGAGGTGGGCGAATTCATCGAGACCCCGGAAATTCAATCCGGCGCCATGGCCCACAGTCAGCCCTACGTGGCGGCGGCCGCGCACCAGGAGGCGTTGGGCTTTCCCGGCGAGCTGGTCGAGGATTGGCACGACAAGGCCATCGGCCGGCTAGGTGAGTTGCTCAAGGAAAACCGTGGCCTCGGGGTGTTTCTCGATAGTTGCGTGAAATGCGGCGCTTGCACCGACAAGTGCCATTATTTCCTCGGCACCGGCGATCCCCTGAACATGCCGGTGGCGCGCCAGGACCTGTTGCGCCAGGTCTATCGTCGCCACTTCACCATAGCCGGCAAGCTGGTGCCGGGGTTGGTGGGGGCGGCCGAGCTGACGCGCGAGCGGCTGGACGACTGGTACCGCTATTTCCATCAGTGCTCGCAGTGCCGGCGCTGTTCGGTCTTCTGCCCCTACGGCATCGATACGGCCGAGATCTCCATGGCGGCGCGCGAGATCATGGACTGCATCGGGCTGGGCCAAAAGTACTCCAACGAGATCATCGGCAAGGTGCACAAGATCGGCAACAACCTGGGTCTCCCTGAGCGAGCGCTGGTCGATACGCTCGAGGGCCTGGAAGAAGACATCGAGGAGGAAACCGGCGTCACCGTACGCATCCCCGTCGACGTGGAAGGCTCCGACGTGCTGGTGATTACGCCCAGCGCCGACTTCTTCGCCGAGCCCCACGTTGACGGCCTGATGGGCTACGCCAAGGTATTCCACCAAGCCGGTATTAGCTGGACGCTGAGCTCGGCTGCTTCCGAGGCCGCCAACTTCGCCCTTTTCATCGGCTCCCAGCGTCAGATGCAAGAGGTCGCCATGCGCATCCGCCAGGCCGCTCTCGATCTCGGCGTCAAGCGCCTGGTGGTGGGCGAATGCGGCCACGCCTGGCGCGTCGCCTACAGTTTCTGGAACACCCTGATAGGGCCCTTCGATTTCCTCGACAAGGATTTCCCCGCGCCGCAGCACATCTGCGAGGTCACTTATGACCTTCTACAACGCGGTGCCTTGAAACTCGACCCCGAGGCCAACGACGACAAGGTCGTGACGTTTCACGATTCCTGCAACGTCGCCCGGGCCTCGCGCATGGGTGGCTGGGCCGGCGGACAATTCCATATTCCGCGCGCCATCCTGCGCGCCTCGGTCAACAACTTCGTCGATATGGCCGAAGAAACCATCGGCGAGGCGACCTACTGCTGCGGTGGCGGTGGCGGGCTGTTGACCGACGACCTGACCGAGCTGCGCGTCAAGGGCGCCTATCCGCGCATGCAGGCGCTGCAGCGCGTGATCGAAGACCACGGCGTTACCCACCTGGCGGCCATTTGCGCCATCTGCAAGAGCCAGTTCACCAAGGTGCTGCCCTACTACGGCCACGACATGGACATGATCGTGGGCGTGCATCAGCTGCTGAGCAACGCCATCCAGCTCGGTGGCGAGTAGTCACGAGGTTCGAGGAAAGACCATGGACGACAAGGTCGATGCCAAACTCGCCGCGCGTACGGCGCGGCGCTACCAGGACGGCGATGACGCGCCGGGGCCGCTCGATGAACAAATCTTCATCGCCGACTATTCGCACAAGTGTCCGACCTACGTGCACCGCACGCCGCCCTGCCAGGGCAGTTGCCCGGCCGGCGAGGACATCCGCGGCTGGCTACAGATCGTGCGCGGCATCGAAAAGCCGGGCGCGCAGGGGGCGGACGATATCGATTGGCAGGAATACGCCTTCCGCCGCCTGACCCACTCCAATCCCTTTCCCGCCATCATGGGCCGGGTCTGCCCGGCGCCTTGTGAGGACGGCTGCAACCGCAACGAGGTCGAGGAACAGGTCGGCATCAATTCGGTCGAGCACTTCATCGGCGACACCGGCATCGAACGCGGCTTCGTTCTGGGCCAGCCCGGTCCGGAAACCGGCAAGAAGGTGGCCATCATCGGCGGTGGCCCGGCCGGCCTGGCGGCGGCCTACCAGTTGCGCCGCCTGGGCCACGGCTGCACCGTCTTCGACGACCACGAGGACCTGGGCGGCATGATGCGTTACGGCATTCCCGGCTACCGCACGCCGCGCGATGTGATAGACGCTGAGATCAAGCGCATCACCGATATGGGCGTCGAGGTCCGTCTCAAAACCCGTGTCGGCGTCGACGTCGCGCTGGAGACTTTGGAGAACGACTACGACGCCATCCTGGTGGCCATCGGCGCCCAGGCCGGCACGGCGCTGCCGGTGCCGGGCGGCGAGGCGCCCAACGTCATTTCCGGCATCTCCTTTCTCGCCGCCTTCAACGAAAACCGCCTGATGCATGCCGCGGAGCGGGTGCTGGTCATCGGTGGTGGCGACACCGCCATGGACGTGGCGGCGGTGGCCCGTCGCATCGGCCACATCGAGAACGTGGCGGAGAAAGACCGCGTCGAGCACGTCATCATGGGCCAGACGGCCCACGACGTGGCCACCGTGGCCAAGCGCCAGGGTGCCGAGGTCACAATTATTTACCGCCGCCCCATCGAGCGGGCGCCGGCGGCCAAGATGGAGATCGAGCACGTGCGCCAGGAAGGTGTCGAAATCCGCACCTGCCTGGCCCCGGTCGAGGCGGTGATCGGGCCCGACGGCCGGGCCACGGCCTTGCGCGTCATCGAAGTGGAGTGGGAAGACAACAAAAAGATGGTTCGCAAGGAGGGCTCGGAGTTCGATATCCCCTGCGACCTGATCGTGCCGGCGCTGGGTCAGATCGGCGACTTCCGCGGCATGGAGGATCTGGCCAACGAGCGCGGCCTGGTGAATGCCGACAAGAATTTCCAGGTGCCCGACAAGCCGGGTTACTTCGTTGCCGGCGACATCGTCAATCCGCATCTTCTGACCACCGCCGTGGGCCAGGCCACGGTGGCTGTCGAGAGCATCGAACGCTATCTGCAGGGCGAGGAAGTGGGCCGCCGGCCCAAAGTCGACGTGCGTCATTTCGACCTGCTCGAGCGCTTGCGCGAGGACGAGCTGACGCCCGAGGCGCTCGAGCCCAGTGAGGTGCGCGGCACCGACGCCGCCAAGTTCGCAGTTCACAACTACGAGAATCGCTCGTTCCAGGAGATCATCCCGGCCGACCAGCTCTACCTCGGCCATTGGAACACCGTGCCGCGCAACCGCCGCGGCGAGGTCCATATCGGTTCCGATGCGGTGCTCGGACACTTCTCCGAGCGTATCACCGGCCTCGACGAAGAAACCGTCAAGGCCGAGGCCGAGCGCTGCATGAGCTGCGGCATGTGCTTCGAGTGCGACAACTGCGTCATTTACTGCCCCCAGGTCGCGGTCAAACGCTCGAAGCGCGGCGAGAGCACCTTGGGGCGCTACGTCTACACCGACTATGGGCGCTGCATCGGCTGCCACATCTGCGCCGACGTCTGTCCTTCGGGCTATATCCAGATGGGGCTTGGGGAGTAGCCGTGTCTTTTCGGCTTGGCGTTTGGCTTCTTCTGGCGCTGCTGGCCTTGCCGGCAGCGGCCGGCGAACGAGTGCCCGTGCCCCAGCCGCAGCGTGGCCAGGGCGAGGCCTGCGTCGCCGACACGGAATACATGCGCCGCTTCCACGGCGATGAACTCAAGCGCCAGCGCGACCAAACCCTGCGTCTGGGCATTCGCGGCGGCAAGTTCGCTCTGTCGGGCTGCCTCGACTGCCATGCCGTCAGGGGCGCTGATGCCAAGCCGGTGGACTATGACGATCCGCGGCACTTCTGCCAGTCCTGTCACGGATTTGCCGCTGTGCGCATCGACTGTTTCGACTGCCATTCGGCCAAGCCCGAGCAGACGGCGGGGAGGTCCAAATGACGGGCCGGCGAGCCCTGCTAAAAGGCGGCGCCGCCTTTGCCACGCTGGCGCTGGCGCCGGGTCTGACGTTGCTGGCCCAGGCCCGGCCGGCCGGTGTCGCGGCCTCGGCGGCGGTGCGCTGGGGGCTGTTGATCGATGCCGGCAAATGCGCCGACGATTGCCAGGCCTGCATTGCCGCCTGCGCCGACGAGAACGGTCTTGACGGCCGGGGCTGGCCGGCCACCGACGCCCAGTGGATCCGCAAGGTCAGCGTCACCGACAGCGCCACGGGCGCTAGTTTTTCTCTGCCCCTGATGTGCCAGCATTGTGCCAATCCGCCCTGTGTCGATGTTTGCCCCACCGGCGCGTCATTCCGCCGTGCGGACGGCATCGTGCTGGTCGACAAGCACATCTGCATCGGCTGCCGTTATTGCATGTTGGCCTGCCCCTACAAGGCGCGCTCATTCGTGCATGAGCCGGTGCGGGGCCAGAAATCCCACGCGCCGCGCGGCATGGGCACGGTGGAAAGCTGCACCTTCTGCGTCCACCGGGTCGACCGCGGCGATACGCCGGCTTGCGTCGAGGCCTGCGCCAAGACCCACCAGGCCATGGTCTTCGGCGACCTCAACGACCCCCAAAGCGAGATCTCGCGCCAGCTCAAGGCCCGTGCCGGCTCCAAGATCCGGGCCGACCTCGGATTGGATCCGGGTGTTGTGTATAGGGGGATCTGAGCGATGTACGGCAATCATCCCCCCACCCTCACCCTCCCCCGCAAGCGGTGGAGGGAGCCGGCACCAGCCGTCACTTTCTTCTCCCTCCCTCTTAAGGGGGAGGGATGGGGAGGGGGTGGGGCCACAAAACGCGGAGGGGGTGTGTGATGCCGCGCATCACCTACAAATCCCTGCCTGCCACTCGCGGCTTCTGGACCGTCTTCCTCGCCCTCGGCGCGCTACTACTGATCGGACTCGTTTGCGCCCTGGTGATGGAAACCGCCGGCCACGTGGTCACCGGCATGAACAACCAGATCGTCTGGGGCATGCCCCACGTCTTTGCCGTGTTTCTTATCGTCGCCGCTTCGGGGGCCCTCAATGTGGCCTCCATAGCCTCAGTCTTCCAGCGCGCGCCCTACAAGCCGCTGGCACCCTTGTCGGCGTTGCTGGCAATCGGGCTGCTGGTCGGTGGCCTGGTCGTGCTGGTGCTTGACCTCGGCCGTCCCGACCGCCTGCTGGTCGCCATGACGACCTACAATTTCAAGTCCATTTTCGCCTGGAATATTTTTCTCTATGTCGGATTCCTGGGCGTCGCCGGGTTCTATCTTTGGTTCCTGCTGGAACCCAGGCTGGCCCGCATCGCCAAGCCGGCAGGGCTTGTCGCTTTCCTCTGGCGCCTCGTACTGACCACCGGTACGGGTTCGATCTTCGGTTTTCTGGTGGCCCGTCAGGCCTACGACGCGGCCATCATGGCGCCGCTCTTCATCGTCATGTCGTTCTCCTTTGGCCTCGCCATCTTCACGCTGGTGCTGCTGGCCGCCTGTCGCGCCGACGGCCGGCCGTTGGGGGAGGAGCTGCTGGGACGGCTGGGGCGGCTGCAGGCGATCTTCGTGGCCGTGGTGCTCTATTTCACGGCGGTGCAGCACCTGACCAACCTCTATGCCGCCGAACACGCGGGCATCGAGCGGTTCATTCTGCTGGACGGCGGTGTCTTTACGGCGCTGTTTTGGCTCGGCCAAGTGCTGATCGGCGGTGTGCTGCCGCTGGTGCTGCTTCTCCATGGCGGCTCGGGTGCCTGGGGCGCCTGGTCCGGGCGACTGCTGGCGGCCGGCCTGCTGGTGGTGGTCGGCGGCCTGACCCAGGTCTACGTCATCATCATCGGCGGCCAGGCATTTCCGCTGGTGCTGTTTCCCGGGCGTCAGGTCTCAAGCTCGTTCTTCGATGGAGTGGTCAACGGGTACGTGCCCAGCGGTCTGGAGATCGGGCTGGGTATCGGCGGCATTGCACTGGCGTTGGTGATCGTCCAGCTCGGCCTCGGGCTGCTGCAGCTTTTGCCCGAGAGCCTGGCCGATACCGCGCCCGAATCGCCGCTCGAACCCGAGCCGGAACCGGAGGCCGCGACGGCCGAGCCATGATCGCTTTTCTGGTCTCGGCGGCGCACAAGTCCTCGGGCAAGACGACCATCGCCACGGGGCTGGGGGCGACGCTGAGAGGCCGTGACCTGACTGTCCAAACCTTCAAAAAGGGCCCCGACTACATCGATCCCATGTGGCTCGGCCGGGCCTCTGGGCGGCACTGCCGCAATTTGGATTTCTGGACCCAGGAGGGGGCCGAGATCACGGCCCATTTCCGCCGCTTTGCCGCGGCCGCCGATGTCGCCATCGTCGAGGGCAGCAAGGGGCTCTACGACGGCATCGACCCGGCCGGCGGCGACAGCACAGCGGCGCTGGCGCGCTTGCTGGGACTGCCCGTGATACTGGTCATCGACTGTCAGGGCATCACCCGCGGCGTAGCGCCGCTCATTCTCGGCTATCAGGCCTTCGAGCCCGATCTGCGCATCGCCGGCGTGATCTTGAACAAGGTTGGCGGCGAGCGCCACGAAGGCAAGCTGCACGCCGCCGTCAATCACCACACCGACGTGCCGGTGCTGGGCGCCGTCCATCGCAACCGCGACCTGGAGATCGTCGAGCGTCATATCGGCCTGGTTCCGACCAACGAAGCCGAAGGCCCCGACGGCCGCATCGAAACCATCGCCGAGCACGTCGCCGACCACGTCGACATCGACCTTCTGCTGCGTCGTGCCGGGGATGTCGAAATCCCGGCTGTGCCGGCCGCACCCGCGGCGCCGGCCCCCGACGTACGCCTGGCCGTGGCCCGCGATGCCGCCTTCGGTTTCTACTATCCGGGAGACTTGGAAGCTCTGCAGGCGGCGGGGGCGGAGATCGTCGCCTTCGATGCCCTCTCGGACCCGGAGCTGCCGGATTGCGATGGGCTCTTCATCTCGGGCGGCTTTCCCGAGACCCAGATGGCGGCGCTGGAGGCCAACGAATCCCTGCGTCAATCGATCCGCGCCGCCCTGGCCGCCGGCCTGCCGGCCTATGCCGAATGTGGCGGCCTGATGTACCTGGCGCGTTCCATCGCCTGGCAGGGCGAGACGCGCCAGATGGTCGGCGCCGTGCCCGCCGACGTGGTGATGACGTCGCGCCCCGTGGGCCGGGGTTACGTGAGACTACGCGAGACTGGCGCCGGACCCTGGCCGCTGACCGGAACGGCGGGCGAAAGCGTGCCGGCCCACGAGTTCCACTATTCACGCCTGGAAAACCTCGACTCCGAAATCCCTTTCGCCTACCAGGTCTTACGCGGCCACGGCATCGACGGCCAACATGACGGCCTGGTGGTCGGCAATCTCCTGGCCAGCTACGCCCATCTGCGCCAAGTCGACGGCAACCACTGGGCCGACCGCTTCGTCGATTTCGTGCGCCGCAGCCGCTAAGCCCCGCCGCTAGCTTCGACTCCGCTGCAACGCAGCAAAATTCACAAAAAACCCATGACGTCATGAATTTTGTTGTGCCGCAAAAGACGCAGAAATACTGACGTTTGAACCGGTGTGGCTTTCGCTGCGCTGCAAAATAAACCCATGACGTCATGGGTTTTTGATGGGTTTTGGACTGCCGTTCCTACAGCGCCAAATCGCCACCCAGCATGCGGTGGACGATGGTGCGGCGCAGGATTTCGTTGGTGCCGTCGGCGACGTTGATGACGCGCACCGTCTTGTAGGCTTCGGAAAGTCCCAGCTCGTTGGTGAAGCCCATGGCGCCATGGGTCTGGATGGCGCGGTCGATGGCGCGGGCGCCGACTTCGACCGAGTACGCCTTGGCCATCGAGAGCTCCTTGATGGCCGGCTCGCCGCGGTCGAGCAGCGCCGCCGCGTTGAGGCCCATGAGGTGGGCGGCGTGGACCTCCATGGCCGATTCCGCCAGCGGAAAGGTGACGCCCTGGTAGTCCGAAATCGTCTGGCCGAAGGCTTCGCGGGTCTTGGTGTATTCGAGCGCCAGTTCCAGCGACCACCGCGCCAGGCCGGTGGCCCGGGCCGAATTGTAGATGCGGCCCAATGACACGCCCAGAAGCGCGGTACCGAAACCGTTGTGAAGATCGCCGACCAACTGGTGCGGCTCGACCCTTACGTCTTCCAACACCAATTGAGCCTCATCGCCACCGACATTGCCGTGCATGCGGATGATGCTTTCGATCTCGAAACCCTCGGCGTCGGTCGGCACCAGGAAAGCGCTGATGCCACCCTTGCGGGCAGCGGCCTTCTCTGGATCGGTGATGGCGAAGACGATGCAATAGTCGGCGATGGGGGAATTGGTGGTCCAGATCTTGCGGCCGCTGAGGCGCCAGCCGTCGCCGTCGGGAACCGCCTTGGTGCGCAGCATGGCGGCATCGGAGCCGGCGCCCGGTTCGGACAGGCCGAAGCACATCGAGGTGCGTCCGGCCAGCATGTCGGTGAGGATTTCGTCGCGCGCCTTGGGCGTTACCTTGGCCAGCACAGGGCTGGGCCCGAAGGCCCAATGGCTGACGGCATAGACGGTCAGCCAGTTCTGCGGGCCACAGTGATGAAAGGCCCGGTGCCAACAGACATAGTAGGCCAGCTTGCCGAGCCCGGCGCCGCCCAGATTCTCGGGTACGCACATGTTGTAATAACCGGCTTCCGCGGCGGCCATGCGCACCTCGCGGATCAGCGCCACCACCTCCGGCACATAGCGCCCATCCTCGTCATAGGTATGGCGCGCGTTCGATAGCAGCTCGTGGTGCTGCTGATGACGGGCAACGACCTCAGCGTCCAGAAAAGCCGTGAGCCCTTCCGCGACCGATTGAATTTCCTCGGGAATATCGAATGCGATGGCGCTCATGCCTGGTCAACCCCTATTTTGCGGCCGGCAGATCCCGGGTTTCGCCGATCTTCATGATCCAAGCGTCGTCGTCGTCGAAGCCGGCGGCCCGGGCGGCGGCGCGGAAGCGTTGGGGCGGCTCGAAAGGGGGCTCGTCCGACAGCACCACCGTGCCCCAGTGGTGGGCCAGGAGCGTCCGCGCTTTGAGATCGCGGCCCAGCTGCACGGCCTCTTCGGGGTTGGTGTGGGAGGTTTTCATCAGCCACACCGGGCGATAAGCGCCGATCGGTACCAGGGCCAGATCGAAGGGGCCGTAACGCCGGCCTAGCTCTCCAAACACCGGGCCATAGCCGGTGTCGCCGGAGAAATAGAGGCGCCGGCCGTCGGCCTCCAGCATCGCCCCCATCCATAGCGTCTGGTTGATGTCATTGAGCCCTCGGCGCGACCAGTGCACGGCGGGCAGTGCCGTGACGCTGAGCTCACCGAACGTGACCTTGTCGTGCCAGTCGACGTCACGCACGTTTTTATAGCCGCGCTCGCGGAAGAAATCTCCGAGCCGCAACGGCGCCAGCACGGTGATGCGGTCCTTGTTCGGCAGTGCCTCTATGGTCGCCTCGTCGAGGTGGTCGTAGTGGTTGTGCGAGACGATGACCACATCGATGGGCGGCAACTCGGCCACCTTCAGGCCGGGGCCGGCATAGCGGGCCGGCCCCAGCGGCCCCAGGGGCGACGCGTATTTCTTGAGGTAGGGATCGGTGAGTACGTTCTTGCCACCCATGCGGATGAG
Source organism: Rhodospirillaceae bacterium (assembly GCA_002690215.1). GTDB lineage: Bacteria > Pseudomonadota > Alphaproteobacteria > UBA2966 > UBA2966. The sequence goes on along the minus strand of NZDS01000218.1, from coordinate 12,291 downwards.
GAAGGCGGCGTGGCCCAACCAAGTGATCGTGGGGTTGGCAGTGTGGGCGGCCAGGTCGGCCAGCGCCTGCTGGCGCGGCAGCACATGGTCCGCAGGGATCTCAGGCGTCTCGCGCTGCATGATGATGCGCTTCCAAAGGAATTTCATGCGGTCGCTAAAACCGTGCGTGGTTGCGCGCCGCGGGCTGCCCTCGGCGTTGCGGAAGCCGGTGGGCGTGTGGTGGTAGGGTTTGTCGCTCACGTCACGGGGCTCCGGGCTGGTGGCACAGGCGGTCAGAAGCGCGAGGGGGAGGAGAACTCGCAGGCCGGGAAGCAGCATCATTCTTTCCCGGTAAATGTAACGGCCGGCGTGGTCATTCGGCATTCCATCTCCTGGCCGTTGCTGTGCACTTCCTTCCAGTAAGTGATGAAACCGATGGTCGGCGAATAGTGGATAATTGTCTTGTTGCTTTGATCCCACTCGGCCGAGAATTTGTCTTCCTCGATGACGAAAACTTCGAGAGCGCCGATTTCAGGCGTTCGGGCGGTGGTTTTGTCAATGATCTTGGCCGACCACTTCCAGCGGCTGCGGCCATAACGAGAATCACTCTGCCGCACCCAAGCCGACACCTTTTCGCCCACCGCAAGCTCGGCAAAAGATAGCGAACCCCAGTCGATGAAGCGCTCGACCGTCCTTTTCCCTTTTGATTCCTTGGTGAAGAAAGCGAGCACCCAATTGGCAGTGGGAACCAACCAGGTGAAGGGTTTGCCGTCTTCGCTCAATTCGATCCGGGCGATATCGCCGTCGATGGACTTCAGTGTCGCGATCAGGGCCAGATGGTTTTCGCTCCAACCCTTGCCGCCGCAGGTGAATTCGAAGCTGCGGCCGAATTCCGGCAGCGTCACGGGACCGGCTGCCGCCGCTACCGAGAAGCCGACCCAAAGGGCGATAAACATTGCCGGAAGGCGTAGGCCTGGTGTCATTTGCGGGCGCCTCATCGGAAGCTCTCGGCGGCTGTCTGGCCAGCCGCCCGACGGGCTGCGTTCAGCGCCCTGAAGCCGGCGGGATCGGCAGGATCCAGTTGGATGGCGGTTTCCGCCTCGGTGATCGCCAAGGTGTGCTCGCCACGGGCCGAGAGCAGGCGCGACGCAACTTGGTGGGCCAGGGCCGTGGGTTGCTTGCGGGCCTGCTCAAGATGCCGCTCGGCGCGCCGGTCGAGCTCGCTGGGCTCGATCTCCAAGGCCGCCGCCAGGCCTTGGCCCCGACCCTGCCAATAAACCGCCGCCAGGGCGGCATGGGCGCGGCCGAATTTTGCGTCGAGGGCAATGGCGCGCTGCAGGAAAGGCAGCGCCTTGGCTAGCTCGACGCCGCCACCGCGACGATAGTGCCCCCAGCCTCGCAGGAAGGCGTCGTAGGCCTCGGGACTCTGGGTTTCGCCGCGGCGTTGCAGGGCCTGCTGGCGCCCCGGCAATTTGACCTTCAGGGCGGCCACGATCTTGCGCCCGATTTCGTCCTGGAGCGCGAAAACGTTGGTCATCGCGCCGTCATAGCGCTCGGCCCAGAGCAAACCACCAGAGGCCGTGTCGGCGAGCTGCACGTTGATGCGCACTTGCTTGCCGGCCCGGCGAACGTTGCCTTCGAGGACGTAACGCACGCCGAGATCGGCCGCCACCTGCTGCGCCGTCACCTTGCGGCCCTGGTAGGCGAAGGTGGTATTGCGAGCGATGACGAAAAGGCCCGGCACCTTGGAGAGGTCGGTGATCAGGTCCTCGGCGATGCCCTCGGCGAAGTATTCCTGCCCGGCCTCGGCGCTGGCGTCGCTGAACGGCAGCACGGCCAGCGAAGGCCCGGCCAGGGGGTTTTCGCCGGCGCTGGTGGCTGGCGGTGGGGGTTCGGAATCCAGTGGCGTCTGGCCCAAATAAAGCGCGGCGGCGCCGGCAACGGCCAACACAACGACCGCGGCTGCCGCCCAGCGCCACCAGCTGCGGCCGGCTGGTGGGGTGGCGGCGCTGCTGGCCGGACGCACGCGAAAAACCTGGACCGGCTTGGCGATGTTCTTGACCTGCTTGGGACCCAGGTTGTCGAAGCCCAGATCGACCTTGCCCTCGACCTGGCGGTGAACTTCGCCCGAGAGGCATATGCCGCCGGGCTCGGCCAGGGCTTCCAGGCGGGCGGCCACGTTGACGCCGTCACCGTAGATGTCGCCCTGGTCGACGATCACTTCGCCGAGGTTGAGGCCGATGCGGAATTCGACGCGCCGTTCGGGCGCCAGGTCCTGGTTGCGCAGGCTCAGGTCGGCCTGAATGGCGACTGCCGAAGTGAGCGCCGAAACGACGCTGGAAAATTCCGCCAGCACGGCGTCTCCGGCGTAGTGGACAACCCGGCCGCCGCCGTTCCTGACGGCCTCGCTAATACTATCGAGATAACGCCGGAGCGTCTGGTGGGTGGCTTCCTCGTCGTCGCCGGTGAGCCGGCTGTAACCGGCCACGTCGGCGTAAAGGATAGCCGTCAGCCTGCGTTCGACGCCGGATTCAGCCACGATGTTTCTGACCCCAATGACCGCCGTCGGCATCTTAGTGGCACCTAGATTCGCTGTCCAACGGGGCACTAGGCCAGCGGGTATCTGTGGGCACGCGCAACCAACTGCCGATCATCAAGCCGCCCCGCCTCTTCGCTGCCGACGCGATCGTTGTGCATTTGGGTATCAGCGCACCATATTCAAGGTCTGGACCTGGCGCTGTCGGCGATGTGATAAGGTCGCAGCCCGATTTTTCGTGCCGGGAGCAGCGGACCCATGAAGCTCACTGACAACAACTTTTTTCGCCAGCAGTGCCATGTCGACGGCACCTGCATCATGAAGGAATCGGGCATCGGCCGCGAAGGCTCGAAATACGGCATCGAGGAATTCCTCGAGGTCAAATACCTCTGCATGGGTGGCATTTGATGAGCGCATACGATTTCGATCTCTTTGTCGTCGGTGCGGGCTCGGGCGGTGTCTCGGCCAGCCGCCGCGCCGCCGTGCACGGCGCCCGCGCCGGTATCTGTGAGGAATATCGGGTCGGCGGTACTTGCGTCATCCGTGGCTGTGTGCCCAAGAAGCTGCTGACCTACAGCGCCCATTTCGCCGAGGACGTCGAGGACGCCGCGGGCTACGGCTGGCAGGTCGAGGGCGCGCGCTTCGACTGGGCCACCCTGATCGCCAACAAGGACCGCGAGATCGACCGCCTCAACGGCATTTATCTGCGCATGCTGGAAGGCGCAGGCGTCAGCCTTATCGAAGGCCGGGCCGAGCTCGAGGACGCACACACCATCGTCATTGGCGAGAACCGCGTAACAGCCGAGACTATCCTCATCGCCACCGGCGCCCGGCCCTGGACGCCCGAGGTGCCCGGTATCGAACACGCCATCAGCTCCAACGAGGCCTTTCATCTCGAGACGCTGCCCGAGCGCGTAGTGGTGGTCGGCGGCGGTTTCATCGCCGTCGAATTCGCCGGCATCTTCCACGGCCTGGGAAGCCATGTCAGCCAGCTTTACCGCGGCGAACAGATCCTGCGTGGCTTCGACCGCGACGTGCGCGACGCCCTGGCCCGCGAGATGCTGGGCCGGGGCATCGACTTGCGCGTCGATTGCCAAGTGGCGCGCATCGATCGTCGAGACGGGCATTTTGTCGTCACCACCGCCCGGGACGAAGTCATCGAGACCGATCTTGTCATGTACGCCACTGGGCGTCGGCCCAACGTCCAGGGCCTTGGCCTCGCGGCGATGGGCGTCGAGACCGGCCGCAACGGAGCCATCGTCGTCGACGACTGGGGCCGCACCTCGGTCGACAACATCTACGCCCTCGGTGACGTCACCGACCGCATGAACCTGACGCCCGTGGCCATCAACCAGGGCAGGGCCTTCGCCGACACGGTCTACGGCGGCACGCCACGGCAAATGGACTATCGCTTCGTGCCCTCGGCCGTCTTTTCCAATCCCAGCGTCGGCTGCGCCGGCCTGACCGAGGAAGAGGCGCGCGAGAGCTTCGACGTCGACATCTACAAATCCGTCTTCCGGCCCATGAAGCACACGCTTTCCGGCCGTGAAGAAAAGACCATGATGAAGTTGATCGTCGATGCCAAGTCGGATCGCGTGCTGGGCGCCCACATGGTCGGACCCGATGCCGCCGAGATTATCCAGGGCATCGGCGTGGCACTGACTTGCGGTGCCACCAAGGCGCAGTTCGACGCCACCGTCGGCGTCCACCCTTCGGCAGCCGAGGAATTTGTCACCATGCGGGAGAAATTCGTGGCCCAGGAGGCCCAAGCCGCCGAATAACGCACGACCCACGGAACGGAGAGACCTTGGCAAGGCAGTTCCAGGGGCGTATACGCTGATCCGACATTCACGAGGAGCCGGTCATGGGGGCAAATAGTGGGGGCCGTAATTGGACCCCCGATAGCTGGCGCGGCTTGCCAATCGCGCACCAGCCCGAGTATCCCGACGCTGCGGCCCTGGCTGCCGTCGAGAAGCAGCTCGGGCGCTATCCGCCGCTGGTTTTCGCCGGCGAGGCGCGGCAGTTGCAGACCCACCTGGCCGAGGTTGCTGCGGGCCGGGCTTTCCTGCTGCAGGGCGGCGATTGTGCGGAGAGCTTCGCCGAGTTTCATGCCGACAACATCCGCGACACCTTCCGCGTGCTCATGCAGATGGCGGTGGTGATGACCTTTGCCGCGGCCTGCCCGGTGGTCAAGGTGGGACGCATGGCCGGCCAGTTCGCCAAGCCTCGCAGTGAGCCGGGAGAAAACCGCGACGGCGTCACGCTGCCGAGCTACAAGGGCGACAGCATCAACGGCATGGATTTCACGACCGAGGCCCGCACGCCCGATCCCGAGCGGCTGTTGCAGGCCTACAGCCAAGCCGCCGCCACTCTCAACCTGCTGCGCGCTTTTGCCCAGGGCGGCTATGCCGATCTGCACCGGGTGCACGGCTGGAACATGGGTTTCGTGGCCAACACGCCCCAGGGCGAGCGCTACGAGGACTTGGCCGATCGCATCTCCGAGGCACTGGCTTTCATGAGCGCCTGCGGCCTCGCTGCCGACGACGAGGTGCCGGAGGTCTACCAGACCGATTTCTACACCTCGCACGAGGCGCTCCTGCTGGGTCCCGAACAGGCCATGACGCGGATCGATTCGACTTCTGGCGATTGGTACGACACCTCGGCGCATTTGCTCTGGATCGGCGACCGCACCCGCCAGCTCGACGGCGCTCACGTCGAATTCATGCGTGGCCTCAGCAATCCCCTAGCTCTCAAGGCCGGGCCCAGCCTGGAAGCCGATGAGCTGCTGCGGCTGGTCGATATCCTCAACCCGGACAATCGACCGGGCCGACTGACAGTGATTTCCCGCCAGGGCGCCGACGGCGTCGAGCAAGGCCTGGTGCCGCTTTTGCGGGCCATCCAGCGCGAGGGCCGTAGCGTTGTCTGGGCCTGCGATCCCATGCACGGCAACACCATCAAATCGGCCACCGGCTACAAGACCCGCCCCTTCGACCGGGTACTGAGCGAGGTCGAGCGCACCTTCGCCGTGCATCAGGCCGAGGGCAGCTACGCCGGTGGCATCCACATCGAGATGACCGGCCAGGACGTCACCGAATGCCTGGGCGGGGCCCAGGAGATCACCGAGCACGCTCTGGCCGATCGCTATCACACGCACTGCGATCCCCGGCTCAATGCCTCGCAAAGCCTGGAGCTCGCGTTCTTGATCGCCGACAGCTTGAAGAAGCGGCGTGCTGCAAACGGCGCCACCAGGTCCAAAGGGGCCAACATCGTCGAGGCATTTTAGCCGTGTCTGAAGCCGTCAACGGCCTGCCGCCGTCGTCGAAGCTGCGCGACGACCAGATCGGGCGCCTCACGGACAAGTATTTCTGGCGCACCAAGGAGACCGTCGGCCGCTTCGGCGACCGCCGCGTCACCTATGCCGTGTTCATGCGCCGCCCGGTGCTGTTCACGCCGCGCCTGATGGTGGACTGGCTGCAAGGCGTGGCGCGCGAGCGCGGCGTCGAGTTCGACCTCAAGCTCTGCTTCGAGGAAGGCGACCGCGTCGGTGGCGGCGAGCCGCTGGTCTACATCTCGGGCTCGTTCTATCACCTGGTCGATCTGGAGACCCTCTATCTGCAGCTCTTGGGGGCGCCCTGCGTGGCGGCCTACAACGCTTACGTCATGTGCTGCGACCTGCCCAAGACCGCCTTCATCGCCTTCGATGCCCGCCACTGTGCCGGATCCGAGATGGCCGAGCTAATGGCCTACGCCGCCAGCGTGGGATCCAAGGCGGCGCAGAAGCATGCCGGAGCGGTGGGTTTCATCGGCAACGCCACCGATGCCACGGCGCACTACTTCGGCGCCGACAAGGGGCTGGGCACCATGCCCCACGCGCTAATCGGCTACGCCGGCTCGACGCTCAGGGCGGCCGAGATGTTCCACGAGACCTTTCCCGAAGAAAACCTCACGGTTCTGATCGATTATTATGGCCAGGAGGTCAGCGATTCGCTGGCCGTTTGCCGACGCTTCCCGGAGCTGGCGGCGGCGGGCCGGCTCAGCGTGCGCGTTGATACCCACGGCGGTCGTTTCGTGGAGGGCCTCGATACCCAGGCCTCCTACGAGGTGCTGGAACGTCATTCGCCGATGGCCGTCAAGCAGTACCGCACCGAACACGAACTGAAATGCTTGGTCGGCACCGGCGTCTCGGCGGCCTCCATATTTCACCTGCGCGAGCGGTTGGATGCGGCCGGATTCAATCGTGTGAAGATTGTCGCCAGCTCGGGCTTCGGAACCACCAAGTGCGAGGTCATGGCCAGCGTGTCTGCGCCCATCGACGTCGTCGGCACGGGTTCGTACTTGCCCGAGAACTGGGCCGAAACCTATGCCACCGCTGACATCGTGGCCTACGACGACGAGCCTGTTGTCAAGGTCGGTCGCGAGTTCCTGCTTGAGCGGTCGTAGCGGCGGCTGAATCGACAAAAAATTATTGTATTTCAATAAGATATACTTCGGTATCGTGAATTTATTTCTAATTGGATGAAATTGGATGGACAATCGCCCGGCGGCATGCCATTCTATTATTGGATGGAAATGGATGCTGAAATGGATGCCGCGCTCAACACATCAACTTTGACGATCACCACCAAAATTCTCGGGTTCATCGCCGAGATCGACGAATTCAAGGGAACTTGGCGAGCCATCGGCCGGATTGCGCCCGAGCGGCTTTCGAGCCTGCGCCGCGTCGCCACCATCGAGAGTATCGGCTCATCCACCCGAATCGAAGGCGCCACACTCAGCGACCGTGAGATCGAACAGCTACTCTCCAACATCGAGGTCAAACCCGTCGCAACCCGTGACGAACAGGAGGTGGCGGGGTACGCGGATGCCATGGAAACCGTCTTTGAGAGCTTCGAGGAGATCGATCTCAGCGAAAACCATGTTCGGCAGCTGCATCGCGATCTCCTGAAATACGCCACCAAGGACGAAAGGCACCGCGGCACCTACAAAATCCTGCCAAACCATGTTGAGGCATTTGGCCCTGATGGAAAAAGCCTGGGTATTGTCCTTGAAACGGCAACACCCTTCGATACACCAAAGAAGATGACGGAATTGATCGGCTGGACCGACTCGCACCTGAAGCGCGGTGTGGTTCATCCGCTTCTGGTGATCGCCATCTTCGTCGTCGTTTTCCTGGAAATCCACCCTTTCCAAGATGGCAACGGCCGTCTGTCGCGTATTCTGACGACCTTGCTGTTGCTACGGGCCGGCTATGCATACGTGCCCTATGGCTCCCTCGAGAGCATCGTCGAGCAAGACAAGGACGCCTATTACTTGGCACTTCGTCAAACCCAGAGCACGATCCGCACGGACGCGCCGGATTGGCAACCCTGGGTCAGCTATTTCCTGATTGCCCTGCAGCGGCAAAAGAGGAGCCTTGAAAAGAAGATTGAACGCGAACGGTTGCTTCTCGGCAGGCTGCCTGAACTATCGGTCCAAATCCTCGAAATTGCCCGAGAGTATGGGCGCGTCACTGTCGGGGATGCCGCCAGGGCGACCGGTGCCAGCCGCAATACGATCAAAGACCATATCAAGGCGCTCAAGCATCACGGTCACCTGATACGTCATGGCGCGGGCCGGGGAACTTGGTATTCGCAAAATTGAACTTGGCAGGGTTGGGTGAGCCGGTGTTCAAGCATCCCTGACGACACCGGATTCTATTCTGCCGGCCAGGCGTTCGCCGGTTTTCACGTTGTATAGCGCCACGATGCGCTGCGACCAAAACAGGCTGTGCACAAAATCGAACACGTTGTAGGCGAGGCAGACAATGCTGAGCCAGAGCGAGAAGAACTCGCCGCTGAAAAGCCAGGCGATGATGTTGATGTAGAAAATCACCGAGGTCATGAAATCCAGCGCGAACCTGAGATAGCGCCCGAGATAGAGATGATGGAGCCCGAACCCCAGGCTGTAGACCAGCACGGCATAGGTATCGGGATCGCGCAGCGCCTTTTTGTAGGTTTGGTAGTAGGTTTTGCGCTGGCCGTCGGATAACTGGCCGAGGCGGGCTCTGAGGTCCTCCTCTCGTTGTCTCAGGGGCTCGTCGTCGGCGGTGAAGTCGAACCAACTCACGGCAGCGGATCCGCCAGCCGGCCGACCTGATCGCGGTTGTGGCAGCGTCGCACCCTGGCCAACGCGAGCTTCAGGCCGGCCCAGGCGCCATAGCGCTCGATGGCCTCGGCGGCATAGACGGAACAGGTCGGCGTGAAATTGCAATCCACCCCGATCACCCTGCCGCCGCCGCGCTGCCGATACCAGACGATCAGCCGGAGCAGCAGGGACTGCATGGTGGGTTCCCCCTCCCTCACCCTCCCCCGTTTCGGGGGAGGGAGTGGTCGACAGCCGTCGCATTCTTCCCCTCCCCCTGCGAGGGGGAGGGTAGGGAGGGGGTGTTTTGTCGTTTTGGGTTGGATGTCGCCAACCCTACCTCCCCAGCGTCACCAGCACGGCTTCGCGGGTCCAGAACAGCATGAACCGCTTGCTTTCGATGACCTGGAAGACGACTTGCCAGCCTTCCGCCGCCAATTCGTTCAGCTCTGCCTCGAGCTTTTTGATGGGGATGCCCGAGGCGCCCACTAATACGGTGCCGCACCCGCCCTCGACGATGTGAACGACTTTGTATTCCTTGAATCGCTCTGCCATTGGCAACCTCTATTCGTTGACGATACGGATCAACTTCTTGCCGAAGTTGTCGCCCTGCAACAGCCCGATGAGTTCTGTCGGGGCGTTCTCCAGGCCGTCGGTGACGTCCTCGAGGATCTTCAACTTGCCTTCCTGGTACCAGCGAGTGAGACGGCTGCGGGCCTCGCCGTAGCGGGCCATGAAGTCGAAGACGATGAAGCCCCGGATATTGATCCGGTTGACTAGCGAAAAGCGCAAATTCCGGGGACCCAGGTCCTCTTGCGTTAGGTTGTATTGCGAGATCTGACCGCAGACCGAAACCCGGCCCCACATATTCATGCGTTCAAAAACGGCATCCGTGATGGCACCGCCCACGTTGTCGAAGTAGACGTCGATGCCGTCCGGGCAGGCTGCGTCGATGGCGGCGCCCAGGTCGGCCGTCTTGTAGTTGATAGCGGCGTCGAAGCCGAGTTCATCCAGAACATACGCCACCTTGGCGTCCGAACCTGCGCTGCCCACGGCGCGGCAGCCGGCCATCTTGGCGATCTGGCCCACCACGGCACCCACGGCACCGGAAGCCGCGGAGACGAAGACGGTATCGCCGGGCTTGGGTTGGCCCAGGTCCAAAAGCCCGAAATAGGCTGTCATGCCGGGCATGCCCAGTGCTCCCAATCCTGTCGAGATGGGGGCCGCATCCGGGTCCAGCTTGAAGGCCTCGCCGGCGCTGGCGATGCTGTAGTCCTGCCAGCCGCCGGGCACCGAGACGAAATCGCCGACCGCCACGCCCGGCGCGTTGGATTGGGTCACCTCGCCGGCCGTGGCACCGACCATGGTCTCGCCGATCTGCACCGGCGGCACGTAGGATTTGACGTCGTTCATGCGTCCGCGCATGTAGGGATCGAGCGAAAGGTAGTGGTTGCGCACCAGCACCTGGCCCGGTCCGGGCTCGGGGATGGCGTCCTCGACGAGGGCGAAATCGCTGGTCTTGGGATAGCCCGAAGGGCGGGCAGCCAGGGTTACTCGACGGTTGGTGTTGCGCATCGGGTCCTCGTGGGCGTGAGTTGTTATGTTGTCATGAGTTTATAGCAGTCGGTTGTCTGGTTGTCTGGACCTGCGGCGCGCGCTAAACAGGCCCCATGACAGAGGCACTGACGATCTCGCTGGCCCAACTCAACCCCACGGTCGGGGATCTCGAGGGCAACGTCTCCCTGGTGCGCGAAGCGCGGCAAGCAGCGGCCGCGGCGGGCGCCGATTTGGTGGTGGCGCCCGAGCTGGTGGTCAGCGGCTACCCGCCCGAGGATCTGGTGCTCAAGCCGGCCTTTCAGGACCGCATCGAGGCCTTGATCGAGGCCCTGGCCGGCGAAACCGGCGATGGCGGGCCGGCCGTACTGCTGGGCACGCCCTGGCGACAGGACGGGCTGCTATATAACGCCGCGGTGTTGCTCGACGGCGGCAAGATTTCGGCTGTCAGTCTCAAGACCGATTTGCCCAACTATGGCGTCTTCGACGAAAAGCGGGTCTTTGCCGTCGGGCCTCAGCCCGAGCCGGTCAGCTTTCGCGGGGTCTCGCTGGGCGTGCTGATTTGCGAGGACGTCTGGACCCAGACGCCGGTCGATGCCTTGGCGGCCGCTGGGGCGGAGATCCTCGTGGTGCTCAACGGCTCGCCTTTCGATGCCGCCAAGTTCAGCGAACGCGTCGGTCTCATGGTCGAACGCATCAAGGGCAGCGGCCGACCGCTGATTTACGTCAACCAAGTCGGCGGCCAGGACGAGCTGGTCTTCGACGGCGCTTCGTTCGTGCTGAGCGGCGATGGCGTGCGCAAGGTGCAGGCGCCGGCCTGGCAAAGCACCGTGACCACTACCGCGTGGCAGCGCGGCGAGGGGGGCTGGAGCTGCGCCGAAAGCGCCATCGATGATCCGCCCGAGGGCCTCGAGGCGGTCTACCAGGCCATGGTGGTGGGGCTCAGGGACTACGTCGACAAGAACGGCTTTCCCGGCGTCGTGCTGGGGCTTTCAGGCGGTATCGATTCGGCCCTTTCCGCGGCCGTGGCGGCCGACGCGCTGGGCCCGGAGCGTGTGCGCTGCGTCATGATGCCGTCGGTCTACACCTCCGAGGAAAGCCTGCTCGATGCCGGCGAATGCGCCGCCATGCTGGGTGCGCGCATCGAGGAGATTCCCATTGTGCCCGGCGTGGCGGCGCTCGACGACATGCTGGCCGCGGCCTTCGCCGGCTGCCAGCCCGACATCGCCGAGGAAAACATCCAGGCCCGGCTGCGCGGCCTGGTGCTGATGGCGCTTTCCAACAAGTTCGGTGACATGCTGCTGACGACGGGCAACAAGTCCGAGATGTCGGTGGGATACGCCACCCTCTATGGCGACATGTGCGGCGGCTATTCGGTGCTCAAGGACGTCTACAAGACCATGGTGTTCGCGCTTTCACAGTGGCGCAACCAGCACCATCCGGTCGGCGCGTTCGGCCCCCGGGGCCGCGTCATCCCCGAGCGCATCATCACCAAACCGCCCAGCGCCGAGTTGCGCCCCGACCAGACCGATCAGGATTCGTTGCCCGAATACGATGCCCTCGACGACATCCTCGGCTGCCTCATCGAGAACGAAATGGCGTTGCCCGAAATCGTCGCCCGCGGCCACGACGAAGCCACCGTGCACCGCATCGAACACTTGCTGTATATAGCGGAATACAAGCGCCGCCAGTCACCACCCGGCGTTAAGATCACGCGCCGAAATTTCGGCCGCGACCGGCGCTATCCGATTACGAATAGGTTCCGCGATAGGGAGTAAGGGGGGGGGCTCAGTCACCCCAAGCGATTCAGGCGCTGGGGCTGTTGACGGTCTGTAGCGGTACGCGTTCCCAGGCCTCGCCGGTGGCGACCACACAGGAGACGCCGTCGGGCCGGGTCACCAGAATCGTCCAGGAGCCCTCGCCCGAAGTGGCGATTTCCAGCATTGTGCCGTTGTTGGCCAGGCCCATGCCGACTGGCTGTTCGCCGTAGGTGGCATTCAGTTTCGAGCTATACCCGAAAGTTGGTGACGGCCTGATGTAAGGGCGGCGTATCCTGGCGATGCTGAAGTCGCCATTTCCACGAAGGAAGGATACGCCATGAG